>NZ_AXAB01000002.1:0-506185 GCF_000472645.1 Bradyrhizobium sp. WSM2254 | reverse complement strand
AGGCGTTCCGCCATCGGCTGAACGCTCTTGCGATCGCCAGGACCGATCAATCCCGCAACATACAGAGGACACATCCGCTGTCGGGTCTTATGACCCAGCCGGTCCAAGAACGGCATCAGCCAGCGTTCGAGTTCGTCTTCCCATCCCGACATGGTCAGCCCTCCAAGAGCCGACCACCCATGAATCATTGAAAAATTGATTCGGGAATCCTATAAAACGCGGCAAAATCAATAATCTGCCAAAGTAGTGCTAGGCCGTGTACCCATAAAATAGTTGCTTGTCCTGTGGTTCGCCTGATGTCGGCTTGTACGCCGACAGCGGCGCAACGGCGGAGGTCCCGGGGGCCATCGGTGACTGTCGCAACCCAGTCGCGCGGGCCTACCACCCAACTCCCGCCCATCGCCGTCCAAACACCGGCGGCTTGGTCTTCACGGCTTGCCAGCCGAAGAAGTGATGCTTGCCGGACCATGCGTGCACCACGCCGCTGCAGATTCTGCACTTGAAGCTGCCGGAATGTGCCTCGCTGTGCTCTTCCCTTGTCGCGGTGTAGTTCATGCTGCAACCCGCGCAGGTGAATTCTTCGGTCGTCCAGATGCTGTTGGCCATTGCAAACTCAGTGTCCCCAGATGCTTGGCGAGAAGGGTACGAGCGAGCCTTTGCACCGGCGTAAACCGGTCGGCGGAAATCCGGTTAATCACCGTTAGCCAAACCCGTCTTCGGACGCGGATCTTGCAGGATTTTCCCGGGTCGCGGAGCGCCGGTCAGTCCAAGTCGCGCCGCCGACGGGTCCAAGCGCGCGCCTGATCCGGCAGCTAGATTTCACCCGGGTCGCCTCGGTCGGAAGGCGCATCAATGGGGGTGAGATCATGGGGACGAAGATCGTTTTGACGGCTGCGCTGTTGTCGCTGGCAACGCCGGCATTCGCCGCGGATATCATCGCGCCCGCGCCGGTGAAGGCGCCGGTGGCGGCTCAAATCTTCAGCTGGACCGGCTTCTACATCGGCGCGCATGGTGGCGGCGCCTGGAGCAAGTGGACCGGCATCGACCCGGCCGATCCGACGGCGACCTGGAGCTCGGTCACGGCCAGCGGCGGCGTGGTCGGTGGCCAGATCGGCGGCAACTACCAGATCAGCAATGTCGTGCTGGGCCTCGAGGGCACCGGCGCCTGGTCCAGCGTCACACTCTCCAGCAACAGCCCGTTCGGCGGCGGCGCCGGCTTCATCTTCTCGTTGAAGAACGACTATATCGCCACGGTGACCGGCCGCTTCGGCGTCGCCTTCGACCGCGTGCTGCTCTATGCCAAGGGCGGTGCAGCCTTCACCCGGGACAAATACTACGTGAACAATGGCCTTGCCGGCGCACTCGCCGGTTCCGCCTCGGGCAGCTTCAACCGCACCGGCTGGCTCGCCGGCGGCGGCGTCGAGTGGATGTTCATGCCGAACTGGTCGGTGAGGGCCGAGTACAACTACATGAGCTTTGGCGCGATCACCGAACAGCCGGTGACGACAGGCAATCTGGTGGCGACGCCCGCCAACGTGAAGCTGAACATCCAGACCGGAACGGTGGGCGTGAACTACCACTTCTAGCCGCGCCGGCATCGCCGCAGGATCAATCGCAGGTCTGGTCAGGCCGCTTCTCCCGGCCATGTGTCCCGGGTACGGGGCCGGGCGCGAGCCCGCCTCGTCTTGACGCCCGGCCCGGGGCTGGCAATAACGGCTTGCCCGTGCAAGAGCCGGAACCCGCGTCGATGCCGCAAGGAAGGTCGTGCCCGTGAAAAGTCTCCGTCAGCTCCTGACGGGAGAGGACATCATCCAGCTCGTGATCCGGCTCGGCCTGCTCGCCCTGCTGATCATCTGGACCTTCCTGATCATCCGCCCGTTCGTGCCGATCCTGGCCTGGAGCGGCGTGCTCGCGGTCGCGTTCTACCCGGCCTTCAGCTGGGTCGCGAAAATCCTCGGCGGGCGGCCCAAGACCGCGGCGGCGATCCTCACCTTGATCACGCTCGGCATCGTCATCGGCCCTGCAACCTGGCTCGGCATCAGCGCGGTGGACGGCGCGCGCGAATTGGCGCACCAGCTCGGTACCGGCGACCTCGCGCTCCAGTCGGCGCCGGAGCAGCTGAAGTCGTGGCCGATCGTCGGCCCGTGGCTCTACGAACTCTGGGACCAGGCCTATACCAACATCCGCGCGGTGCTGCGGGAAGTGGCGCCGTATCTCCAGCCGCTGGCGGGGCCGCTCTTGTCGCTCGCGGGCGATGCCGGCGTCGGCACGCTCCAGTTTCTGGTTTCGGTGTTCGTGGCTGGCTTCCTGTTCCCGCATGGACCGAGGCTGGTTGCAGCCGGCCGCGGCTTCCTGTTTCGCATCGTGCCCGAACAGAGCGAGCATTTCCTGGGGCTCGCCGGCGCGACCATCCGCGCCGTGGCGCAAGGCGTGATCGGCGTCGCGATCGTGCAGGCACTGCTCGCCGGCATCGGCTTCAAGCTCGCGGCCGTGCCGAGCGCCGGCCTTCTCGCCTTCCTCGTGCTGCTGCTCTCGATCGTGCAGATCGGCGCCTTCCTGGTGCTGCTGCCGGTGATCATCTGGATCTGGACCGCCAAGGACGTCACCACGGCGCTGCTGCTCACGGTGTTTCTCGTTCTGGTCGGCTTCATCGACACGATGTTGAAGCCGCTCGTGATGGGGCGTGGCCTGACCACGCCGACCATCGTGATCTTCGTCGGCGTGATCGGCGGCACGCTCGCCCATGGCATCGTCGGCCTGTTCATCGGGCCGATCATCCTGTCGGTGGCCTGGGAGATGATGATGGCCTGGATCAGGACGGAGGACCGGGCGGAGGCGGGCGCGAGGGCGAGCGAAAGCTGATCTCGCGCCCTCGAACGGCGCGATCTGCCCGCCGTGTCGCAGCTGGCCCGACGGCCCGCGGCCTGTGATCAAGGCGCGTCCCGAACTTGTCTATCCGACTAGACAAGTTACGATCAGGACGATTCTATTTTCGATTGCGGCAGTAATGGCGAAGTCTTCCAAGCTGGTCGCCGCCAAGCGCGGCAAGGTATTGTTGGTCAGACGCCGGTCGGACGGCCTGTGGATGTTCCCGGGCGGCCGCAAACGCGCGCGCGAGTCCGAGAAGGACTGCCTGCGGCGGGAGATCAAGGAGGAGCTGCCCGAGCTGAAGCTCGGCAGGATCAGCCTCTGGAAGGAAGTGAAGGCCAGGAACAAGCGCTCCGGCCGCAAGATGAGCGATGCAATCTTCATCGCCAAAGGCGCCAAGGGCAGGCTCGCGATCGGCGACAAGAAGGAGATCGACCGCGCCGCCTGGCAGAAGCCGCGCGGCATCCGCCTGACCCCGACCTCGCGCTATATCCGCGACCGCCTGTTTCCGCGGAAGCGGCAGCGGTAAGCTAAAGCACGATGAGATCAGGTTTGATCGTCGCGGCAACGGAGGTGTGCTCGCTCTCACGCTCTTGTCCGCCGAAGCCTTGGCGAAGGCGGATGCGGGGAGGTCGAACGAGCCAGCGGCCAATCAATTCAACCTATGGCCGTTTCGCTTTAGTCCTCCCGGTCCACCGAACGGCCCCGCCCGGCGAATGATCGCGCCGCGCGCGGCTCCGGCGCGACGCGCCTTGCCGCCTCGGCCTCGCGCTGCTCCTTGCGGGCCTTGCGCGCATTGCGCATCGCGCGCCTGACGAAAGGGTGCTGCGAATCCTCGGCGAAGAACAGCACCACCTCGCAACTCGGACATTGCCTGGAATAGCCGTCCTGCAACCGTCCCGCGCGATCGCGGAACACGGACTTGCAGCGCGTGCACTGAATCTGGACGAAACTCATACGCGACCGACAATGACCGATGGAAATGGATCGTCAGGTGATCGCAAATGTCTGAAGAAAGCCTGAAGGCTTTGGCGGCATTCCGAGAGGTCTCGTCGCAGCCAATGTCGTGCGCACGAACGCGATGCTCGCAAAACGCGGCCAGGCGTCATCGGCCCGTCGCGACTGGCGGCGCGGGAGCTCGTTGGAGCTGTCAATCAGCCAGCCGCTATTGCTTGGCCGCCATCGTGTCCAGGCAATGGTTGAGAAAGGCGGTGCGATCCCTCGGCAGCACCTTCACCAGATCCGCCTTCATCGCGCATTCGCGTTGCCGCAACTGCTCGGCGCGGCGCTTCTCGGCCGCCTCGCGGTATTCAGGGGCAACCTTGTTCGGATCGACCAGCGGCTGTGAGCGGGCGGGGGCCGTCGCAAGGAGGGCGATGGCGGCGATGAAAATGAATGATTTCAAATGAGCCTCCGTAAAATGGGGCATCCTAGCGCGCGGCGTGTGCAGGTTCAAACCGGAGGCGCGGTACCCCGTTCCGCATTGATCGGGCCGCGCCAACAACCAACAAGGCGTGTGAACCAGTTCACACGCGCGCGGCGCATTCGCTGCTATGAAAGCGTCATTGCCTGACCAATTCATATTTTGACGAAACACCCCAGCGTCCAAGCGCTGGGGTTTTTCGTGCCGGCCATGCGAGCAGGGCGCGCTCGATCGCAACAGCCCTTGCATCCAGAGCAGCCGATCCCGCGCCGCGTCGGAAGCGGCGAGTTCCCCGTCCGTAGGGCGATCAACAGCCAAAGATTCGGGAGCGCAATGGCGTCCCAAACGTTGCCACGAGGCGTGCGTTGGCAGGGCAAATCCCATATGCATGGCGGCGAGCAGCGAATCGACAATGCGGCGGCTCGCGTTCGGTGGGTGACAGTTTACGACCAGAGACGGATTCAAGTGAGGCTTACCAAAAAGGCGAAGGCGACCAAGACATCGCCAAAGAAAGGCAAAGGGTCGCAGCGCGCCANGATCTCGTCTTCGTCGCCCCTCGGTTCGATGGCGCTCCATCTGCTTGCGCAATGGAAGCAGTCCGGACGCAGCGGCATCGTTTTTCTCGCCGAGAGCGAGAACAGGGCGGAGCGGCTCGGCAGCGTCATTCACGCGCTCGATCCCTCCTGCGAGGTCCTGGTGTTTCCGCGATTGAACACCTTGCCGTTCGATCAGCTCGAGCCGTCCCACGAACTCGCAGGGCGCAGAGCCTCCGTGCTGCGACGCCTCGCAAAATCCAGGAAGCCGCTCTTTCTGGTCTCGACGGCGGAAGCCGTGATGGAGCGCCTGCCGCCGCCTGCGAGCCTGTCGCGCCTGAGTGTGAGCTTGAAGGTGGGCGGCGCGTTTTCCGAGCGCGACCTGCGCGGACGCCTCGAAGCCCTGGGATACGATCTGGAGGACGAGCCGGACTATCCGGGCGGAGCGCTGTTTCACGGGCAGACCTTCGAGATATTTCCCGCGGGCGCGCTGGGGCCGTTCCGGATCGAGCATTCAGGCCGCGCGATCAGCCGGATCGTGGCGTTCGACCCGAAAGAGCACGACATCATCTTCGAGACCAGCGAGCTTCTCGTCGACCCCATGTCGGAGCGGCTTGGCTTCGCTGGCAAACGCGGCAAGCGCGCGACGCTGTTCGACTATTGCGGGCGCGCCAAGTGGATCGCCGATGCAGGCGTCCCGCTGCACGTCGACGGCTGGCTGAGCACGATCGAGGAGGCCGCGCCTCGTGCGGAGAGAGAGCGAGAATACATCGGACGGCGCGACTGGAAGCAGCTCTCCAGGGGCATGAAGGTGTTGCCGCGGACGGCGTCCTTCCAGCCCATCCCGGAGTTTTCGAAGCTGACTTCCGCCAGGAAGGCGCTTCGTGCCTTCGTCGAGGAGACGCGGCGGGCCGGATCGCGGCTGATCCTGGTCGCGGCGCAGGAGGACGATCTGCGCGTGATGGAGCGGATGAGCGGCGTCAAGGCGCCGCGCTGCGCGGATTGGGACACGGCGGCGCGCGGGCGGGGCGGCGAGGCGGCGCTTCTGGCCGATCTCGATGCGGGTTTCGTCGTGCCGGGGAAAAAGTCTCTCGTTGTCGTGACCGCGTCCGACGTGCTCGGCAGCCGGGCGCATCATCCGCAGCCGATGGCGCGGGCCTGGAGCGCAGCCTTCGACCATGCCGACGTGCCCGAGCAGGGCACGGTGGTCGTGCATCTCCAGCGCGGCCTTGCCGTGCTCGACGGCCTGCAGACCGTGAACACAGGCGGCGGCGCGCTGCGCGAGATGATCCGCCTGGTGTTCGCGGGCGACAACGCGGTTCTCGTGCCGCCGCCCGACCTGGCGCTGATGTGGCCCTACGCGACCGAGCCGGGCAAGCTGGCGCTCGACAAGGCGGACGGCAGCTCCTGGTGGGCCCGCCGCACCGAGGCCGAGCGCGAAATCCAGATCGCCGGCAAGGCGCTGGCCAAGCACATCAGCCAGCGCCGAAGGCGGCGCGCCGAAAAGCTGGTTCCGCCGGGATCGGCCTATGAGAAGTTCGTCGCGCGCTTTCCTTATTTCACGACGATCGACCAGGCCAAGGCGATCCGCGACGTGCTGGATGATCTTGCATCCGGCCATCCGATGGACCGGGTGATCTGCGGCGATGTGGGATTTGGCAAGACCGAGGTGGCGCTACGGGCCGCCGCCGCCGTGGTGCTGTCGGGCAAGCAGGTGGCGATCGCGGTGCCGACGACGGTGCTGGCACGCCAGCACGTCGCAACGTTCCAGAAGCGCTTCGCCCCGTTCGGCATCGAAGTGGGAAACCTGTCGCGGGCGACCTCCGGCGCCGAGCTGCGGGAGACCAAGGAGGGACTGCGCAGCGGCCGGATCAAGGTCGTGGTCGGAACGCAGGCGCTGGGCGCGAAGGACGTGAAGTTCGACGATCTCGGCCTCGTCATCATCGACGAGGAGCAGCATTTTGGCGCGGCGGAGAAGGCCCGGCTTTCCAGCCTTGCAAAAAATGTCCATGTGCTGATGATGAGCGCGACGCCGATCCCGCGGACGCTTGCCGCCGGCCTTGCCGGCTTCCGCGACCTCAGCGTGATCGCCTCGCCACCGGTGCACCGGCTCCCGGTCGCAACCAGGATTGCGCCGCTGTCGGATGCGGCCATTGCGTCGGCGTTGCTGCGCGAGCAGCGGCGCCACGGCCAGAGTTTTCTGATCTGTCCGCGCATCCAGGATCTGGATCCGATGCTGGCGCGGGTGCAGGCGGTGGCCGGCGATCTTCGTATCGTGTGCCTGCACGGCAGATTGGCTGCCGACGAGATCGACGACCGGATGATGAGCTTTGTCGAGGGCAGGGCCGACGTCCTGCTCGCAACCAACATCGTGGAGAGCGGCCTCGACATTCCGCGTGCGAACACCATCGTGGTCTGCTGGCCCGAGAAGTTCGGCCTTGCCCAGCTGCATCAGCTGCGCGGACGGGTCGGCCGTAGCGGCATCCGGGCGTTCGCCCATTTGCTGACCGAGACGAATTCCGGGCAGTCCGAGAAGCGGCTGGCCGTGCTCGAGGAGTTCAGCCGGCCCGGCGCCGGCTTTGCCATCAGCGAGCGCGATCTCGATCTCAGAGGTGCGGGCGACCTGTTTTCCGAGCAGCAATCCGGCCACGTCCAGGTGTTCGGGCCCGTGCTCTACAGCCACCTGCTGAAAATGGCCTCGGAGAAGGTCGATGAGGAGCGGGCCGCGGTGTGGGTGCCCGACCTGAACCTGCCGGTCGCGGACATGCTGCCCGAGACCTATGTGCACTCCGAGCCCGTGCGGCTCGAACTCTATGCGCGCGCCGCAAGATGCGGCAGCGAGGACGACCTCGTCGACCTCGAAGAGGAAACCTCCCGCCGCTTCGGCCCGCTGCCGAAAGTCGCGCGCGATTTCTTCGCCGCAGCGAAGCTCAGGCTCGAATGCAAGCGAAGGGGCATCATCCGGCTCGACGTCGGCCTCGGGGCGGTGGCCGCAACGTTCCTGCCCGGACGGTTGCGGAAGTCGAGAGGAAAGTCACTCCAGCGCGACGGCGATCGCGTGGTCTATCACAGCCAGATGCGCGATGCGCCGTTCGAGCGGGTGGAGGAGTTGTTCGAGGTGCTGGACGAGACGTGAGGGGCGGATGCGCCGGATAAACCTGGCCAAGTGCATTGGGCAAGTGCATCGGCCAAATGAATCAGACAGGTGAATCAGGCAGGCGGAGCCTGTCACTTCGAGGCGTGGTCGATCTTGTGCCCCAGATGCCCGGTGTCGTGATCGCGGCGCAGCTGGCTCAGCGACGTCTCGTTCAGCTGAAGCAGGACCTCGCTGAGCTGGGTCGCATCGGGATAGCCGGCCGCAAAACCCTTTCCGTAGATCTTGCGCAACGTGCCAACCAGCGTGTTGCCGTGCTTCTTGCTGATCCCGCCATCCTTGTCCCGATGGCGAGCGTCCAGGCTCGATTCCTTCATGGGTCTCTCCCTGTGCGGCGTCTTCAGCGCCTGTAGAGAGCGTGCTCCCAAATGGGTCGATTGGCAACGGCGCGGCGCCCGGGCGTTGAGCGCCGGATCGTGCCATCGGGTAGCGAAGGCGGAGTGGCTAGGCGGCCTGCTCCTCAAACGAGGTGTATACCCGGCCGGTCGGATCAACGATCTGGACGTCCCAGCATCCGTCCGCGACAAGCTCTCTGGCCTTCTTGAGGGCGGCCTCGAGTGACAGCCGCTTCAGGCTGACGACGCCTGCCGTGTCGAAACCGTTGATTTCAAACATGCCGCTCCCTCCTGTTTTGGTGAATCTTACACTGTTTGAGGGTGTTGTCTCGCGGCTTTGTGGCGCTTCGAAGCCGGCTGCCCCATTGCTTGTTCCCTCGGATGGACCCCGTAATCGGCCGGGGTGGCCGGGCCTGCCAGCCAGCCCTGCCGCTAACGTGGAATTAATCCAAAAAGCTCACAATTTTAGACAGTTGTGTAGATGGGTGCTGCGTAAAGGAGGCGTCGCGAGGACGTTTCGGCGACGGCTTCCTTTTGCTCGCTCATTTGAGGTCGATACACGTGACCACGACATTCGAAGCGCCAGGCCTCGTCGAACAACTCGATCCTGCAGCACTTGCAGCCGCCGCAGCAGCATCCGAGCCCGCCGCCGCGGAAGCTCCAGTCCCGGTCAGGCGCTCCAGCCGGAAATCGCTCCTGGCATTGTCGATGTGCGCTATCGCCATCAACGGCTCGGCGGCGATCTATACGTCGCCATCCGATTTTTCGTCGCTGAATATCGGCAGTCTGGCCGAGCTGCTTCCGCGCCGGGAGGCTGCCGCGCCAAAGCCGGATCCGGTTGTCGCCGCCTTGAAGGATATCCAGTCGGCCCAGCAGCAACACACGGCTTCGCTGCAGGAGAACAACCAGGCACTGCAGCAAAATGCAGCTCTGCTGCAGCAGGATTCAATGGTGCTCCTGTCGCTGCGACAGAGCATCACGGACGAACGGGTCGATGTGAGGAAGATATCTTCGCAATTGTCCACGCTGATTGCGAAGGTGGACTCGCTGCAAGGTGCAATGATGTCGGACGTCACGTCCTCCATCCGAAGAGCGAATGCCCGCTATGGACTGTCCGCAGCGATGCGCAAACGGATGGTCCGGCAACCGCAATCCGTTGGGCCTGTTTCGGTGGGAGGAGCTCCGCTGAGTACGCCGGCTACGGTTTCGGCTCCGGAGAGCTGAGGATAGGCCAGGCAAGGCGCTTGGGATGACTGACCTTCCAACTCACGCTGGCGGGTCTTCCGGTCATGCCAAGCAGGCCATGATGGCGAGCACGACGTCGGCGCCCAGATCGCCTGAGTACATCGTGAAAAGGATGCCAGCTCCAACAACAACCGCAAGGATTTTGAGAACGATCATTTTGAGATCCCCTCGTGAATGACGGGAGACTGGGCGCGGATTGTTTCCTGAGTGCTTCGCGTGATGCGGTAAACGGTTTCATTCACCGAGACGTTATCCGTGAGGGGCTGCCCGGCTCAGGAGGGCCGCAACAGGGAACCGCTGCGGTCCCTAGCTCGTTCGGTCGTTCGTTGCGCAAGAGTTTGCCGTTCCTGTCCGGAACACTACTGCCAATGTTGGGAAACGAACAGAACGGCGCTCCGAGCTGTGAGTAAGCTCGGACCTGCTTGAGCTTCCCCAAGGTCCAAGCACCCACGGCCCCGGCCTCAACGCCCACCACGACACCCCACGGCCGGGGCCGTTTTTCCCCTCTATCGATATCCCATCGCCGGTGTCGGCAGCCCGTCCCTATTGAAGTCTGGCCGGACGTCAGCGCCGAGCTCGCCGCAGGCAGTGCAGATGAAGCGCCGCTCGATGTCGGACAGCCGCACGTCATCTGGCCAGCGGTTCGCGCTTAGCGCGGTAGAATGTCCGCAGCGGTAGTCAGCGCAATAGATCAGAACGCCTCGGGCGCCCTTCTCACGCATCTCGCCGAAGGTGATCTTCACCGGGCGGCCATCGACGCAGGTTGGAATCGTCCGCTTTATCGGGCGAGGCATCCCGCCAAAAATGGTGCCGCATGCGCGGAGTCAAATTATCGGAAATTCCGGTGACAGTGCACTTAACGGGGCAGAATGCGCATTTGGTTGAGTGCACTGTCACCGTAACTCGGGCGAACGAGCGGGATGAGGATGCGTTACTGAAGACCATCGATCAGCATCCGCGCAAAAGCCGCCGCGATGTCGGCAAGCTGCTCGAGATGAGCGATAGCCGCGTGTACCGGCTCGCGCAAAAGCTGGAGCAACAAAAGCTGATCCGTCCAGAGCGCAGCGGTCGGACGTTGACCGGTGCCGGTGAGCGGGAGCTTAACGCCATGGATTCGCGTGGTTCAGGGGTGAACCAACCACCGCTGCCGCCAGCACGATTTCCAGGTGCAAATTAAGCGAACCAAGGGGTGAACCAAAACCGAACCAAGAGAGGCAAAAACCCCTTGGATATCAGGCTGGTTCACCTGAACCACTCCGTGAACCACGGACGATACGATGGGGGGCATTTATGCCCGATCATCGTCTGGTTCGGTTCACCCATATCCCTATAGGTGAACCAGTGAACCAACGAGCGTAGTCAACACGGGAGTGAACTGGAAAGCGCAGCGACAGGGTCATTTTGCGCCGCCGACGTAGGCTTCACAATCGTTATCGCCGGGCCCAGCCTATCAAGAAGCCAGTGGCCTTGTTTCTGAAGGCAGAAAGGGTAGGAGCCGCGAGCACACCCCGAAGCGGATCCATAATCGCGATGTAGTCGGTATTGTCCCGCTGAATGCCATAAGCGACGACTACATGAGCTGGGTTTTTCCCTTTCATTACTATGTAGACATGGTTCCCGGACGTCGCCACCAGAGGAAACATCTTTTCGTATACATAGTCGAACGTGAGGTCGGCTCTGTCGATTTCCTCGTATTCCATGTTGATCGAGAGGCTGTTTGCTATCTCATCGAAGTACCCAAGATCGAGCGCATTTCCATTACAGTACGTCTGAAACATTTGGATGATTGAGCTATATGACCAACTGACCCCGCGAGTGGCTTCAAGCCAGGAGCTAAGGGCGCAAGCCCAACATACGGGCAGTGAAACTTCGTCGTCGCCAGTTCCTATCGATGGTTGCTTCACAATTCGGGGTTTCGATAGACGATACGTGACCATCTGATACCCTCATTTCCGACAGCATGATCCTTTGCCGGATCAAAGCCTGTGATAATGTGTCTTCATTGTTGCTGCTAAGTTCAAGCGCGCGCAAGAATTGTATTGCGGCCGACCCGTCGCGGGACAGTTGAACCATAAACAATTGCCTGCGTGAGACCCGAAGCCGTTCTTCAATCCGCGCCACTTCTTCGGCGTTGTCGCACTTCGTTTCAATCGCTTTCAAGCGCGCTCACGATATTTAATCACGGGGTCTGAATTTCAACTGCTTGCATTGCTTTGCATATTTGATGTGAAACCGAAATGTCACTTTCGGGGGCCACTTTAGGGCCACATGGCGCAATTCGCGCCGGATTTTTGCAGATGAAAACGGGACCTAAATGCACCGTCTGCGCTCATGACGAGCGTTGGCGGATCGAACTGTTGCGTGCGGGCGGCGCCTCGCTCGACAGCCTGGCTACGAAGTTCGGACTGTCCAAGGACGCGGTCGGGCGACATTGGCACAATCACGTCAGCGCCGACATGAAGGCGTCCTATCTCGTCGGGCCGGCACAACTCGCCGACCTGGCAGCGAAGGCGGCCGACGAGGGCGCGTCGGTGCTCGACCACTTCCGTGCCGTGCGCACCATGCTCATGTCGCAGCTTGCGGCGACCACCGAGGCGGGCGATGCCCGGGGCGCGGCGATCGTGGCCGCTCAGTTGGTCGGCGTGCTGGAAAAGATCGGCAAGGTGACAGGCGAAATCGCCACGATCGCGCAAGGCACCATCAATATTCAGAACAACGTGGCGATCGTGAACAGCCCGCAGTTCGCCAAGGTGCAGGCAGCCATCCTGCGAGCCCTGGCACCCCACGGAACGGCGCGCGCGGCCGTCGTGGCGGCTTTGCACGAACTGGACGCTGACGCCGCTGACGGGGACAGGGCTCCGCTGGTGATCGATGCTGTAGCGCTGCCGCCGCCCCGTCCCGTACCGCTGCCGGAGTCCCGACGATGACCAGCATAGCCGCTGCGCTCGCCCTGGCGGGCCTTTGCAGGCCCAGCAAACTCCCCGTTGACGTGGCCGGCGGAGCTGTCACATTACTTTGACAGACAGGTGCCAATTTTGCAGGCGCTGGGATTTCAGAGCCCAGACCGGAATACGTGGCGAGCGCTGCCAAGCGAATATATTCCGCTTGTGCAGTGTTCAGCATCCTCTCAATTTCGGGAGTTCGGCGTGTTTAATGCTGAAATGACTGCGCTGCTCAGAGCGGTGCTCGAGGAAGTTTGCGAAAATATTCCTGTAAGCGAGACGGGCGCCAGAGCCTACGTTGCTTCGAAGCTGCTCGATGCCGCGGCACATGGACAGCTCTCAACCGACGCGTTGAAAGCGGCGGGTCGCAAGGCCCTGAACCCACCAACGATGTGGCGCTGATTATCCGCTCCACATCACGCGATCACATCGTATTCAAAGGCGACGCCTTCCGGGTCGTTCTCCTCGAACCATCGTTCGGCGGCGTCCACCGTTGCGAAGACCTTGATGTGATCGACGTCGCCGACCTGCTTGGCGGTGTTCACGTAGACGAAGACGGTCATTGATCCCTCTTCAGCTTGCGCCGGCCCCAATGCGGCTCTTTGCCCTTGGGATTGAACTCCGGGACGTGGTGGCGGTTCAATGCCCGCATGACCCCGATACGGGCGAACATCGTCGGGCCGCCACTTTCCGCCACCAGGATCAAGGCTTCCATCGCCGCTTGCCACTCGGATACGGCGTGCCTTTCTTCGGCAGCGTGGCGAGGTACTCGCCGGTGTCGAGCAGCGTCACAAGTACGCGGTCGCCGATCCTGATCGGATCCTCGAAAGGCCGCCCCCAGCCCGCCTTCATCAGGTCCGCTTCACGCTGTCCGCGATTGCGCGTTCAACTTCTGAGGCGAGAACCATCAGGTGATCAGCCAGCCTCGTAAAAAGCTCTCGTTTCTTCGGGTCGGTCGCCAGGTCACGGATGAGGGCGCATTCGGCGGCATCTGTGCGGAGCTTTTCCAACTGAGCCTGCATGTCTTTCATTGCAGCTACTCCGTTCCCTGAGGGGAACCGTACTGCCAAGGTGTGAAAGTGAACAGAGCTGAATGCCGAATTTTCCTAGGCTCGGGTCGCTGGACCTACGCAGTCCAACACCTCCAGCGGCCCGGTCCACACTACCCCCTAAAGCCACGGCCGGGGCCGTCTTTTAAGTGGCTATCGATAGCCCAACCCACCGAAAAGCCCTTTGGCGTTCCGGTTGAAGTCCGGTCGTACGTCGGCGCCACGCCCGCCGCAGGCGGTGCAGACGAAGCGCAGCTCGACATCTGACAGCCGGACATCGTCGGGCCAGCGATCGGCGCTGAGAACAACGTGATGGCCGCAATGGCAATAGACAAGGACGCCGCGCAGGCCCATCTCGCGCATCTCGCCGAAGGTGATCTTCACGGGGCGGCCGTCAATTTGCGCAGGCGTGTGGCGTCGGACACGAGGCACGCCGCGATCAAAGCGGCGTCGCAAGCACGTTGCAAATTATCGATTCCTAGCTGCTCGGAGCGAGCGCCAGCTACTGCCGGTCGTGGGTGTGGTTCAGCCGTCGGCATGCGCAAGAAGACCTCCACCATGAACCAAACGATGGGTGCCCAGATCAGCAATAACAAAGCCCCCATCAACAGCTCTCGGCGCCGCGGCCACAACTCGCGGCCGCTGATGCCGAGGAGCATTCCGAGGATCAGTCCAACGAGTCACAACCGCTCTCCCGTGTGTGCATATTGTGTGCACGCGGGTTTTTGGAGGTTGCAGAAGTAGAACTAAACTGCCCTAAGTAATTGATCTGGCTTGGTGAGCGCGCTGGGGCTCGAACCCAGGACCCCGTGATTAAAAGTCACGTGCTCTACCGGCTGAGCTACGCGCTCCCATGGCCGCTGATGGCTTCAAGAGATTACCATCGTCTTCGGTCATTTCGAGAAGCATGTCTTGCCGCTGCGCTTAAGGTCGCGTCGCGGGGAAAAACCGGCTGTTTCCGGATCATGCTTTCGGCCCGCGCTGTGTAGGGGGATGGGGCGCCGAGGTCAATAGCGCGGGTGGTTGCCGAAACTCTTGGCAGGAGCGGGGATTTGCTCGCTGTGTCCGCAGCTTAAGCCGGAATTTTCAACCCGATTGGCGGCCGCTATCCACGCCGAACAGCGCCGGTGGCTTGCCGGCACCGAGGTTTCCCCCGCGCCGGCAGGCGTTCGTACCGTCAGTTCGCCTCGCGCCGGACCTCATTCGGCACGGCTTGCGACGTGCCGGCGGGGGTCGGCAGTGCGACCGGGCGCAGGCCGATCAGCTCGGCGGTGCGGATCGCGCTGTCGCGCCAGAACTGGAACGAGTTGATGCGGCTGAGCTCGAGGATGGCGATCGCGACCGCGGCCAGGAACGGCAGGCTTTGCAGCACCAGCACGCCGGCGAAGATGTAGATCTCGGTGATCTGCCTGAAACTGTTGGAGGCGATCAGCACGCCGGCGCCGATCAGGAGCAGGGCGCCGATCACGGCCTCCCAGAACGCCTGGAACTCGATCGACATCCTGGACAGGCCGCCCTTGGAGGTGCGCGCGAACGCGATGTGCTCGGTGATCAGTCCCTGCGCCACCGCGCGCGACACCGTCCATTGCACGCTCATCGCCGCGATCATCGCGCCCAGCATCTGGCCGGGTTTGATCGCGACGCGCGCGCGGTACATCGACAGGAAATGCGCCAGCGAAACGACGAAGGCGCCGATGATCGGCAGCGTCAGGATCTTGTCGGGGATGGCGATGTCGGCGAAGGCGACGATCGGCACCCAGACGAGGTTGAGCAGCGCCACGACCACGCCGAGGCTTTCGGCGCCCAGCCAGTTCAGCCAGCCGAGGCCATATTCGCGCTTCTGGTCCGGCGTCAGCCGGCTCCTTCCGGGCAGGAAGTGGCGCCAGTGCTTCTTCACGATCTGGAGGCCGCCATAAGCCCAGCGGTGACGCTGCTTCTTGAAGGCCTCGTAGGTGTCGGGCAGCAGGCCCTGGCCGTAGCGGTGGTTGGTGTAATGCGTGACCCAGCCGAGTTCCTGGATCGCAAGGCCGAGATCCGAGTCCTCGCAGATCGTGTCGCTCGACCAGCCGCCGGCCATGTCCATCGCGGCGCGGCGGATCAGGCACATCGTGCCGTGCACGATGATGGCGTTGGCCTCGTTGCGCTGGACCATGCCGATGTCGAAGAAGCCGGCATATTCGCCGTTCATGATGTAGTGCATGATCGACAGATCGCCGTCGCGATGCTCCTGCGGCGCCTGCACGAGGCCGACGCGCGGGTCGGCGAAGGCCGGCACGAGGTCCTTCAGCCAATCAGGGTCGACGACATAGTCGGCATCGAGGATGCCGATGATCTCGGCATCGACGGCGGTGCGGTCCATCGCGATGCGCAGCGCGCCGGCCTTGAAGCCCTGCACCTTCTCGGCGTTGATGAACTTGAAGCGTTCACCGAGCGCGCGGCAATGGTCCTGGATCGGCTGCCAGAAGGCGGGATCCGGCGTGTTGTTGATGATGACCACGCATTCGTAGTTCGGGTAGTTCAGCCGCGACAGCGCATCGAGCGTCTGCTTGAGCATCTCAACCGGCTCGAAATAAGCGGGGATGTGGATCGAGACCTTCGGGTAGTAATTTTCCGGAACGTTCTCGACCGGCTTGCTCTTGGCGAGCAGCCGCTGCGGCGGCCGGCCGAAGGCCACAGCTGCGATCTCGTCGATGCGCGCCATCGCGATCAGCACCAGCGGAACAAGCAGGATCATGCCGAGCGTCAGCGCGAAGGCCGAGCCGAAGATGAAATAGTGGCCGTTCCAGAACGCGAACACGGTGGCGGCCCAGGCGCCGACGCCGTTGGCGGTCGCCGACAGCAGGAACGCCTGCTTGGCGGTCGGCTGCTGCAGCCGCAGGATCGGCAGCGACAGGAGGACGCCGACCAGCAGCGCGATCGTCATCAGCTTCCAATAGTCAGGATTCTCCACCGGGCCGGTCCAGGCGAATTTCGGCTCGCGGCTGGCGTTGAGGATGCCCCAGTACGGGCCGACGCCGCCTTCGAAGTACTTCCAGGGCTGATCGATCGCCTCGACGATGTTGTATTCCATGCCGATGGCTTCGGCGCGGCTGACGAAGTTGCGCAAGGTCAGCGCCTGCTGGAACGGACCGGGGTCGGCGTTGCGCAAATTATAGCCCGCGCTCGGCCAGCCAAACTCGGCGATCACGATGCGCTTGCCCGGGAACAGGTTGCGCAGCAGGTTGTAGCGGTCGACGGCCTGGTCGACCGCCTGGTCCGAGCGGAAGTTTTCCCAATAGGGCAGCACGTGGGCGGCGATGAAATCGACGTTGGATGCGAGCTCCGGATTATCGCGCCAGATGTTCCAGATCTCGCCGGTGGTCACGGGCACGCGGACCGCGCTCCTGACCCGCTTGATCATCTCGATGAGGTCTTCGACCTTCTGCTCGCCGCGATAGATCACCTCGTTGCCGACGACGACGCCGTTCACGTTGCTGTTCTTGCGGGCAAGCTCGATGGCGGCCTTGATCTCGCGCTCGTTGCGATCCTTGTCCCTGTCGATCCAGGCGCCGACGGTGACCTTGAGGCCGAACTCGGCCGCGATCGGCGGCACCAGCTCCACGCCGCCCGTGGACGAATAGAGGCGGATCGCGCGCGTCATGGTCGACAGCGTCTTCAGGTCGGCGCGGATTTTCTCCACCGTCGGGGTGTTGTCGATGTCGGGGTGGGCCGAGCCTTCGAACGGCGCGTAGGAGACGCTGGGCAGCAGCCCCCTGAAGTCGGGCGCAGGTTCCCTATCGCGCAAGACTCCCCAGATGCCCGCGTGGAGCACTGACACGAGCAACAGAACGGCGGCGACAACGCGCATCGCGGCTAAACCAAAAGGGGCTGAGGTGGCAGGGCAGCGGATCCGACCCCGAGATCCGACCGAGTCCGCGGCAAATGGAGCATACCTCTGCCGCGCGGTTTCACAACTGTCATGGCCTCATGTCCTTACGAGGGCATGGCCTTTTTCGAAAAACGCGCGGCAGTGCCAATCGTTTCTTTGGCCGATCGTTCCTGAACGGAGGCTGAAGCGACCGCTGCTATTTCTGGGGCGCCGGCGTCGGACTTGCCGCAGGCGCGGGGCTCGCGGCGGGCTGTGGTGCCGGCGCATTGCCTGATGTCGGCGCTGCCGGCTGGGAGGCCGCGGCGGCCGCCTGCTGCGGCTGGGAGGCCGGATTGATCCAGCAGGCATGCACACGGCTGTCCAGGGTCTCGGCGACCTTGGGGTCGATCTGGCCGCCGAAGCGGGTCAGGCAGCGGAAGGCGGCCTGGATGTGGCCGCCGGGGCAGCCGAAGCGGTCGTAGAGGTCGAGATGACGGAACGCGGTATCGAGGTCGTCCCGCCACATCAGCCGCACCACGCGCCGGCCGAGCCAGACGCATTCGGGGTTGCCGGCCGGGCCGTTGATGACCTGGGCGGCTTCGGCGAACTCGTCGGTGCGGCGCTGGTTCTGGGCGGCATCCTTGGCGGCAGCGTCGGCGGGCTGGGCGGCGGCCTTGCCTTGATCGGGGGCGGGCGTGCCGCTCTGGGCGGAGGCGCCAGCGAGACCAGCCAGGGCCAGAAGAGAGGAGACGGCCAAGGTGGCGGCGAACTGCCGCAGGACCGCATTTCGTGACTGACGCACCCGTTGCCGCATGAATTCCCCAACTTCTCCGCTGACCGCCCGCGTCAGGATCCCGCGGACGCGCCGGTGATGGCGTCCAAATGGGTCTCCAATGCGGCGGAAAATTCCCGGCGAGTTGCATGACCTGTATTTCGAATTTTGTCCAGCAAAGTCACGATCCTAGGCCTCTGTCGAACGGCCGCAGGCAAATTCCTTGGGGGAGGGAGGGATCCGCTTCGAGCCACCCCCCTTGGCAGACGGCGCGCGAGCAGGTAATCGACGGCGCTTCGCGGAGGACGGAACCGATTTCACTTCGTACGCCACTGGCGCTTCTCCTCGTTTCACTGGGTGCAATTGCTGCCGTGTGGTGGTGGCTGGCCACGCCAATCACGCTCGCGCGCGCCCCGATCGATCCCGCCGACAAGGTTCAGTGCGTCTCCTATGCGCCGTTCCGCGGCGAGCAGTCGCCGCTGGACGCATGGACCCATATCGAGGCCGACCAGATCGAGCAGGACCTGCGCCAGCTCAAGGAGATCACCGACTGCGTCCGCACCTATTCGATGGAGAACGGGCTCGACCAGGTTCCGGCGATCGCCGCCAAGGTCGGCGGGCTCAAGGTGCTCCAGGGCATCTGGCTCTCCAGCAACCGCACCAAGAACTTTGAGCAGGTCGCGCTCGCCGTTCGCCTCACCAAGGAGTTCCCCGACATCATCACCGCGCTCGTCGTCGGCAACGAGGTGCTGCTGCGCGGCGAGATGACGACGGCCGATCTCGTCTCCATCATCCGCTCGGTGAAGCCGCAGGTCCGCGTGCCCGTCACCTATGCCGATGTGTGGGAGTACTGGCTGAAGAACCGCGAAGTCTACGACGCGGTCGACTTCGTCACGATCCATATCCTGCCCTATTGGGAGGATTTCCCGGTGAAGGCGAAATTTGCCAGCGCCCATGTCGAGACGATCCGCGAGCGCATGGCGGTAGCGTTTCCCGGCAAGGAGATCCTGATCGGCGAAACCGGCTGGCCGAGCGAGGGCCGCATGCGCGACGGCGCGCTGCCGTCGCGCACCAACCAGGCGCGCGTCGTCTCGGAAATCCTGAGCCTGGCGAAGGCGCAGAAGTTTCGCGTCAATCTGATCGAGTCCTATGACCAGCCGTGGAAGCGCAAGCTGGAAGGCACCGTCGGCGGCTATTGGGGCCTGTACGACTCGGTGCGGCGGAGCCTGAAATATCCGCCGGGCGAGCCGATCAGCAATTACCCGTACTGGAAATGGTACATGGGCGCGGGCATGGGCCTCAGCGTGCTGGTGTTCGCGGTCGCGCTGATCACGCTGCGCCGGCGGCCCTGGACGCCGCGCTTCTCGGCCTGGCTCGGCGTCGCCATCTCGGCGACGACGGCAGGGACCCTGCTCGGCGTCGGCGCCGACAAGGTGTTTTACGAGAGCTACGGCATCGGCGGCTGGCTGCTGTGGGGCACGCTGCTCGCGGCCGGGATCCTGTCGCCGATCTTCTGCGCGCAGGCGTTGGTGATCGGCCGCAGCCTGCCGACCTTCCTCGACCTGCTCGGCCCGAGCGAGGGACGGAAATGGTCAAAGCTCACCGCCGTGCTCGGCCTGACGCTGGCGGTGGCGGCGGTGATCGCGGCACAGACCGCGCTCGGCTTCGTGTTCGACCCGCGCTACAAGGATTTCCCCTACGCCTCGCTGACGATGGCGGTGGTGCCGTTCGCGATCCTGATGCTGAACCGTCCGCAGATCGGCGTGCGTCCGATCGCGGAATCGGTGTTCGCAGGCGTGCTGGCGCTGTCGGCGGCCTATGTGCTCTTCAACGAAGGCCGCGACAACTGGCAGTCGCTGTGGACCTGCGCGATGTATCTCTTGTTCGCGCTCACGCTGTGGCGGGCGCGGGCCGAGCAAAGCCAAGAATGAGCAGGCCGATCGCCAGGCCCGACAGCACGACATTGTAGAGCACGATGCCGAGGCCGGCGGCGATGATGCCGACGGTGAGCAGCACGATCGACGGCCGCATCAGGTTCAGCGTCGCAACCACCAGCGCGACGATGCCGAACACCGAATTCTTGAACAGCACGGTCGAAACCGAACGCGCCTTGCACATCAGGGTCTGAAGCCCGGCATCGCAGGCGAGCGCGACTTGCGAGAACTCGACCGCGAGATAGCGCACATAGAGCGCGTAGCCGACGGAGATGAAGCCGACGACGATCAGGAACTGCACCTGGTAGGGCGAGAGGCGGAAGGGCTTTTTTGTCATGGGCGCAATATGGTCGGGATGACGGGAGGGGGCAACAGGGGCGACCCAACTTTTCTGTCCATCGCTCGCAAGCCGCTAGACTGGCAGTGCAGTCAGGACCTTTGGCTCGCGTGCTATCTTTGTGGCAGCTAACCGATCCAATCGGCACGCACCATTCGCTAGCGCCTGAAGAACGACGATAACGTCGATCCCGCCGACGCCGTCTCCGGCTTGGCCGGCGCTGCCGGCTGCTGTGCGGCAGGTGCAGGCGCGGGCTCTTCGCGCTTTGATGAGCGCTTCGTGGAATAGCTGCGGCGGCGCTTGTCCGGCTTGGCGGTGGGGGCGGGCGCAGGTGCAGTCTCGGCTTGCGGCGCGGCGTCCGGGTTCTTCTCGGCGTTCTTTTCCTGAACCCTGTCCTGAGACTTTTCTTGTCCCTTCTCCGAACCTCCGCGCATCGACAGCCGCTGGCCGTCGAACACCGTGGTCTCGCAGTGACGGTCGTTCTCGCCGAGGCCCGCGCAGAGCTTTGCGGCGGCGGCGGCGTTGATCAGCGGGCCGGCACCCAGGCGCAGCTGCATGCCAAGGCCGGTGGTGCCTTCCTTGATCATGATGATCGGCCGCAGCGCTGCGATCTCCGGATTGGACTTGGTCACGCCGCGCCAGAGCGCACGCAGGCCGTCGATCGAGTTGGCGCCGCCGAGATCGATCGCGAAGCGCGTCTGCTGAACCACGATCGCGGGAGCCTCGCTTTCGGTTGCCTCCGAAGGCTTGGCCGATGCGGCTGCGACTTCGGTCGGGGCGGGTGTCGGCTCGGTCTTCTTCTCGGCGGTCTTCTCGGTTGTCTTCTCAGCCGTCTCGGGTTGAACCAGTTTCGACGCGGCGGGATCAGGCGGCGCCATGATCGACTTGGAGGGCACCAGCGGAAGCATCGGCAGCGCCGACGTCGTCGCCGGCGACTGCTGCACGAGGGAGGCAGCGGCCGCGCTCTGCGGCGGCGGACTCGACGGCTCCTTTGCGGCGTCCTTTGTCGGCTCCTTCGCCTGGTCCTTCGAAAGTTCCTTGGCCGCTGCCGCGCGCGGCTTGTCGCTGGATGCCACCGGCATCGAGGCGACCGGCGCGATGTTGGGCGCCGCAGGCGGTGCGTCCGGCGCCGGCGTGTCCTGCGGCTTCTGCCTGGCGATGGCGCCGGTGACGGAATCGAGCCCTTGCTCCAGCACGGTGACGCGCGAATAGAGCCGGTCGCGATCGGCATTCAGCGTCTCGACGGCCGCGGCGAGGCGGCGGGCCTCGTTCTGGCTTTCCCTGGTCAGCAACTGGAGCCGGTCGGCCTGGCGCGCTAGATCGGCGGACGCAACCTGGTCGCGCCGCCAGCCGAGCTGAGCCTGGTTGGCTATCACCGCGATGACGACGGCGCCGACGGCCGTAACGCCCCAGGAGCCCAGCCGCCACATCATGCGGCGGTCGAACGTGCTTTCCTCGGCCAAAAGGCCGGAGAACAGCCCGCCAGTCTCCTTGGTGCCGAAGGCATCCGCCAGTGAGTCGGAATCCTTTGCCATGAACGTTAAGTGCCCAGCCCTGTCCGGCTTCCCCGAATCAATCAGGGAACATTAACAGGAAAAGCACCTCGCACTTGAATTCCGGGCGTTTGCGGGGGTAGCAAGGCATGCAGCATGAGGGCGGCCTGCCGCCTGCCGCGCCAGTTGATTCGGCCGTATCTGACAGGATTTCGATGACCGCCCGCTCCAGCCTCACGATCGTGCTCGCCGCTGGCGAAGGCACGCGCATGCGTTCGCGCCTGCCGAAAGTGCTGCATCCCGTCGCCCACCAGACGCTGCTCGCCCATGTGCTCGCCGCCGCACCCAAGGGAACCGATACCGCGCTTGCCGTCGTGGTCGGCCCGGATCATCAGGCGGTGGCCGATGAGGCGAGGCGCATCCGCCCCGATGCGCTCACCTTCGTGCAAGCCGAACGGCTCGGCACCGCGCATGCGGTGCTGGCAGCGCGCGAGGCGATCGCGCGCGGCGTGGACGATCTGCTGGTCGCCTTCGGCGACACGCCGCTGATTTCGGCCGAGACCTTCGCGCGGCTGCGCGCGCCGCTGGCCAACGGCGCCGCGATCGCCGCGCTCGGCTTCCGCGCCGCCGACCCCACCGGCTATGGCCGCTTCATCGTCGAGGGCGACCGCCTGATCGCGATCCGCGAGCAGGCCGATGCCAGCGCGGACGAGCGCAAGATCGATCTGTGCAATGCCGGCGTGATGGCGATCGACGGACGCCGCGCGCTCGCGATCCTCGACAAAATCGGCAATGCGAATTCCAAGGGCGAATATTATCTGACGGATGCGGTCGAGATCGTCCGCGAACAGGGATGGGAGTCCGTGGTGATCGAGACCAGCGAGGACGAGGTGCGCGGCATCAACACCAAGGCGCAGCTCGCGGAAGCCGAAAGCGTGATGCAGGCCCGGTTGCGCAAGGCGGCGATGGAAGCCGGCGTGACGCTGATCGCGCCCGAGACCGTCTATCTGTCCGCCGACACCGTGTTCGGCAAGGACGTCACCATCGAGCCGTTCGTGGTGATCGGCCCCGGCGTCTCGATCGCCGACGGCACGGTGATCCATTCCTTCTCGCACATTGTCGAGACCACGCTCGGCAGGAACGTCTCGATCGGACCCTATGCGCGGCTGCGCCCCGGCACCTCGCTCGGCGACGGTGCGCGGATCGGCAATTTCGTGGAGACCAAGGCGGCGACGCTGGAGGCCGGCGTCAAGGTCAACCATCTCTCCTACATTGGGGACGCCACCGTCGGCGCCAATTCCAACATCGGCGCCGGCACCATCACCTGCAACTACGACGGCTTCAAGAAGCACAAGACGGTGATCGGGCAGGGCGCCTTCGTCGGCACCAACTCTTCGCTGGTGGCACCGGTGAAGATCGGCAACGGCGCCTATATCGGCTCCGGCTCGGTGATCACGAAGGACGTGCCCGACGATGCGATGGCGCTCGAGCGCAACCAGCAGACCATCAGGGAAGGCGGCGCGGCGCGCTATCGCGAGTTGAAGACGGGCGGCAAGAAGCCGGAGAAGTGAGCGGCCGAGTCCCGGCCGTTTTTCTGCGTCTTTAGGGCTGCGCGGTCATGGACGACCACGATGTGTTCGAATTCCTCGTCAAGCACGTCATCGCGCCGCCGGGACGATGGGTGCTGGAGCAGGTCGGCGACCCCGACCCAACCGAGGTCGCATCGCTGGTCACCGGACTGGCGTTCTGGGCGTTCGTCGTTTTGCTCGTATTTGCCCTGGTGCTGGGGTGGTGAGGCACGTCGCTATTCGTCGTCGGCGAATTCGGAGAAGATGGCGCGGGTCAGGCGCCAGCCGCGCGGCTTGGCGCGCTTGACCGGTTCGCCTTCCGGGTGCTTGACGAAGACGGGCTTGCTTTCCTTGCCGCGCTGGGGCGGCGGCCAATGCGCAAGGTGCGTGCCCGAGGTCTCGCTGGCACGCAGATATTTCGACGAGAGACCTTTGCGGTCGGACGAGCCCTTCTTCATGGCCTTGATCTCCAAGCGATGAATCGTTGGCTAAATCTGTTGACACGGAGTTAATGCGCGGGGTCAAAGGCCCGCGAATCCTGGTCGCAGGTCTCAGGCGTTCGCCGTGCGATGCTGTCGTAATCCGCGCGAATTCGGGCAATGACTTTCGGGGAATCGGCCACGGGCCGCAGCTGACAAAGTCCAGCATCATCTAAGGGAGGAGAGGCCGCCCTCAGCCGGCGGCCTCTCGTCGGTCAATGAAAAACCCACCCGATGCGGGGCGGGAGTTCTTGCGCGCGGAATTGCTTCATGTCAGCCGCCAAGGCGCCTGTGCTGGCGTTGCGCGCGCTATTTCACCATTCCGGCTAAGATGGTCGCGACCTTCTGGTTCCCCGCGGCGTTCAAGTGAACGCCGTCGGGAGCCTTCATTCCGGGTTGTCCTCGTACCGAGAGGTAGATCCCCATCGCATCGACGATCTTGATGCCCCGCGCCCTTAGCTGGCTCTTGATGGCAGCGAGATTTGCCGCAGACTGTGCTGCACTCATATTACGCCGTTGATCATTGAACGCGTTGTCAGCCAAGATAACGATCTTGGTTCCCGGCGGGACGGCGCTCGGTACCCGTGCAAGCGTTAAATCGGTGGTTTCAGCGTAGACTCCGGCGTTTATAACCTGGCTCTGCGAGCCCCTTGCACGCAACAAGCCCTCCAACACGGCCGGCCACATTTCAGACTCGGCCACAACGCCACGAACTGCGCTGTGGCCAAGGGCCACGATCTGCGCTGATGCAAAATTTGTTGAAATAAGAACGATGCCGGCGACCGCCAGCAAAAACAGCCGAGCCTTCGAGTTCATGCAGTCTCGCCTCCTTGACTGATCGATATGGACAACGCGGTTTCGATCGCCTCGCCGATCGCAAAATCCTGACGACCTATTCCGCAGCTCAGTAAGAAGGTTACCGACTGGCACCGCCAAGGCCAGGGATGACGATGGCCATCCCGCAGTGTACATTGCCGCAGTCGGGGTCATCTGCTGTCGCCGGCCGCGTGCGGATGGCCGTGCACGGTGGTCCCGCCGCAGCGCGCGGGTCAGCACCGCCCGTCCAATGGCCCGCCGGATCGCGCGGGAATGGTCGAAAATGAGCTATACGGTACCGCGCGCCGCAGGCGGCCAGCGTCGACGTCAGTGGGGCCGGATAAGGCGGGAGAAATTTACCGCGACACCCCGGAAGAGGCTGGGAAGCGATTGATTCAGATTGCATTGTAGCAACTCGCAATAATTATTGAGTATCTGGTTCCTTAGGAACTTCGCTAAAAACCGAGCGCGTCGTTTTGGCGATTTTTCGACGATTTGGGGGATATTGATCCGCATGTGCGGGATTGTCGGCATTCTCGGGCGCGAGCCGGTTGCAGAGCAATTGGTGGATTCGCTCAAACGTCTTGAATATCGCGGCTATGACTCCGCGGGCGTCGCCACGCTCGAAGGCAAGCATCTCGAGCGCCGCCGCGCTGAGGGCAAGCTGAAGAATCTGGAGAAGCGGCTGGAGGCCGAGCCGCTCAAGGGCGCGACCGGCATCGGTCACACCCGCTGGGCCACCCACGGCAAGCCGACCGTCAACAACGCCCATCCGCACGCGACCGAGCGCGTCGCCGTGGTCCACAACGGCATCATCGAGAATTTCCGCGAGTTGCGCGAGGAGCTCGAGAAGAATGGCACGGTGTTCCACACCGAGACCGACACCGAGATCGTGCTGCATCTCGTCGACGACCTGCTCACGCGCGGCAACAAGCCGGTCGAGGCGGTGAAGCTGGCGCTGGCGCGGCTGCGCGGCGCCTTCGCGCTCGGCTTCATCTTCGCCGGCGATGACGATCTGATGATCGGCGCGCGCAACGGCCCGCCGCTCGCGATCGGCTATGGCGACGGCGAGATGTATCTCGGCTCCGACGCCATCGCGCTCGGCCCGTTCACCGACACGATCAGCTATCTCGAGGACGGCGACTGGGTCGTGCTGACGCGCAAGGGCGCCACGATCTTCGACAAGGACGGCCATGCCGTCCAGCGCGACAAGATCAAGCACGCCGCAGCGACCTCGCTGGTCGACAAGGCCAATTACCGCCACTTCATGGCCAAGGAGATCCACGAGCAGCCGGAAGTGGTCGGCCATACGCTGGCGCGCTATGTCGACATGGCGACCGAGCGCGTCTCGCTGCCGGTCAAGCTGCCGTTCGACTTCAAGAACATCCAGCGCATCAACATCACCGCCTGCGGCACCGCGAGCTATGCCGGCTTCGTCGCTAAATACTGGTTCGAGCGCTTCGCGCGCGTGCCGGTCGAGGTCGACGTCGCCTCCGAATTCCGCTACCGCGAGGCGCCCTTGCGCAAGGGCGATCTCGCCATCTTCATCTCGCAATCGGGCGAGACCGCCGACACGCTGGCGGCGTTGCGCTATGCCAAGGCCGAGGGCGTGCACACGGTGGCCGTGGTCAACGTGCCGACCTCGACGATCGCGCGCGAGAGCGAGACCGTGCTGCAGACGCTGGCCGGCCCCGAGATCGGCGTTGCCTCGACCAAGGCCTTCACCTGCCAGCTGATGGTGCTCGCGAACCTCGCGATCGCGGCCGGCAAGGCCCGCGGCGAATTGTCCGACGAGGACGAGACCAAGCTCGTCCACGGCCTCGTCGAGATTCCGCGCCTGATGTCGGATGCGCTCACCACCGAGCTCCAGATCGAGAAGCTGGCGCGCGAGATCGCGAAATCGCGCGATGTGCTCTATCTCGGCCGCGGCACCAGCTTCCCGCTCGCGCTCGAAGGCGCGCTGAAGCTGAAGGAGATCTCCTACATCCACGCCGAGGGCTACGCCGCCGGCGAGTTGAAGCACGGCCCGATCGCGCTGATCGACGAGACCATGCCGGTCGTCGTCATCGCACCCTACGACCGGGTGTTCGAGAAGACGGTGTCGAACATGCAGGAGGTCGCCGCCCGCGGCGGCAGGATCATCCTGATGACCGACGCCAAGGGCGCGGCGGAGGCGACCGTCGATTCGCTCGTCACCATCGTCATGCCCGACATGGCGGCGGCGTTCACGCCGATGGTCTATGCCGTCCCGGTGCAGCTGCTCGCCTATCATACGGCTGTCATCATGGGCACCGACGTCGACCAGCCGCGCAACCTCGCGAAATCGGTGACCGTGGAATAGGCAGAACGGATCAGGCCGCGCCCTTCCAAAACCCGCTAGAAAACCCTAGCTTGAGTGTAGCGACCGATCTGGAACCCGAATGACCCCCCGCGACGACGCGCCTGCGCCGCTTGATCCCATCCCGGAACCGCATACCGGCCTGATTGGCCGCTTCCGCAACTATTTCCTGACCGGCCTCGTGGTGACGGGGCCGATTGCGATCACATTCTATCTGGTCTGGTGGTTCGTCACCTGGGTCGATGGCGTGGTGCGGCCGTTCGTGCCGCTGGCCTACCGGCCGGAAACCTACCTGCCGTATGTCGTTCCCGGCTGGGGACTGATTGTCGCATTCTTCACGCTGACGCTGGTGGGATTCCTCGCGGCCAATCTGATCGGCCGGACGCTGGTCGATATCGGCGAGACCTTCCTCGGCCGGATCCCGGCGGTGCGTGCCATCTACCGCGGCCTGAAGCAGGTGTTCGAGACGCTGTTCTCGGGCAAGGGCTCGAGCTTCCGAAAGGTCGGCCTGGTCGAGTTTCCCTCGCCGGGCATGTGGTCGATCGTGCTGATCTCGCAGTCGCCGAATGAAGAGGTCGCGCGCAGCCTGCCGGGGCAGGAGGAGCACGTCTCGGTGTTCCTGCCTTGCTCGCCGAACCCGACCACGGGCTTCTTCTTCTACGTGCCCAAGAGCAAGATCGTTGAGGTCGACATGAGCACCGAGGATGCCGCGACGCTGATCATGTCGGCCGGTGTGGTGCAGCCGGGCTCGGCGCCCGACCCGAAGAAGGCCGCCGCGCTCGCGGGCATGGCGAATGCCGCGCGCATCGCCAATGCATCGGCACTTCAGCCCCAGCCTGCGAAGGTGGAGTAGGGCCATTCCCGTGCGGGATGGCCGCGTTCACGCAGGGCCTCGCATCCTCTGCTATTCTTCGGGTTGAACCGGGCGCATCGCTCGATGTTCGATCTGGAGTGCACGATGTCCAAGACGACGCCCAAGACCATTGCGATCCTCGCGCCCGGCGCCATGGGCAGCGCCGTGGCCCGCCGCCTCAACGAAAACGGCGCGCGCGTGCTGACGTCGTTGAAGGGGCGGAGCGAGGCGACGCAAAAACGCGCGGCGGATGCCGGCATGATCGGCGCGGACGACGAGGCGATCGCCGAGGCCGACATCATCCTCTCGATCGTGCCGCCGGGTGAGGCCGTTGCGCTCGCCGAGCGCCTGGCCGCGCTGATCGTCCGGCGCGCGAAGAAGCCCGTCGTGGTCGATTGTAACGCCGTCAACGTCGACACCGTGCGCAGGATCGAGGAGATCATCGGTTCGGCGCAGGCGCCATTCGTCGATGCCGGCATCATCGGCTTCCCGCCGCAGCCCGGCGGCAAGAGCCCGGCCTTTTACATGTCCGGCGAGCACGCTGGCGATGTGGCGGTTCTGAAGGAGCTCGGCCTCGACGTGCGGATCGTCGAAGGCCCGGTCGGCGCGGCGTCGGCCTTGAAGATGTCCTATGCCGGCATCGTCAAGGGTCTCGCCGGCATCGGCTCGGCCATGGTGATTGCAGCAACCAAGGCCGGTGCAGCGGATGCGCTGCGCGACGAACTCGCGCTGAGCCAGCCCGCGGTTCTGGCGCGGCTGGAAGTCGCGCTGCCGGACATGATTCCGAAGGCCTATCGCTGGGTCGCGGAGATGCGGGAGATTTCCGGCTTCCTCGGCGCCGATCATCCGGCCAGCCCGATCTACGAGGGATTTGCGCGCTGGTTCGAGCATCTCGCCGAGGACGCGAAGGGCGAGGCGGCGGATGCGTCGCTGATGAAGGCATTTGCCGCGAGCATCGCGCAGAAGAAGGCCTAGTCGTCATGCACCACAGGCAGCGCGAGCCTCGGGCAAAGGTCACGCCTCCCAGACTCGCTTTATTACCTCACATGTAATTGAGCCAATTCGCGGCCCGGCTACTCTCCTCCTCATCAGCCTGCCGGGAGGCGTTCGATCGACGCTCCCGCCGGCGCGTGTCACAGCATGAGGAGAGCGATATGCAAGTCGTGTTTACACGAAAGGAGCCGCCGCAATGGCTGCTCGACATGTGGAAAGAGATCGACGACAAGACCTTCGGGAAGGGCTTCGACTGCTTCGCAGATGATGCGGTCTGCAATCTCGGTGTCGCAGATTGGAGAGGTCGGGAAGCGATCCGCGCCAATCTGAAAGCCTTCATCGACACCGGCTTCACCGCGCTGCATCACGTCACCGAATATTGGGATGCCGGCTCGCTGAAGGTGTTTCGCGGCGTCGTGGACATGACGCCCGACGATCGTTCGATGAAGACGGTGCACCCCACGATGACGCACTTTTTCTATATGGACGAGCGGGACGACACCAAGGTGAGGCACTGGGTCGGGGCAGTTGGCCCGGTCGCCTTCGGTTGATCGTCCGTCATCGACGACCCAAATGGTGCCTCGGGTGATCCGGGGCACCGACGCTTGCGCGCTGACGTCGCGGCACCATCGACAGGAAGGATCGTGCGACAATGAAAGCGACGACCAGCGCCCTCAAGGCACACGCGGCGTCCGCAGGCTCGCTTTTGCGTCAATGGCGAGACGTTCGCGGCAAGACGCAGCTCGATCTGTCCTTCGATGCCGGTGTCTCGCAGAAGCACATCAGCTTTGTCGAGAGCGGCCGCAGCGTCCCGAGCCGCCAGATGCTGCTCGATCTCGCACAGGCCCTCGACGTCCCGCTGCGCGAGAGAAACGAACTGCTGCTGGCCGCCGGCTACGCGCCGTCATATTCGGATGCCGCGCTCGATACGCCCGCGATGACGAGCATCAATCGCGCTCTTGGTCGCATGCTGCGTCAGCACGAGCCGTTTCCGGCCATCGTCATGGACCGGTACTGGAACGTGCTGATGACCAACGAGGCCGCGCCGCTGCTGTTCAGCTGCTTCATCGACCTGTCGGCGCGCCCCGTCCCGCGGAACCTGTTGCATCTGATGTTCGATCCGGACGGCATGCGGCCCTTCATCGCGAACTGGTCGCAGACCGCCCGCGGCCTGCTGGCACGCGTCCATCGCGAGGCGGTCGCGCACGTGGTCGACGTCAGGACGAAGGCACTGCTGGAGGAGCTGTCGCAATACCCCGGCGTGAATCCGGAATGGCGCGCGCCGTCGGCGTCCGATGCTATGCCGATGATCCCGCTCACCTTCGTCAAGGACGGCGTAACGCTCGACTATTTCTCCCTGATCACGACGGTCGGCACGCCGCAGACGGTGACGGCGGAAGAGCTGCGGCTCGAGTGCATGTTTCCGGCCAATGAGGCGACCGAAGCGGAGCACGGCAGGTTCTTGCGCGCGCATGCCGGGTGAGGGGGCCCGGAATCCCTTTGGGGTCAAGCCGCGGTCTCCGCCTTTCCCCCTGTGCGGGGAGAGGCCGGAATTTGCGATAGCAAATTCCGGGTGAGGCGGAGTCTCCGCGAGTCGATTAGGTGTGAAGAGATCTTCCCCACATCGTCATTGCGAGCGCAGCGAAGCAATCCAGCGTCCCTCCGCCGAAAGATTCTGGATTGCTTCGCTGCGCTCGCAATGACGAGGAGGAGACGGCACGAGGTCCATCCGACACGAAATTTGCTTGCCCTGTCCAGGGTGCGGTGGCTCAATGCGCGCTGCGTGCAGTGGGAGTTCGAATGAGAGTCTTGGTGATCGGCGCAGGAGCACTCGGAGGCTACTACGGAGCTTGCTTGGTCCGAGCCGGCGGCGACGTGACCTTTCTGGTGCGGTCCGCGCGAGCGGAGCAATTGCGGCGGGATGGATTGACAGTTGTGAGCCCGCACGGCGACTTTGCCGTGCAGCCGAAGATCATCCTGGCAGGCAATCTCAAGGAGCCGTTCGACGTCGTGCTCGTCGGGGTGAAATCCTATTCGCTCGACGATGCGATGGCCCAGTTTGCCCCGGCGGTTGGCGCCAACACGATGATTTTGCCGATCCTCAACGGGTTGAAACATATTGACGCTCTGACCGCGCGATTTGGCGCGGCGCTAGTTCTCGGCGGGCTGGCGAACGTCAGCGCCGGGGTCGATGCGGATGGTCGTGTCGTTCAGTTCATGGCCAATCAGACGATTGTCTTTGGCGAAATCAAGGGTTCGTTGAGCGAGGGTGCGCTCGCGCTGGAGACACTTCTGCAGGTTCCCGGTATCGACGTGCGCGCCAGCGAAGCGATCATGCAAGACATGTGGGAAAAGTTCGTCCAGCTCAGCACGCTCGCCGGCATCACGTGCCTGATGCGGGCAAGTATCGGAGACATCCTGGCCGTGCCGAACGGCGAGCAGTCGATCTTTCGCCTGTTCGCGGAATGCTGCGCTGTCGCGACGGCTTCGGGTTTTCAGCCACGAGCTCCGTTTATCGAGTTTGATCGGAAGCTCTTCACGACCCTGGACTCTCCGCTCAAGGCGTCGATGCTGCGCGATATTGAACGCGGTTCGATCACCGAGGCCGAGCATATCCTCGGTGATATGGCCAATCGTGCCCGTGTGCTGGGCATAGACACGCCACTGCTGGACCTGGCCCGCGCGCATGTGGCAGCTTACGAGGTCGGGCGACAAAGAATTTCATCTGCCCAATAATCGGCCAGCCGGCCTAAACACGTATTCGCTAAACGATAGGTCCATGACCAAGGAAATGCCTATTCATTGGCTTTGCCAAGCGTGCCGTCGGGTACCGGCGGCTGAGGAGGTTTGCGACGATGACCCTCTGGAGCCGTACAGACTATGTCACGAATGCGCCAATCGTCTGAGATGTCGGGCACTTCGGCCAATCGAATGGTTCAATCTTGCCGCCTTGCATGGCTGGACCAAATTCCTGCTACATGATGATTTTTATGATCAGGATGGACAGGCCTGCCAACCGGACGTCGACAACTACGTGACCGAGGAGAACCATGCTCCCACTCTGGAAATGTGTGCTGGATCGCTTGAGCGCCTGATCGATTACTGCATCACGCGGTGGCATCTCGGAAAGGAGGAATTTGAAGCCTTTAAGCCATTCGTTGCCAGCAAGGTTCTCGCCGCAATTGTCGATCGCGCGAATGCGGGCAATCGCCATATATGGGAGACGATGGTTCGACTGTGTGCGAATGTGGTGGGCGACCTGGCTGCGCCGTGGGTAAGCGCGCAATCAGATCGGGCTTGTCGTGATGGATCGCTGTTCATCTGGGCCGAGGCGGCAGCAAAATGTTTGGCCGCCCCTGAGGGACTACACAAGACGATCGACGCTTTGCGAATTTTCCATGGCCGCGATCTGCAGAAGCAAATGTCAGCACTTTCGTGGTTTCGCGCACCTGCGGTGCTGGATTGGATCGAGATCAATGTCCCGCGCGAGGATGTCACTGCTGCCTGGGGCCAGCTCGCATCGCTTTCCGATCTAGACTGGGGCAGGGTTCAGAGTTGGCTTGCGAGCGGTCGTCCGCTCAGTCTTGTTGCGCTCGATGCGCTAGCAAGCTGTATTCCACGTCAAGGCCAAGCGAGGATTTTGACTATCCTCAATCCCAAGCTGAAGGGGTGCGGAGATCGCTCAACAATTGGACATGCTCTGCGCACCTATGAGGCCGAAGACAGCGCCCCTCGCGTCGCAACGAAGTGTACCTTTATTATCCAGCACTTAGACGAACTTCGCACCGAGTAAACATCCGTTTGGGGTACGACTTACCTGCAATCATTTCTACAGTTCGAATCTGGCCGACGCATCGCAGTTCACTAGTCTAGGAGCGGGCTTGTAAACAAGGAGGCTGACCATGACCGCAATCTCCTCTTCACCCACCCGGCGCAGCCTTCTCGCAGGGGCAGCTGCAACTGGTGCCGTCAGCTTGCTTCCAATACATTTCGTCGCCGCACGCGCGCAATCGAAGCAAGGAGGGTCCCCGCTCGGTACGACCAAAGCCGACGCAATTCTTCCCTTCCGCGTCAATGTCCGGGGTGAAGACCTCGCTAAACTCCGCCGGCGTCTCGCGGCCACGCGCTGGCCCACCAAAGAGCTCGTTGAGGATCGGTCGCAGGGTGTGCAGCTGGCGACACTGTGGGCGCTCGCCCGCTACTGGGCGACTGAGTACGACTGGCGCAAGTGCGAGGCTCGGCTGAACGCGCTGCCACAGTTCACGACCGTGATCGACGGGGTGAAGATCCATTTCATCCACGTCAAGTCCCGGCATGAGAACGCGCTGCCGCTGATCATGACGCACGGCTGGCCTGGCTCGGTCATCGAACTCCTCGATACCGTCGGTCCCCTGACTGACCCGACCAGGTATGGTGGCACTCCCGACGATGCATTCCACCTGGTGCTGCCGTCCTTGCCTGGCTACGGCTTCTCGGGTGAGCCGACCGAACTCGGCTGGGACGCAGCGCGCATCGCGCGTGCGTGGGCGGTGCTGATGGATCGTCTCGGCTACACGCGCTACGTCGCCCAGGGTGGCGACGTAGGAGCGGCAGTAACGGATGCGATGGGGCGCCAGGCACCCAAGGGACTTCTCGGCATCCACGTCAACTTGCTCGCGGGTGTGGCGGCAATGTCCGACAAGCTGCCCGCAGAATCCGAGAAGGAACGCGCGGCGCAGAAGGCGGCCGCGACGTTTAGGGCGAGTGGCTCTGGCTACTTCCTGGAGCAGTCGACGCGGCCACAGACGATCGGCTACTCCCTGCTGAATTCACCCCTCGGACTCGCGAGCTGGATGCTCGACCATGACACGGACAGCTACTACAAGATTTCCCGAGCGTTCGTGGAGGGTAAGCCCGCGGGCAATCTCACCCGGGACAGCATCCTCGACAACATCACGCTGTACTGGCTGACGGGCACTGGGGCCTCCGCCGCACGGTGGTACTGGGAGGCCGGACAGGCCGCAGCCCGTGCGGCCGGCAAGTCTCCTCCTGCGGTCGCGGTTCCCGTGGGATTTACGACGTTCCCCGGCGAAATCTTTGCTGCGCCCCGAAGTTGGGTCGAGATTATGTACCCCGGCCTCGCCTACTTCAGCGAGGTCGAACGTGGCGGACATTTCGCCGCCTGGGAGGAGCCGAAGCTGTTTTCAGATGAGGTACGCGCAGCCTTCAGATCATTGCGCAAATAACGGACCAGAGGCTCGACGCTGATGAGTCCACGTCCTAACCCGCCCCGATCAACGGGATCGCCTCGTCCCGCTCGTAGAGATACAAGAGGCACCGCAGCGCCTCGCCGCGCTCGCCCTTCAGCTTCGGATCGTCCTTGAGGATGCGCAACGCCTCGTCTCTAGCCTGGGTGATGAGCTGGCCGTGCACCTCCGAGCGCGCGATGCGGTAGCCGGGCAGGCCGCTCTGGCGCACGCCCAGCACGTCGCCTTCGCCGCGCAGCTTCAAATCCTCCTCGGCGATGCGGAAGCCGTCGGTGGTCTCGCGGATCACCTTCAGCCGTGCCTTCGACATCTCGCCGAGCGGCTCCGAGTAGAGCAGGATGCAGGTCGAGGCCTCCGAACCGCGGCCGATGCGGCCGCGGAGCTGATGCAGCTGGGCGAGGCCGAAACGCTCGGCGTTCTCGATCACCATGATGGTGGCCGCGGGCACGTCGACGCCGACTTCCACCACGGTGGTGGCGACGAGAAGGCCGATCTCGTGGGCCGCGAACTGGCCCATCACGCGATCCTTCTCGGTGCCCTTCATCTGGCCGTGGACCAGACCGACGCGGTCGCCAAAGCGCTTCTGCAGGCTCTCGAAGCGTTTGGTCGCGTTGGTGAGGTGCTCGGTGCCCTCGGCCTCGGACTCCTCGACCAGCGGGCAGATCCAGTAGACCAGCTTGCCGGACTCGAGCGCGCGGCCGACGCCGTCCATGACTTCGCCGAGGCGGCTCATCGCCACCGCGCGGGTGTCAATCGGCTGGCGGCCCGCCGGCTTCTCGCGCAGCTCGGAGATATCCATGTCGCCGAAATACGTTAGCACCAGCGTGCGCGGGATCGGGGTTGCACTCAGCACCAGCACGTCGACGGCTTCGCCCTTCGAGGTCAGCGCGAGCCGTTCGCGCACGCCAAAGCGATGCTGCTCGTCGACCACGGCAAGCGCGAGGTCCCGAAAGATCACGTCGTCCTGGATCAGCGCATGGGTGCCGACGAGCAGGTCGATCTCGCCCTCGGCGAGCTGGGCAATGATCTCGCGTCGCTCCTTGCCCTTTTCGCGGCCGGTGAGGATCGCGACGCGCATGCCGGCGCGCTCCGCCAGCGGCGCGATGGTCTTGATGTGCTGGCGCGCCAGGATTTCCGTCGGCGCCATCAGCGCGGCCTGCTTGCCGACCTCGGCCACCGCTGCGGCCGCCAGCAGCGCCACCACCGTCTTGCCGGAGCCGACATCGCCCTGGAGCAGGCGCAGCATGCGCACCGGCTGTTGCAGATCGTTCGCGATCGCCGCGGCCGCATCGCGCTGGGAAGACGTCAACGCATAGGGAAGAGCGTCGATGATCTTGTTGCGCAAATGGCCATCGCCGGCATTGCGCACGCCGGCCGGGCGTCGCAATTGTGCGCGGATCAGGGCCAGCGCCAGCTGGCCGGCCAGCAGTTCGTCGAAGGCGAGGCGGGACCAGAACGGCTGATCGGGCAAAATGTCCGTGAGCTCGACCGGCTGGTGCACGCGGGTGAGGGCTTCGGCGATTGGCGGGAAGTGGCAGCGGCGCATCACCTCCGGGCTGATCCATTCCGGCAAGGCGGGCAATTTCTGGAGCGCTTGCGCGATCGCGCGGCGCAGCGAGCCGAGCGCCAGGCCCTCCGTCAAGGGATAGACCGGATCGATGCCGGAGAGTTTTGAGATCGCCTCCTCGTCCAGCACGCGGTCGGGATGCACGATCTGCGGCATGCCGTCATACATCTGGAGCGTGCCGGAGACGTAGCGCTTCTCGCCGACGGGCAGCAGCTTTTCGACATAGCCCGGCTTGGCGCGGAAGAACGTCAGCACGACGTCGCCGGTATCGTCGCTGGCGTACACGAGGTAGGGCGCCCGCGCATTGCGCGGCGGGGGCGGGCGGTGGCGGTCGACGGTCACCTCCAGCGTCACCATGGTTCCCTGCACGGCTTCGCGAATCTTCGGCCGGGCGCGGCGGTCGATGACCTGGCTCGGCAAGTGCAGCAGAAGGTCAACCAGCCGCGGCGTCTCGTTGCGGCTGAGCAGGTACTGCAACAGCTTGTCCTGCTTCGGACCGACGCCGGGCAGGCTGGTCACGGGAGCAAACAGGGGATTGAGCAGGCTGGGGCGCATCGGGGGAATCTAGGATCGTTTCGGCCCGTCATGCCCGGCTTTATGCCGGGCATCCACGTCTTTTTTCACGGCTCGGCGTGGATGGCCGGGACAAAGCCCGGCCATGACGAATTGGCAGACAGCAGTGCGCCAACAAAGAGCTGACACCGGCCGCCCAAGTAGCTATATCACCCCCGCCCGGCACGTCCGGGCTTTCGGCGTTTGACTGGAATTGAGACATGACGGGAACGACACGATCGAGCAACGGGCTGGACGACCGCCGCAAGCGGCTGCTGTTCCGCTGCTGGCACCGCGGCACGCGCGAGATGGACCTGATCCTCGGCCGCTTCGCGGATGCCGAGATCGGCAATCTGTCCGATGCCGAGCTCGCCGAGCTCGAGCAACTGCTCGAGGTCAACGATCCCGACCTCTATGCCGCCATCATCGGCGACAAGGTGCTGCCGGCCGACGTCACCGGTGCGCTGTTTGCCCGCATCAAGGCGTTCCCGATCGCGGACCGCGACGCATGAAGCAGGGGATGAAATCGCCGGCCGAGCTGCTCACGCCCGGCCGCGCCCTGACGCTTGCCAATGTCGCGGAAGGTGCCGAAGGCCTCGTCATCTCGGATCTGGCGCGCGCCATCGCGGCGCGGCCGAAGAAGCCGGCCGTCAGCCTTGCGGTGGTCTGCCGCGACGGGGCGCGGATGCAGCAGCTCGAACGCGCGCTGCAGTTCTTCGCGCCCGATCTGCCGGTGCTGACCTTCCCGGCCTGGGACTGCCAGCCCTACGACCGCGTCTCGCCGCATGGCGGTATCTTGGCGCAACGCCTGACGACGTTGGCGCGGCTTGCCCCCCTGACCGGTAGCGACAAGCCGCTGATCGTGCTGACGACGGTCAACGCCATCGTGCAGCGCGTGCCGGCGCGCGACCTCGTCGCGGCGCAGGCGCTGTCGGTCGCCCCCGGCAACGTCGTGCCGATGGACACCATCGTCGCATGGCTCGAGCACAACGGCTACAACCGCTCCTCGACCGTGCGCGAGCCCGGCGAATATGCCGTGCGAGGCGGCATTCTGGACCTGTTTCCGGCCGGCCTCGAGCAGCCCGTACGCTTCGACTTCTTCGGCGACAGCCTGGAATCGATCCGCTCCTTCGACGCCGAGACCCAGCGCACGCTGCTCGACATGCGCTCGCTCGACCTCGTCCCGGTCTCCGAATTCCAGCTCGTCACCGACACCATCCGCCGCTTCCGCATGGGCTATGTCGCAGAGTTCGGCGCGCCCGAGCGCGACGATGCGCTGTACGAGGCTGTCAGCGAAGGCCGCCGCCATCCCGGCATGGAGCACTGGCTGCCGCTGTTCCAGGACCGGATGGACACGCTGTTCGACTATCTGCAAGGCGCGACTGTTGCGATCGAGCCGCAGGCCGAGGACGCCGTCCGCGAGCGCTTCAAGCAGATCCTCGACTATTACCAGGCCCGCCGCGATGCGATGGAGCATCCGGGCGGCGGCGCCATCTACAAGCCGCTGCCGCCGGACCGGCTGTATTTCACCGAAGAGGAGTGGACCAAGCGCCTCGGCGACATCCCGCTGGCGCGCCTCACGCAATTCTCCGTGCCGGCGGATGGCACGGGTGTCGTCGATGCCGGCGCACGCAAGGGCCGCGACTTCGCGCCGGAGCGCAACGACACCACCGTCAACGTGTTCGAATCCGTGGTCAGCCACGTGATGGCCCTGCAGGCGCAGCGCAAGAAGGTCGTGATCACGCTGTGGAGCGAAGGCTCGCGCGACCGCATGACCTCGATGCTGCGCGACCACAAGCTGGCCCACACCACCAGCGTCAACAGCTGGCGCACGGTGCAGGCGACCCCGCGCAACGAAACCATGCTCGCCGTGCTCGGCTTGGACAGCGGCTTCGAGACCGACGAGATCGCGCTCATCAGCGAGCAGGACATCCTCGGCGACCGCCTGGTGCGGCCGCGCAGGGCGAGCCGCAAGCTGGACAATTTCATCTCGGAGGTGACGAGCCTTGCCGCCGGCGACATCGTGGTCCACGTCGATCACGGCATTGGCCGGTTCGTCGGTCTGCAAACGCTCGACGTCGCCGGCGCGCCGCATGATTGCCTCGAGCTGCACTACGCCGCCGAGACGAAGTTGTTCCTCCCCGTCGAGAACATCGAGCTGTTGTCGCGCTACGGCTCCGACCAGACCACGGTCGAGCTCGACCGTCTCGGTGGCAGCGGCTGGCAGACCCGCAAGGCGAAACTCAAGAACCGCATCCGCGAGATCGCGGGCGAGCTGATCAAGATCGCCGCCGCGCGCCATTTGCACGAGGCGCCAAAGCTGCCGGTGCAGCCGGGCCTCTATGACGAATTCTGTGCGCGCTTCCCCTATGACGAGACCGAGGACCAGCTCGGGGCGATCGAATCGACCCTGAAGGACCTCGAATTCGGCCGTCCCATGGACCGTTTGATCTGCGGTGACGTCGGCTTCGGCAAGACCGAGGTGGCCTTGCGCGCGGCCTTTGCCGTGGCGCTCGAAGGCAAGCAGGTCGCGGTCGTGGTGCCGACCACGCTGCTGGCGCGCCAGCACGCAAGAACCTTCACCGAGCGCTTCAAGGGCTTTCCGGTGAACGTGGCGCAGGCCTCGCGCCTGATCCCGACCAAGGAGCTGAACCAGGTCAAGAAGGGCATCGCCGACGGCTCGGTCGACATCGTCGTCGGCACCCACGCGCTGCTCGGCAAGGCCATCAAGTTCCGCGATCTCGGCCTCGTCATCGTCGACGAGGAGCAGCATTTTGGCGTCACTCACAAGGAACGGCTGAAGGCGCTTCGCTCCGAGGTGCACGTGCTGACGCTGTCGGCGACGCCGATCCCGCGCACGCTGCAGCTGGCGCTCACCGGCGTGCGCGAGCTCTCGATCATTGCCTCGCCCCCGGTCGACCGCCTTGCGGTGCGCACCTTCGTCGCCCCGCACGATCCCTTGATGATCCGGGAGGCGCTCTTGCGCGAGCGCTACCGCGGCGGCCAGGCGTTCTACGTGGTGCCGCGCATCGACGACCTCGCCGAGGTCAAGGACTTCCTCGACAAGAACGTGCCGGAGATGAAGGTCGCGGTCGCGCACGGGCAGATGCCGCCCGCCGTGATCGAGGACATCATGACCGCGTTCTACGACGGCAAGTTCGACATCCTGCTGTCGACCACGATCGTCGAATCCGGCCTCGACATTCCCAACGCCAACACGCTGATCGTGCATCGCGCCGACATGTTCGGCCTCGCCCAGCTCTATCAGCTCCGCGGCCGCGTCGGCCGCTCCAAGCTGCGGGCGTACGCGCTGTTCACGCTGCCGGCGCAGCAGAAGATCACGGGGCAGGCCGAGCGCCGGCTCACCGTGCTGCAATCGCTGGAGACGCTGGGTGCGGGCTTCCAGCTCGCCTCGCACGACCTCGACATCCGCGGCGCCGGCAATCTGCTCGGCGAGGAGCAGTCCGGCCATATCAAGGAGGTCGGCTTCGAGCTCTACCAGTCGATGCTGGAGGAGGCGATCGTCAACCTCAAGGCCGGCGTCTCCGAGCCGGCCGCCGACCGCTGGTCGCCGTCGATCACGATCGGCATGCCCGTGCTCATCCCGGAGGATTACGTCAGCGATCTCTCGGTTCGTCTGTCGCTGTACCGGCGCCTGGCCGATCTCGACACCGAGGAGGAGATCGAGAACTTCGGCGCCGAGATGCGCGACCGCTTTGGCGTGCTGCCCGACGAGGTGCGTTACCTCTTCAAGGTCGCCGCGATCAAGGCGTTCTGCCGCAAGGCCAATGTCGAGAAGATCGACGCCGGTCCGAAGGGCGCCGTCATCGCTTTCCGCGACAATTCCTTCGCCTATCCCGATCGCCTCGTGACGTTCATTCGCAGCCACGGCCAGGCGGCGAAGGTGCGGCCCGACATGAAGGTGGTGTTCCTGCAGGACTGGGAGACCCCGGAAGAGCGGCTCGCCGGCACCACGGAGATCATGCGGCAGCTGGCGCAACTGGCGCAGGCCAAGAAGGCGGCCTAGGGAGCGACTATCGCTTCCGCTCCTCTGAATTGCGCTGGTGTCCCGCGACGCTTGTCAGAGGACCACGTCCCGGTTGACGTTCTTGTACAGAAGGTAGACCGAGCGGTTCGAACCGGTCGGATAGAATTGCTGCGGACAGAACGATCCCATCCAGATGAAGTCATCGACCCAGATTTCGTGCCAGCTATCGCCAAGATAATACAAACCTTGCCCCTCCAGCATGAACAACCCGTGTTCCATGATATGGGTCTCGACGGCTGGAAAGCAGACGCCGGGTTGGAAGAACATCAGGTTCATCTCGAAATCGAACCGCAAGTCGCCCATTGGAAGCAGGTGCTTGAAGCCGCGCCCCTCCAGTCCGGTATGGTTCGTTATCGGCATCGATTGTTCTTGACCGATGATTGCCGCCGGTGACGCGATGCCGTCAGCCGTTTCATAACGCTTCTTGACCGCGAGAACGCGGGCGGGTGCAGCGGGATGGCAGCTCATCGTGAAGGATGTGCTGGCCGGAACGTAGGCAAACGCGCCTGCCGTCAATGTGGTCGGAGGTTCGGTGCCGATGCTGATGTCGACGGCTCCCGTGACGACGTAGAAGAAATGCTGAATGTCCACGCAGATCGGCTGGGCCGTGCCGCCCGAGGGCTCGATTTCCAGCATGAACTGGGCAAAATCGGCTCCGAGGCTCGGCGCCGCCAGAAAACGCACAGTCGTTGACTCCCACGCCGGCAGCCGGCTCTTCAAGACGCCTTCAGGCGGCATGAATGCGAAATTGCGGCCGACGACTGCGCGGCTGTGACCGATCGCGCCAGGACGAACGACGCCGGGTTGGGTAGGCAGATCGGTGGGATGCATCTGAGAGTCCTTGGCGAGCTCGCAACAGCGCGTCGCTGTGAAGCGTCGGCGCAAGACCGGAGGTTGCGACGTGGATGAATGTGGTTCTGCCGGCTTCTTCGATTTGATAGATTAGGGCGAGGGGCACTGCAACAGCAGGTGGGCGTGCCCACCCTTTATCATAGCAGCAGAGAGATGGTGGACACGGCGCAAGGGCGCCTTTTGTTTATCTGCCGCGTCAGGCGGCCGACAGACTTCAGAAGGAGCCGTCCGTCGACTTGGAGAGATCCGCGTGAGCTAGCAACTCCTCAAGCCGAGCTTCGAGCGCTGGCCGGACCACTGCTAGCGCGTCGCTGCCGGCTACGAACTGCCTGGGTGGATTGTCCATCCCGGCGATCTTGACCAGGACGTCACCGAGCCTGGCCGGATCACCCTGCTGGGCGCCGTGATAGCCCGACCACATATTTTCAGCAGGGCCTTCCGCCGCGTAGTCCTCGATCGTGCTGCCGGCATATTTGGCGTTGTGGGCATCGAGGAGGTCCGTCCGGAAGAAGCCGGGTTCGACCGTGATGATCTTGATACCGAACGGCTCCACTTCGTGGGCCACCGATGCCGACAGGCCTTCGACGGCAAATTTTGCAGCGCTATAGGCTGCGCAGTGTTTGAAGCCGACGACACCTGCGAGGGAGCTGATGTTGATGATCCGGCCAGACCGCTGCTTGCGCATCACCGGAAGCACCGCGCGCATCATGTACATCACGCCGTAGAAATTGGTCGCGATCAGCTGCTCGATTTCAGCGGTGCTCAACTCCTCGAAATTGCCGAGCAGGCTGTAGCCGGCATTGTTGACGAGAACGTCGATGCGCCCGAATGACTTGACTGCCGCCTCGACCGCTGGCTTCGCCTGTGTCTCGTTGGCGACGTCCAGCTGGACGAACACGAGGTTGTCGCCTGCAACGTCGTTCAGAGCTCGACGGACCTTATCGAGATTGCGGCCAGTTGCGACCACCCGGTCGCCTGCCTCCAGTGCCGCCCTTGCCGTTGCAGCGCCGATGCCGCTACCTGCACCCGTGATGAACCAGACCTTGCTCATGTTCGGCTCTTGTTTTCGATGTTGAAGGGTAGCTGACGTAGCGACTTGCCGGTCAGTTGAGCGATGGCATTGGCGAATGCCGGGGCCAGGGGTGGCAGGCCGGGTTCACCCATGCCCGTGGGCGGTTCGGCGCTGGGCACGATGTGGACGTTGAACTCGGGCATGTCGGTGATGCGCGCGACGGTGTAGCCGTCAAAGTTGCTCTGCTCGACGACGCCGTCCTTGAGCGTGATGGCCGAACCCGGCAGGCACATCGACAGACCGGTGACCGCCGCGCCCTGCACCTGGGCCTCCACAGTGCGTGGGTTCACCGCGAGATTGCAATGCACGCCTGCCGTCACGCGGTGCAGCACCGGCCGGCCGTCTTTCACCGAGGCTTCCACCACATAGGCCACCACGGAGCTGAAGGACTCGTGCACGGCGACGCCCCAGGCCCGGCCTTCAGCCAGGCGCGTCTTGCCGTAGCCGCTCTTGTCCACCGCCAGTTGCAGCGCGTCCCTGTGGCGCAGGTGCTTGTCGCCGAACAGCCGCATGCGGTAGGCGACCGGATCCTGCTGCGTCGCGCGGGCGATCTCGTCGAGCAGCGTCTCCATCACGAAGGCGGTGTGGGTGGAGCCGACGCTACGCCACCACAGCACCGGCACGTTGAGCTTGGGGTGATGCACGGTCAGGCGCATTGGCAGCGGGTAAGGTTCGCGCATGCCTTCAGTGGCGGTACGGTCGATGCCGTTCTTCACCTGGAACTGCTCGAACACGGAGCCCGTGGTGACGGATTGGCCGACAATGACATGGTCCCAGGCCAGTACGTTGCCTTGTTCGTCGAAGCCGATGCGGGCGCGGTGCAGATGCATCGGACGGTAGAAGCCGCCCCGCATGTCATCCTCGCGGCTCCACAGCGTGCGCACAGGTGCGTTCAGGCCAGCGGCGCGCGCAGCCTTGGCGATCTCGCAGGCCTCGACCGCGACGTCGCTCGTGCTGGAGAAGCGCCGGCCGAAGCCGCCGCCGGCCATTTGCACGTTCACCGTGACCTGCTCAGGCTTCAGGTTCAGCACGCGTGCCGCCGCGGCCGCGTCGAGGCCGGCACACTGGCTGCCGAACCACAGTTCGGCGCGACCTTCGCTAAGCGAAACAGTGCAGTTCAAGGGCTCCATCGCCGCGTGAGCGAGGTAGGGGAATACGAACTCCGCTTCCAATTGCCGAGGGGCTGAGTTGAGCGGCGCGATGTCGGCGTCGAACTTGCGCGGTCCGGGGCGGCTGGCCAGCTCGCGATACTGCGCGAGCTGCCGTTCGCTGTCGACCTTTTCCACCTTCGCGGTGTCCCACGTTAGCTTCAGCGCGTCGCGGCCCTGCGTGGCCTGCCAGTATCCGTCGGCCACCACCGCGACGCCTTCGGCGCCGCCATCCAGCGGCACGCGCAGCACGGCCCTGACGCCTCTGACGGTGCTTGCCGCGCTGTCGTCCATTGCGGCAAGGCGCGCTCCGAACACCGGCGGACGCGCCACGACGGCGGTCAACTGGCCGGGCAGGCGAGCATCGATGCCGAAATCCTGTCGCCCGCTGCTCTTGGCCCGCGCATCCAGGCGCGGCGTGGGGCGGCCGATGATGCGGAAATCCTTCGGATCCTTCAGCGTAACCTTCTCAGGCACCGGCTGCGCCATAGCGGCCTCGGCCAGTTCGCCGTAACCGAGCTTGCGGCCGCCGGGGCCGAGCACCGTACCGGCCTGCGTGCGCAGGGTGGCCACATCGACCTTCCAGCGCGCTGCGGCGGCTCCGAGCAGCATGGCCCGTGCGCGTGCGCCGAGCTCGCGATATTGCGAAAAGCTGTTCTTGATCGAATTGGAGCCGCCGGTGATATGAATGCCGTACAGCGGATCGGTGTAGGCCGCATCACTCGTGCCGTGCCGGCTGCGCACCAGGTTCCAATCGGCGTCGAGCTCTTCCGCCAGGATCATCGGCAACGCGGTGTGCACGCCCTGGCCGAATTCCAGTCGATTGATCGTCACCGTGACCTCGCCATTGCCGGCGATCTGGACGAAGGCTGACGGCTGCTGCGTCGGCTTGAGACTGCTGGCTGCCTTGCCGCCGGCGGCCGCATCGCCCATCGCGATGTGAGGAAAGGCGCCGAGCGCCAGCCCGGTGGCGCCGGCGAGTTTCAGGAAGCTGCGGCGCGGCAGCGTCTTCACGGTCTGCCCCCGTTCCAGCATGTGCTGGAGCGCGCGCGGCAGTTCACTGTAGTCGATGTTGGGTAACATGGCGGTTCCTTCAGGCGAGCGTGCGGGCGGCGTCGGCCACGGCGGCGCGGATGCGGACATAGGTGCCGCAGCGGCAGATGTTGCCGGCCATGGCCGCGTCGATGCTGTCGGCGGTGGGCTGCTGGCCGCGCGGCAGCGATTTGAGCAAGGCAATGGCGCTCATGATCTGGCCGCTCTGGCAGTAGCCGCACTGCGCCACGTCGTGCTTGATCCAGGCTGCATGCACCGCGGCACCGACGCGGTCGGTGCCGTCGGTCGCGGCTTCGATGGTGGTGAGCTTCTTGCCCTCGGCGTCGGAGATTGGCGTGATACAGGAACGAATGGCTTGGCCATCCATGTGCACCGTGCAGGCGCCGCATTGGGCGGCGCCACACCCGAACTTGGTGCCGGTCAGCCCGATAACGTCGCGCAGCGCCCAGAGCAGGGGCATCGCAGGATCGGCATCGATCGTGACCTCTCGGTTGTTCACCACAAGCTTCATGAGTTCGCTCCTTACGGGCTATCGCGCGCAGACCGCCGGCCAGGGCCCGCACACAGCCAGATAACCCTGGTTGTCGATTCCGATTAGGCGCTATAATCCGCTTAAGCTTATGCATGTGGTGCATGAATGAAACGGGACGATCTTTATGACCTCGCCGCCTTTGCGGCGGTCGCGGAGCAGGGCAGTTTCACGCGCGCGGCGGCCGAGCTCGGCATGTCCCAGCCGGCATTGAGCCACGCCATGAAGAGCCTGGAGGAACGGCTCGGGGTGCGGCTGCTGTCGCGGACCACGCGCTCGGTATCGACGACCGAGGCGGGCGAGACGCTGCTGCGTTCGCTGCGTCCCGCGCTGGACGAGATTTCCTCAGGCGTAAATGCAGTCGGCGCCCTGCGCGGCAAGCCGTCCGGCACCGTCCGCGTTACGGCAACCAAGCACACGGTCTCGTCCGTGGTGATGCCGGTCTTGCCGCGCTTCCTCGCGGCCCATCCCGATATCCGGGTGGACATGATCGTCGATGACAATCTGACCGACATCGTCGCGGACCGCATCGACGCCGGCATCCGTTTCGGCGACATCGTCGAGAAGGACATGATCGCGGTCCGCATCGGGCCGGACATCCGGATGGCCGTGGTCGGCGCGCCCTCGTATTTCGCCGACCATCCAGTGCCCAGAACGCCCCGCGAACTCGCCGGCCATCGTTGCATCAACTACCGGCATGTCAGATCGGGTGGGCTTTATGCCTGGGACTTCGAGGAGAAGGGGCGACCGTTCCAGGTGCGCGTCGAGGGGCCGCTCGTGTTCAACAACGCCGATCTGACTCGCGAGGCCGCCCTGGCGGGGCAAGGCATTGCGTATGTCTACGCGGATGAGGTGGCGGCGGACGTCCGGGCCGGGCGGCTCAAGCGAATTCTGGAGAAATGGTGCCCGACCTTCCCCGGCTATTACCTCTATCACCCTAGCCGGCGGCAGACGCCGCCCGCATTGTCTGCTTTCATTGGCGCGCTCCGCTACAAACCGTAAGTTCCGGAGCTGACAAGGCTTGGCTCTAACGCTGCGGCGCCCATGCCGCCACCGAGCCTCTTCCACACGGATGGGGCGCGCGCGGCCGTCCACGGAACACTTGGGTCCGAAAACAGCGACATATGGCCCCTTGTGAAATGCCCGAACAACAGCCATATTGGTCTCATCGAGTTTCGGCCGAACGACTTGGCCTCGCCGCTGTTAAGCGTGCCTGACTGACGACCCTCCCTCCAGATCTCGAATTCGCTGACTGCGCTCTTGAGCGCGGTTCCAAAGCCTTATCTATGTTAAAGGACGACCCCATGAATACGGGAACTGTGAAGTGGTTTAACGGCCAAAAGGGTTTCGGCTTCATTCAGCCGGACCAGGGCGGCCAGGACGTTTTCGTTCATATCAGCGCAGTCGAACGCGCCGGCATGAGCACCCTCAACGAAGGGCAGAAGGTTTCCTTCGAAATCGTCGCGGACCGCCGGACCGGCAAGTCTGCTGCGGAAAATCTGCGCGCCGCCTAGGCTGCCGCAATCGGTACTATGTTGCTTTGACCACGGATGTACTGGCAGAGCTTCTGGTTCTCTCGACCCGCGACTGGTTTACCGGCCGCGGGTTTTTTTAGACCGGTTGCGGGTTGGCCCGCCCATCGAAACAGCTGAGGTCGCGAGCGTGTCTACCAATATCGATTCAGGCCAGGACTCAGATCAGGAACACGACGACGTCATGTATCCGCAGGTCCTGCCGTTTGTATTGATCCATGCGGGATGCGTCGCGGCGATCTGGTCGGGCGTCTCGTGGCAGGCCATCGCGATCTGCGCCGCGCTTTATTGGTTGCGCATGTTTGGGATCACCGCCGGATATCATCGCTACTTCTCGCATCGGGCTTACGCGACGAGCCGGGTGTTCCAGTTCATCCTTGCCTTCCTTGCCCAGAGCAGCGCTCAGAAAAGCGTGCTGTGGTGGGCCGCCAAACACCGCCATCATCATCTGCACTCGGATACGGCGCATGATGTGCACTCGCCCCGACACAAGGGCTTCGTGTACAGTCATGTCGGCTGGATATTCTACCGGCAGCACGATGCGACCGACCTCGTGAAAGTATCGGATCTGGCGTCGTATCCCGAGTTGATGTGGCTGCACAGGCTGGAGCTGTTGCCGGCGGTCGTGCTCGCGGGTCTGTGCTTCCTCGTTGCCGGGTGGTCGGGGCTCGTGGTCGGATTTATGTGGAGCACCGTGGTTCTGTATCACGCCACGTTCTGCATCAACTCCCTCGCACATGTCCACGGACGCAGGCGGTATGTGACCGGCGACGACTCCCGCAACAACTGGCTGCTCGCCCTGTTGACGATGGGTGAGGGGTGGCACAACAACCATCACGCCTACCAGGCCAGCGCCCGTCAGGGGTTCTACTGGTATGAGGTTGATCTGACCTATTACGTCCTGGTGGCCTTGTCCTGGCTCGGGATTGTCCGGGATCTGAAGTTGCCGCCCAGGCAGGTTCTGCGCAACGAGCATCGGCTGGGATCACGCGTGGTCAAGCAAGCGGCCGAGCAGCTCGCCGCTCGCTTTGATCCTGAACACATCGCGCTCGCGATCAGAACGTCGATCCACGAGACCGAATTGTCGGTCAGGGACGCACTCAGTCTGTTGCAGCACCGTGCCGACTTGCGCCTGTCCAGCATGCCGACCCGCGAGCAGTTGCTGGCTGAGGCGCAGCGCATGTTCGCCAAGACCATATCCCTGGACGATATCGTCGACCGTGCCTACGAACTCCTGCACGATTCTGTCGGCTTTCTCCTGGCTACTCCCGCTCTATCGGCCAGCACGAACGCGAAGAGTGGCATTTAGCTCGATCATCCCCATATAAGGGGCATGACAAACTGGCAGAAGTCGACGACGCGACAAGCACCCAAGACAAAGGCTGAGCTTCGCGAGATGCTGGCCGAGGCGGTCCGTAACACGCAGCCCGGCCGAGAGTCGAAGCGCCTGGCGAAAGCCGGGAAGATCGCGGCCGGGATGGCCCGCTCCGATCAAGCGTCCGGCGTCACCGCACCGGTTCGCTGAGCCCCGAGAAGGAGCCGCATGCGCAAATTTCCCAAGCCCACCGAGCAAGAGCTCAAAGAGGGGCCCCAGGCCGTGTCCTTTCAGATCGCGAACGGGAACGCGCGGCAGACCTGTATTTTGCAAACCACGCTCCCAACCAAGGCGCAGGCGCAAAAATACCTTCTCGCCAATTGGCCGGCCGTCGAAAAGATGGCTCGCGACGCTCTCGCGATGGGAGCCTTTGAGGACGGCCAGATCAAGCTCATGATGAACTGAGCCGCCGAGGCCCGACGGCGGACGTCAAGACAAGCAAAAGATCCGGGAACGCCGGCGGTTGACTACGACGCCGCGCGCGAGGCGTCGGCTGACAGCCGCGCCAGCAACGACCTTGCCGTATCCGACGACGACAGCGAGTCCACGCTGACCACGGGATCGCTGCGCATCTCGTGCTTGCCGTTGGAGGTGTGCCGCATCACCGCGGAGAGGCGGCGAGCGATCATGTGGGCGGTGCGGAAGTCGGTCTCGGCGAAGACGACGATGACCGAGCCGTCCTTCTGCGCCGTGCCGAAGTCCATCTGCCGCATCAGGCGGCTCAGGATGCGCGCGGCATCGAGCTGGGCGCGAGGATTTGAGGGATCGAAGGCGAAGCGCGCCACCGACAGGCCGCCGCCGCGGGCAAGCGTCTGCTCGACAGCCTTGGAGAAGTCGCGGGCGAAGGCTTCCGTCGTGAGCAGGCCGCTGCGCGGATCGAGCCAGCCGCCGGCATCGATCGAGCGCAGCGTGCGGCTCAGTTGCGCTTCCAGCGCGTGCTGGCGGATCAGCGGCAGCGCGTTGGCGGCGACTTTCGCCGGCTCGCCCGGGATGAGCTCGAGATTGGGCAGGTCGTACGTCTGAACGAGCTGGTGCGCGGTGACGATCACGGGAAGGCTGCGGAAGCGGGTGTCCTCGGCGAGCACCGTGAGGAAGGCGTCGGTGACGCGCGCGGTAAAACCTTCGGCCAGCACGACGCCGTCGATGTCGCGGGTGTTGAGATGCTTGGCCGCGGCCTCGATCGAGAGCGCGCCGATGACGCCGACGCGTTCGCCGAGAGCGACGGACAGAGCGGGATAGGCGGCGCCGCGGCCGATCAGGAGCACGGTGGCATCGCGCGACGGATCGCTCTGCGGCAGCGCGACCTTCACCTCCGGCAGCCGGCGCAGCACAGTGGCGTGAAGGGTGCGGACACGCAGCGCGGCGCGCAGCCGCGCGCTCAGGCGGTCGGGGTTGCCGCGCGAAGAGAAGGGCAGGGCGTTGTGTGGCAGCGTGCCTGCTGCATCGAGGGCCACGAAGGGAAGGTAGGGCGACTGGTCGGCGATCTTCCTGGCGAGCAGCGCCAGATACGGCTCATATCCACTGTTCATTGCGGCCAGAACCGCGGCCGGCTGCACCTGCTCGACCGCGCGCGCCGCGCTGGCCCAGTCGGTGTCGACCACGGGAAAGAGACGGGCCTCGTCCAGCGCCGCAACGAAGGCGGGGCGCTCGGCATTGGATACAAAGAGGATCGGGCCCGCCTGGGACATCGCAAACTCGGATCACGCGACAGATGCTGCGCAATCTAGTTTGGCCGCCTTAATGCAGCGTCAACGGATGGGTCGAAAATGCGCCTAGGCCGCCCCCGAGCGGTCGCGAAAAGCCTCGACCATCAGTGGGTTAAGCCCGAGTTCGTTGAGCGCCTCGCGGGCGCGGGCGTTGTCCTGGGCCCGGCCCGCCAGCCGGTGACCGGAGAGGCGGTCGGGCAGCGCGGTGAGCAGGGCGCCCTGGCCGAGCCGGCGCGCCCATTCCTGGAGGTCGTTGGAGAGAAAGCGGTAGCCGCCGACGGCCATGATGCCGGAGGGCGGCGCGGTGATGCAGATCGCACCGCTTGGACGGTCGAGCCGCGCCGCATAGCCGGTGTCGACATAGTCGCGCGGCGGCTGCGCGATCAGCGTATCGCCGACCGGCTGCGGCGGCGCGTAGGCCGCGATCGGCACCATCGCCCCGCGCAGGCCGAGCGTGCCCTTCGGCGTCAGCAGGATCTCGCCGGCGATGGAGGAGCCGGACTGTTCGCGCGGAGCGCCGTGCGGCCCCGGCATCACCGCCACCGGCATGCCGTCCTCGCCGCGGCGGGCGCCGAACAATCCGGCCTCGCCGAACAGATAGACGTCGGTCAGCGGCGCATGCGGCGCGATCCAGGCATCGCTTGCCGCCACCTGCTCGGGCGCGCGCCACAGGCCGATGACGTTGCGCAAGGTCGGCATCCGTGCCGCCAGGTCGGAATCGCCAAGCCGCAGCGCGAGCTGCGCGGGCGCGATCAGCACCTCGCATTCATGCTCGTTGATCTGCTGCTCCAGCACGTCGTTCTCGAAGGGATGATGCAGCGCCAGCGCACCGCCCGAGAGCAGCCAGACCGCGAGCGAGGAGGCGAGGCCGGCGAACGACATCGGCGTGAACGCCGCCATCACGGTCGCGCCCTGCTTGATGTCGGCCTCCAGCGACATCGCGAGGCCACCGGCGATCAGGCTGAAATGCGGCCGCGGCACCGGACGAAAGCCTTCCGCCGTGACGTCGAAGGAGATCATCGCCGCCTTGCGGCCGTCCTGGATCACGGCACGCGTGGTGCCGGGCGGGCGGGCCAGCACCTCGTCGAGCGCGGCCATGCCCTCGGGCAGGTCGATGCCGAAGCCGCAGACATGGCGGATCGAGAACGCCTCGGCCGCAGCGTGCATCGCGAGGTCGGCATAGCTGACGCCGTCGACCTTGCTCATGGTGACGATGGCGCGCGCCGCGGTGCGGTTGAGCGCAGCGGTCAGTTCCGCGTGGCGCCAGAGCAGCGGCAGCACGGCGACGACGAGGCCGGCGCGATGGGCGGCGAGCACGGTCAGCACGAACTCGACCGTAGCAGGCAGCTGGATTGCGATGACGGAATTGGCCGGCAGGCCCGATTCGACGAAATAGGCCGACAGCGCCTCGATGGCGGTATCGGCCTCGGCATAGCTCATCCGCCGCGGCTGGTGCCCGGTCACGCGCGCCTTGTTGAGGGGGTCGAGCAGGGCGGTCGCGTGCGGCTGCCGCATCAGCGTGCGCTGGAACAGCGTGTCGAGCGTCGGCGATACGGCTGGCTGGTTCACGGCGTCACTTCGCTTGACTGGGCTCACCCTTCGACCACCAGGTCTCCGGCAGGTAGCCGGACAGCGCGATGGCCTTCGGCCGTTCTATCCGATTCCAGCGCGCGATCCATTGCTCGGATACGTTAAACAGGGGGATTGTGTAGAAGCCCGCGATCAGGGCGCGGTCGAGCGCGCGCACCGCCGAGACGAAGGCCGTATGTTCACGGGCCTCCAGCAGGGCGCCGATCATGGCATCGACCGCCGGATCCCTGGCGCCCATGTAGTTGCGGGTGCCGGGATTGTCGGCGGCGGCGCTGCCCCAATAGAAAGACTGTTCGTTCCCGGGCGACAGCGACTGGTCCCAGCGGTTCTGGATCATGTCGAACTCGTAAGCGAGCCGGCGCTGGTCGAATTGCACGGGATCGACCGACCGTACCCTCGGCTCGATGCCGGCACGCTTGAGGTCGCGCTGGAAGGCGAGCGCGATGCGCTCCTGGTCGCGGGTCGTGACCAGGATCTCGAACGTGAAGGGCGCCTTGGTCGTGCGGTTGCGCAGGACGGTGCCGTCGAGATCGTAGCCGGCCTCCGACAACAGTTTCAGCGCGGCGCGCAGCGTGGTCCGGTCGCGTCCGGAGCCGTCGGTCACCGGCAGGCGGTAGCTGCCGTCCATGACATCGGGTGGAATCTGTGCGGCGAACGGCTTGAGCAGCTCGCGCTCGCGCGCGTCGGCCGGCTTGCCATAGGCTGACAGCTCCGAGCCGGCGAAATAGCCGGCGACGCGCGAATAGAGCGAGAAGAAGTAGTTGCGGTTGACCAGCTCGAAATCGAACAGCAGCGTCAGTGCCTGGCGCACGCGGATGTCGGCGAACATCGGACGGCGGGTGTTGAAGACCAGGAATTCCGAGGGCTGCGGCACGCCGGGCTTGACCGTGTCGCGGATCACCTCGCCGCTTCTGACGGCCGGAAAATCGTAGCCGTCGTGCCAGCGCAGCGGCTCGTTCTCGACGCGGAAATCGTAGAGGCCACGCTTGAAGGCCTCGAACTGGCCGTTGGCCTCGCGGAAATAGTCGAGCCTGATCTCGTCGAAATTGTAGAGGCCGCGATTGACGGCGAGGTCGCGGCCCCAATAATCGGGATTGCGCATGAGCGTCACGCTGGCGCCGGGCTTCACCGCGGCGACCCGATACGGGCCCGAGCCGACCGGCCCCGTCAGCGTCGTCTCCTCGAAGGTCGCGACATCGACCGCATGCTTCGGCAGGATCGGCATCAGGCCGAGGATCAGCGGCAGTTCCCGGTCATTGGCGCCGGCGAGGTCGAAGCGGACGGTGAGGGGATCGGGCGCCTCGGCCCTGGCGACCTTGGCGTAGTATTGCCGAAGGTTCGGGCGGCCGTGGTCGCGCAAAAGCTGCCAGGAGAACAGCACGTCCTCGGCGAGTACCGGCTTGCCGTCGGAGAAGCGGGCGCGGGGATCGAGGCGGAACGTGACATAGCTCCGCTCATCGTCGGTCTCGACCGATTTGGCGAGCAGGCCATAGAGCGTGAACGGTTCATCTTGGCCGCGCGCAAGCAGGCTTTCGACCACGTAGCTGCGCATCTGCTGCACGGCCAGTCCCTTCACGATGAAGGGATTGAGGCTGTCGAAGGTGCCGAGCATGCCCCAGGTCAGCCGGCCGCCCTTGGGGGCATCGGGATTGGCGTAGGGCATGTGGGTGAAACCGGCGGGCATCGCCGGCTTGCCATGCATGGCGATGGCATGGGCCTCCTCGGCCCGCGCGCTTGCCGGCAGCCCGGCGGCGAGGGCCATAACGAGGACCGAGGCGAGGATGATGCAATGGCGGATGCCGGGGCCCTCGAGCAGGCGCTGGAACATGAACATCGGCACACGTTGATTCGAGGACCGGCGGACCTGAATCCTATCACAGGGAATTTGGTGGGGCGCTGGCGCCAGGGCGGCCAAAGACGGTTGTCGGCATTGATCTTTTCGTCGGCCACGTTAAGAAGGCGGGCAATCGCGCAAGAGCGTCGAGCCCGTCACTTATCCGCCTCAATTGACGGGGAGAGAGCCGCGCCCAAGGCGGCCAGGTTCGGCGCTTCGGAGCGGTTCGGGCACTTCCCGTTCAGAAAGGGTTTTCCGCAATGAATTTACGTTACTTGGCCGCGTCCGTCCGGCCGCGCGGGCGACTTCTCGCCTTGTTGACGGCGACGGCGTTGGCCGTCCCGTTTGCCGCCGAGGCCCAGACCCCGACGCCGGCCCCCGGCGCGCCCAAGGCAGCTCCAGCTCCGGCCCCGAAGGCCGCTCCGAAGGCTGCCCCCAAGGCTCCCGCGCCGGCGGCCTCGCCGCAGGCCCAGCAGGCCCCAGCGCAGGGCGCCCCGCAGCCCGGCGCAGCCCAGCCGGCCGATCAGCAGATCCAGCTGATCTATGCCCCCTGGACCAAGTTCTGCCTCAAGGGCCAGGACGCCAATGCCAAGCAGGTCTGCTTCACCGGCAAGGACGGCCGCATCGAGTCGGGCCAGCCGGTCATCGCCGCCGTGATCATCGAGCCGGAAGGCGAGCCGAAGAAGATCCTGCGCGTGACGCTGCCGCTCGGCATGCAGCTCGTGCACGGCACCCGCATCATCGTGGACAGCAACGCGCCGTTGCAGAGCCCGTACGTGATCTGCTTCCAGAACGGCTGCATGTCGGACTACGAGGCCACGCCCGAGCTCATCGCCAACATGAAGAAGGGCCAGAATCTCGTTGTCCAGGCGATCAACGCCAACGGCGCGCCGCTGACCCTGCCGCTGCCGCTCGCTGGCGAATTCCAGAAGGCCTATGACGGTCCGCCGACCGATCCGAAGGTGTTCGAGGAAACCCAGAAGAAGCTCCAGGAAGAGCTTCAGAAGAAGGCCGACGAGCAGCGCAAGAAGCTCGAGCAGAGCGGCGCTGCGCCCGGTGCGGCTCCGGCCGGCCAGAAATAATCGGGACCAGATCCCGGACATGAAAAAGGCGCTCACTTCGAGCGCCTTTTTTATTGGCCGCGTGCCGGCGGCTCGACTCAGTTCAGCGACGGATTGCGCGGACGGTAGCCGCCGCCCTTGTCCTTGATGAAGATCTCGGCGACCTGCGAGTGCCGGATCGGTTCGCCCGACTCGTCGGGCAACAGATTCTGCTCGGACACATAGGCGACGTATTCCGATTCCGCGTTCTCCGCGAGCAGATGGTAGAACGGCTGGTCCTTGTGGGGCCGCACCTCCTCGGGGATCGACAGCCACCACTCCTCGGTGTTGTTGAATTCCGGATCGATGTCGAAAATCACGCCCCGGAACGAGAAGATCCGGTGGCGAACGACCTGTCCGATCTGGAATTTCGCGGTCCGCGCTTTAATCATTCACCGTCGATAGACCAGGATTGTGGCCGATGCTAGTGGCCTCACCTGGAATTAATGCTCGCCCAAGGGGCGGATAGGCCCCAAGTCTTCAGAAAAAACCTTAGAAATGGCCGATATCCTCAATCTGTCATTACCTTATTTCGGCTTGATCTTCGTCGGATTTGCCTGCGGCAAAGTCAAGGCGCTGCCGGAAACGGGCCTCGCCTGGATGAACTTTTTCCTGCTCTACGTGTCGCTGCCGGCGCTGCTGTTCGCGATCATGTCGAAGACCCCGTTTGCCGAGCTGAACAACCCGCCGTTCCTGGTGGCGACCACGCTGTCGACGGTTACGGCGTTCGCGCTGGCGCTGGTCGTCGGCAAGGTTCTCGGCCGCCTGACGCTGCGCGAGGCGACGCTGGCAGGGCTCTCCGGCGGTTACGGCAATATCGGCTATATGGGGCCGGGGCTGGCGCTCGCCGTGCTCGGGACGAAGGCGTCGGCGCCGACCGCGCTGATCTTCTGCTGCGACAGCATCTTCCTGTTCACGATCGTGCCGCTCCTGATCGAACTGTCCGACCGCGATCATCCCTCGATCGTGCACGCCTTCGGCGTGGTGCTGAAGCAGATCGTGCTCAACCCGCTGATCATGTCGGCCTGTTTTGGTGCGGCGGTGGCAGCGCTGCATATCGAGCTGCCGGTCGCGCTCGACCGCACCATCACCTTCCTCCAGAACGCAGCTGCCCCGACCGCGTTGTTCGTGCTCGGCGTGACCGTGGCGCTCCGCCCGTTCGACCGGGTGCCGTGGGAGGTGCCGGGCGTGATCGTGGTGAAGCTCCTGATCCATCCGCTTGCAGCGTTCGGCCTGATGCTGGCGTTCGGCCCGTTCGCGCAGCCCTGGGCCGCGACCGCCGTGCTGATGGCCTCGCTGCCGCCGGCGCTGAACGTATTCGTGATCGCCCGGCAGAACGGGGCCTGGATCGAATCCGCCTCCGTCGCGGTGCTGCTCGGGACGTTTGCGTCGGTGGTCACGCTGACCAGCGTGATGTGGGCGATCCAGACCGGCCGGCTGGCGTTTCCGTGAGAGGCGTTACCTTCGCCACGTCGGCGTCAGCCCCTCCCGCATGGCGAAGCGCCGGAGCGGGCCGATGGCGCCGAGCAGGTGCATGCCGACGGCGCGGACCGGCTGGAGCGGCAGGAAATCGTTGAGCAAGGAGCGGTTGGCGATGTCGATCGCAAAGGTCCGGCTCAGGATGTCCGGGCGCCGCGCCCGGTCGTAGCGCTGGAGCACGTCGGCTGCGCCGGGATCCTGGCCCGATGCGATGGCCTCGCCCGCGAGCCTGGCAATGTCGGCGGCATCGCGCAGGCCAAGGTTGAGGCCCTGGGCTCCGATCGGGGGAACGACATGGGCGGCTTCGCCAACCAGCGCGATGCGGTCGCGGCCGAAGGATGCGGGACGTTCGATCGCCAGCGGGAACAGGTTGCGCCCGGGCTCGACCGTCATACGTCCCAGAATGGAATGCGACTGCTTCTCGATCGCGGCGGACAGCTCCTCGTCGCTTAAGCCGCGGAGCCGTTCGGCTTCCGCGGGAGCTGCGACCCAGACGATGCTGGAGCGGTTGCCGGGCAGGGGCACGAACACGCAGGGCCCGTGCGGCGTGTGGAACTCGGTCGAGACATTGCGATGCGGCCGCGCATGGCCGACGTTGAAGGTGAGCGCGGTCTGCGTCAGCTCGCGCCGCGTCACCGCGATGCCGGCGGCCTCCCGGCACAGCGAATGCCGGCCGTCGGCGCCGACCACGAGCCGGGCCGTGAGGAATTGCGCGGAGGCCGTGCGGATCGCGACGTCGTCGGCCTCGACGAGGACGCTTTCGGCCTCGTCGTCGAAACGGACGATCCCGGGCAGCTCGGCCGCGCGCGCCTCCAGTGCCAGCATCAGCGAGCGGTTGTCGATGTTGTAGCCGAAGGCGTCGAGCGCGATCTCGTGACAGGAGAAGCGGACCTCCGGCGCCCGGAACAGCCGGCCGGTGTCGTCGACGAGGCGCATGACTTCGAGCGCGGCCGCCTTGTCCTTGCAGCGCGGCCAGACGTCGAGGCTCTCCAGGAGCTCGATCGAGGCACCGAGCAGCGCGGTGGTGCGATTGTCGGCATAGGGCACGCGGCGCGCCACCAGTGCGGTCCGTGCACCTGCCTGCGCCAGCGCGACGGCCGCCGTAAGGCCCGCCGGTCCGCCGCCGATCACGGCTGCGTCAAAGAGTGTCGATGCGTCTGTCATGGAACGACATTTGACACGCCCCGCGGCAAATTCAAGCCCACCTATTTTTCCCTGATTTTATGGCGAATTGTGCGACCGGGCGCCGCAATGGCTTATGTGCAAACCGGTCTCATTCTGATAGCAGAAGCCATGGATACTCAGCAGGATTCCCTGAAGCCGAAACGGGCGATCCGCGCCGCGGCCTTCTCGGTGCACATTTTCACCGCCTTCGGCGCGGCCATCGCGCTGCTGGCGATGCTGGAGGCCGTGCGCGAGCACTGGGCGGCGATGTTTCAATGGCTGGGCGTCGCGCTGATCATCGACGCGATCGACGGTCCGATCGCGCGCCGGCTCGACGTCAAGAACGTGCAGCCGAACTGGTCGGGTGACGTGCTCGATCTCGTGGTCGACTTCGTCACCTATGTGTTCGTGCCGGCCTACGCGATCGTGGCGAGCGGGCTGCTGCTGCCCATCGCGGCTCCCTTGCTCGGCGTCGCCATCATCGTCACCAGCGCATTATATTTCGCCGATCTGCGCATGAAGGCCGACGACAATCATTTCCGCGGCTTCCCGGCGCTGTGGAATGCGGCCGCGTTCTACCTGTTCCTGCTGCACTGGCCGCCGCTGTGGTCGACGCTGCTGGTTGCGGCCCTCGTGGTGCTGACCTTCGTGCCGTTCCACGTGCTCCATCCGGTCCGCGTCGTGCGGCTGCGCTGGCTGACGATGTCGCTGATCGCGATCTGGGCGGTGCTCTCCCTCTACACGCTGGACATGGACTTTCGCGTCGGTCCCGGCGTGACGCTCGCGCTGTGCGCCATCGCGCTCTGGATCAGCTTCAGCGACGCATTGATTCGTTTCGCACGATCCTTCGCATGATGCATCTGCTCACCAGCCCCGAGGCCTGGGCCGCGCTGCTCACCTTGACGTCGCTCGAGATCGTGCTCGGCATCGACAACGTCATCTTCCTGTCGGTGATCGTCTCGCGCATCCCCGAGAAGCAGGCGCACCGCGCCCGCCAGATCGGGCTCGCGCTGGCGCTGGTCTTCCGCATCATCCTGCTCAGCGTTCTGGTCTGGCTGATCGGCCTGACCGCGCCGGTGTTCTCGTTTGCGGGTTACGACTTCTCCTGGCGCGACCTCATCCTGATCGGCGGCGGCCTGTTCCTGATCGCGAAGGCGACGCACGAGATTCACGCCGAGGTCGAGGCCGATGACGGCGAGGGAGATCAGGCCTCCGGCCGCAACGCCTTCTTCTGGGTGATCGTCCAGATCATCGTCATCGACATCGTGTTCTCGCTGGACTCGATCATCACCGCCATCGGCATGGCGCAGGACATCGAGATCATGATCGCGGCCGTCGTGATCGCCTGCCTGATCATGTACCTTTCGTCGGGGCCGGTGTCGCGATTCGTCGCGGAGCATCCGACCACGAAAATGCTGGCGCTGGCCTTCCTGGTGTTGATCGGCGTCGCGCTGGTTGCGGACGGATTCCAATTCCACATCCCGCGCGGCTACATCTATTTCGCAATTGCGTTCTCGGCTGCGGTGGAGTTCTTCAACGTGCTGGCCAAGCGCAATCGCAGGAAAGCCGGCAAATAGTCGCGTTTGGTCCGTTCCATTCCAAGTCGAGTTGACAAGGTGGCCGTGATGTCTTTGGCTTGCCGCCGCGACGACCGAGAGGAGGTCAGTCAATGACCAAAGCCGTCCGTGTGCACAAGGTCGGAGGCCCCGAAGCCCTGGTCTACGAGAGCGTCGACGTGCCGGCGCCCGGCCCCGGCGAGGTGCGCATCCGCCAGCATGCGGTGGGCCTGAACTTCATCGACGTCTACTACCGCACCGGCCTCTACAAGGCGCCGGGGCTGCCTTTCATCGCCGGCAACGAGGCCTCGGGCGAGGTCATCGCGGTCGGGCCGGGCGTCACGAATTTCCATCCCGGTGACCGCGTCGCCTACTACTACAATCTCGGCGCCTATACCGGCGAGCGCAACATTCCCTGGGAGAAGCTGGTCAAGCTGCCCGACCACATCACCCACGAGCAGGGCGCCGTGCTGATGCTGAAGGGGCTCACGGTCTGGTATCTGCTGCACAAGACCTTCAAGGTCGAGCCGCATCATCGCGTGCTGATCCATGCCGCCGCCGGCGGCATCGGCCTGCTCGCCTGCCAGTGGGCGAGGGCGATGGGCGCCCATGTCATCGGCACGGTCGGCTCGCGCGAGAAGGCCGAGCTTGCCGAGGCCAATGGCTGCGACCACGTCATCCTCTACAACGAGGAAGACTTCGTCGCGCGCGTCAAACAGATCAGCCGCAACGAAGGCTGCGACGTCGTCTATGACGGCGTCGGCAAGGCGACCTTCCCGGGGTCGCTGTCCTGCCTGAAGCCGCGCGGCATGTTCGTCTCGTTCGGCAATGCCTCGGGCCCCGTGCCGCCGTTCTCGATCGCCGAGCTCAACAACCACGGCTCGCTGTTCGCGACCCGGCCGAAGCTCAACGACTACGTCGGCACCCGCAAGGAGTTGCTGGAAGGCGCCGACACGCTGTTCGCCGCCGTCATCAACGGCAAGCTTCACGTGCCGATCAACCACGCCTACGCGCTGAAGGATGCCGCCAAGGCGCATATCGATCTCGAGAGCCGCAAGACCACCGGCGCGTCGATCTTGAAGCCGTAGATCGCGCTTCGAGAAGGCCGTCATGGCCGGGCTTGACCCGGCCATCCACGCCTTGACGCGCGGAACGAAGAACGTGGATGCCCGGGACAAGCCCGGGCATGACGGAAAGTGGGAAGCTCTACGCTACCCGCCTTGCCGCGCCCGCCTTCGTAAGGATCGCGTCGAGGCAGTCGATCATCTCGGCGATCTCCGCCCGCGTGACGTTCAGCGCCGGCATGAAGCGCAGCGTGTCGACCTGCGGAGCGTTCAGCAGCACGCCGGCTTCGAACGCTTGCGCAACGATGCCGGGCGCGATCGGCAGCTTGAGGTCGAGCGCGAGCAGCAGGCCGCGCCCCCGCACGCCGCCGAGGCCGTGCCGGGCCGAGACCTTCTGCAACTCGCTTTCGAGCAGGAGGCCGGTCTCGGTGACCGCCTTCAGAAAATCCGGCTTGCCGACCTCGTCCAGCACCGCAAGGCCCACCGCGCACATGATCGGGTTGCCGTTGAAGGTGCCGCCCTGGTCGCCGTGCTCGAAGCAGGCGGCGCGTTCGGTCGCAAGCAGGGCCGCGAGGGGCACGCCGCCGCCGATGCCCTTGCCGAGCGTCATGATGTCGGGCGCGATGCCGGCGTGCTCGTAGTGGAAGAGCTTTCCGGTCCGGCCCATGCCGGTCTGGATCTCGTCGAAAATGAGCAGCAGACCGTGCGCCTCGGTGAGCGCGCGCAGCTCCTGCAGGAACCGATCGGTCGTGGGCCACACGCCTGATTCACCCTGGATCGGCTCCAGCATGACAGCGACGGTGTTGTCGTTGATCAGCTTTTCGACCGAGGCGATGTCGTTGAGCTTCGCCTTCCTGAAGCCGGCGACCTTCGGCTCGAACAGGGGCTCGAACGCCTTCTTGCCCGAGGCCGACATCGTCGCCAGCGTCCGGCCGTGGAAGCCGCCTTCGAAGCTGATGATCTCGAACGCGCCGCCCTTGTGCAGGCTGCCGTATTTGCGCGCGAGCTTGATCGCGCCCTCATTGGCTTCCGCGCCGGAGTTGGCGAAGAACACCTGATCGAAGGCACTGTTTGCGACCAGCGCTTCGGCAAGTTTCAGGCTCGGCTCGTTGTAGAACGCCGGGCTCGGCGTCAGCAGCCGTTTTGCCTGTGCGCTGAGCGCGTCGGCGATCGCCGCTGGCGAGTGACCGAGGCAGTTCACGGCCCAGCCCTGCACGAAATCGAGATAGCGATTGCGGCTGTCGTCCCAGAGGTAGGAGCCGGCGCCGCGGACGAACACGGCCTTGGGCCGTGCGGTGATGTCCATCAGCGCGTCATACGGATGGGTGGCGGTGGTCATGTCGAACTCCTCTGGAGGCGGGTGGAAAATGGACGCAAAAAGCAAGAAGGCCGCACTTTGCGGGTGCGGCCTTCTCGAAAACTGGCTGAATTCAGTGCTTCAGCGGCGTCGTCGGACATGGCGCAACCCATCATCGTCGCTGGTGCGACGACGGAAAGCTGCGCGGCGGTTGGTCCGAGAGTTGATCATGGGGCGCGTGCCTACAGCCGAAGGGCAGGGCTTGTCAAGCGGGTGTTTTGCGAGACACACCCCTGGCGTGCATCGGTCAGGTCGGATGCGCAGCTTCTTCGGCGTCCTCCGCCCCCCAATCGGCATCCGCAATCGCGCCGTCGATGAGCTCGCCGCGCATCAGCTTGAGCGGAGATGTCCAGTACAGGGCGATGTTGTGGAAGGGATCGGTCAGCACCTTGAACACCCAGACCAGTCCGGTCGTGACATCGCGCGCGAGGAAGAGCTGGATCATGCGCGCAAGTCCGCCACCGATACCAATCGCGAGCCAGAGCGTGCCGACATGGCGGATGAAGTCGAGACGCGTGGCGGGCGGATCGAACAGTCCGAACAGGGTGGGGAACGCATACACCGCAAGCGGCGCGCTGCCCCAGACCAGGAGCAGGATGATCTTGCGGCTCTGGTTGTAACCGACCTTGACCGCCTCCTTGTATGCGTTGCTGACGTCGTTGACGGCGTCATAGCCGTTCGGCTCGAAGAAGAAATGCCCGGTCTGCCGCGTCAGCATCGCAAGCCAGCCAATGAGGCCGGCAAGCGCCGGATCGCTGAACAGCAGCGCATAGCAGGCGAGGAAGATCACGGCACTGACGAGATGCAGCGTCTGGTTGACGGTGCTCTGGTGGTAGAAGCGGTAATCGTCGAAGCGCTGCGTGCGCAGCATGTCTGACAGACGGCTCATCCTCATTCCTCGCTCGCGTTGAAAGGCGCGCGAGAACTAGGACGAGTCCGTGACCCCTGCGTGAATGCACTATAGTGTCACATTGCGGCCGAGAGCCTACTGCACGCCGTAACGGGCGAACATGACGGCGATGCCGGCATTGAGTGCTTTGGCCGCCGCGATGTCGCGTTCGGCGCCGTCGGCATCGGCCTTTTTCCGTTTCGCAAGGCCACGGCCGTAGAGCGCGCTGTCGAGCTCCGGCTTTGCGCTCAGCGCTGCGTCGTAGTCCGCAATCGCCGCGTCGAGATTGCCGAGCTTGAGGTGGGTAAGGGCGCGGCTGTCCAGCGTATAGGGATCGTTGGGGGCCATCCGCAGCGACTGCTCGCAATCGGCCAGCGCCTCCTGCAGGCGGCCGACGATCGCGCGCGTCATGCAGCGGGCGTTGAACACGCCGGCATAGCTCGCATTGGCCTTGATGGCGCGGTCGTAATCCTCCAGCGCCCGCGCGTAATCGTGGTCGTCGAAATACATGTTCGCGCGCGCATAGGCGTCGCGGTCGTTGTTCGGCATGAGCTGAAGCGACTTGCCGAAATCGGCAAACGCCCGCGTCCGATCGCCCTTGTCGCGGAAGATGCGCGCACGGTTGCCATAGGCCGGCCCATAATTGGGATCGAGCCTGATCGACATGTCGAGATCGGCGAGCGCGCGATCGGCCTCGCCGTGCTCGCGATAGGCCGTGCCGCGGTTGAAATAGGCGAGCGCGAATTTCGGATCGAGCTTGATCGCCTGACCGTAGTCGGCGAGCGCCTGCGTGTAGTCGTTCTTGCCGATGTAGGAATTGCCGCGATTGTTATAGTAGAGCGGATCACCGGGCTTGAGCCGGATCGCGCTCGTATAGTCGGCGATGGCGTGGTCGCGATCGCCGAGATCGTCATGGGTAATGCCGCGATTGTACCAGGCGATGGAGTCCTTCGGATCGAGATCGATGGCGCGGTTGAGATCGGCCAGGGCCCGCTCTGTTTCGCCCTTGCGCCGGAAGATCTCGCCGCGGTTGGCAAGCGCGAGCGCATTTGATGGATTGGCTTGCAGCACCGCCGAGCAGCCGGCGAGGCGCCGGTCGTCGCCGACCTTGTCGGTGCCGAAACACCATTGCCGCGCCTGCGCGGGTGAGGGCGATTGCGCCGCGGCGGGAAGTGCGAGCAGGATCAATGCAGTGCCGATTGCGCACAGCCCGGCCCGGACACCAGCCTTGTAATTGTATTTCATCGATTACCGCACAGAAACCATTGAGCCTCTGGCGCGTTTGTGATCGAAGGACGCGAATTGGTTCGAACCGGACGCTGGTCCGTTGAGACCAACACTGGCGGGACCAACCAGACAGTATTCAGCCTTGTCCGACACGCCTTACCCGATCGACCTCGACAGCATTCGCGGCGCATTTCCGCCGGGCATCGAAGCGCCATCCCTGCTTGTCGATTTCGCCGACTGGCTGAACGGGCGCCCCTGGGGCAGCGTCGGTCGCTTCTCCCTGCAAGGGCAGTTCTCCGATCATGCGCCGATCGTCGACGGCAGTCCCCTGCGCGACAGGTTTTCGCTGTTCATGCGGCTTCCGGACGGCTCGGCTGTCGGCGGGTGGTACGGTGCCGGTCTCGACCGGGACAACCCGCCGATCGTCGGTCTCGGGTCGGAGGGCGACTACGAGCTGCTGGCGCCGAGCCTTGACGGTCTGCTCGCAAAACTGACGTCGCAGCAATTCGGGAACGCCTGGAGCGACCTGCTGCCGCATGACGAGGTCCAGTGTCAGACGGTCGAGCTCGCGCAGTGGCTGGCCGGACGGCCGGCTGGCGAGCCGATGACGCCGGACGACGCACCGTCGGAGCTTCCCGACTTTCGCGGCTTCGTGGAAAAATGGAGCCGGGATCGCGAAGACTATTGGGCCAATCACCGCCTGATGGCCGAGCTCGGCTGGCGGTTGGCTGCGCATCTGCCGAAGGGGAAGAAGCCCTGGGACAAGACCAACTTCGAGGTCGCGATATCGGGCGCGCAGTATCAGGCGCGCGTCCTCACGCGTGGACCGCAGCCGTTCGCGGAAGCATCTTCGATCGAATCCCTGCTGCGCGATCTGCGCGAGGAGATGCGCCGTGCGCAGCCCGAGCTCGGGCTGTGGTACGCGATGAATTTCGGGCTCTACGCCGACGGCCGCGTCATGCCGAACTTCGAATACGACCTGCGCCCGATCATCGACGGCGAGCCTGCGCTGCTGTCCGAGGCGAAGGCCGATCTTGCCCGCGCCCCGCGCCCGGAACGCTGGGTGCCGAAATGGCTGGCGGCATCCTGAAGCTCGGAATCCCGCGATGCTGCCGCCCAGCCGGCGCGCCGAAATCCTCTGCTGTCGTGCCATCTTGACCTCGCGGGAACGGCACCTTCGATCCCCCTTGACTTAGAGTGCGCTCGAAGGGGTATCTGTACGTGCGTCAGTACGAGAACGGGCACACATGAAGATCGGCGACCTCGCAAAACGAACCGGCTTGTCGACTCACGCGTTACGTTATTATGAGCGCATCGGGCTGCTGCCATACGCAGACCGGGATCGTTCCGGCCAGCGTGACTTTGACGCATCGATCCTCACATGGATCGAATTCCTCGGTCGGCTCAAGACCACGGGAATGCCGATCCGGGACATGTTGCGTTATGCGGCGCTTCGTGATGAAGGCGAAGCCACCGGGCCAGCCCGGCGGCAGATGCTGGAAAACCACCGGGAACAGGTTCGCACGCAGATTGCCGAACTCCAGGAATGCCTGCTCGTCCTTGATACCAAGATCGCCGGCTATGCCGGCGACGAACAGAGGACGAAGGAAAATGACGCACGCCCAACCACAAGCCGAAAGCCGCTTCGATCGCGGCCAGCGGGCCCTGTCACGCATTGACGGCAGAGCCGGCGAAAAGGTCGTCGCCTCACTCGCCGACATCGCTCCGGATTTCGCACGATACGTGATCGAGTTTCCCTTCGGCGACATTTACAGCCGCGAGGGCCTCGGCCTGCGCGATCGAGAGATCGCGACGATCGCCGCGCTGACGGCGCTTGGAAATGCCGCGCCTCAGCTCAAAGTGCATATCGAGGCGGGTCTGAATGTCGGGCTGTCTCGCGACGAGATCGTGGAGATCATCATGCAGATGGCCGTCTATGCCGGCTTCCCGGCGGCGGTGAACGGGCTGTTCGCAGCCAAGGAGGTGTTTTCCGCGCATGACGGACGGCAGGCGTCGGGAGAAGCGACATGACGTCATCGCGAGCGCGGCAAAGGCGATAGCGGACCCGTCATCCCCGCGCGAGCGCGTAGCGCTCGTCGCTGGAGGTGCGAGGCTTGCGATGCGAACGCATCGCGAGCGGAGCCTCGAAGGATGAGCGGCCGGGATGCAGCTGGGCCGTCGTCCTTCGAGGCTCGCTCTACGGCGCGATTGCGCCGCAGAGCAAGCACCTCAGGATGACGGTGATGATGTGGAAGTCGCTGTCGTCAGTGCGTCAAAACCCCGCAACGCTGCCGTGCAGGTCGTATTGGTCGGCGCGCTCGATCTTCGCCGTGACGATCTCGCCGACACGCAAGGGGCGGCGGCTCGACAAATAGACGGCGCCGTCGATCTCGGGCGCATCGGCCTTGGAGCGCCCCTTGGCGACGGTCGGGCCGACCTCGTCGATGATGATCTGCTGGCGCGTGCCGACCTTGCGCTTCAGCCGGCGCGCGGAGATCTTCTGCTGGCGCGCCATCAGCGCGTTGTAGCGCTCCTGCTTGACCTCTTCCGGTACCGGATTGGCGATCGCATTCGACGTCGCGCCGGCGACCGGCTCGTACTTGAAGCAGCCGAGGCGATCGATCTCGGCTTCATCCAGCCAGTCGAGCAGATAGGCGAAGTCCGCGTCGGTTTCGCCGGGGAAGCCGACGATGAAGGTCGAGCGCAGGGCGAGGTCCGGGCACTCCTCGCGCCAGCGCTTGATCCGCGCCAGCGTCTTGTCCTGCGCTGCCGGGCGCTTCATTGTTTTCAGCACCTCGGGGCTCGCGTGCTGGAACGGGATGTCGAGATAGGGCAGCACCTTGCCCTCGTTCATCAGCGCGATGACCTCGTCGACATGCGGGTAGGGGTAGACATATTGCAGCCGGACCCAGGCGCCGAGCTCGCCGAGCTCGCGCGCGAGGTCGAGGAATCTGGCGCGGACCTGGCGGTCCTTCCACGGGCTCTCGGCGTATTTCAGATCGACGCCATAGGCCGAGGTGTCCTGCGAGATCACCAGCAGCTCCTTGACGCCGGCGCCGACCAGACGTTCAGCCTCGCGCAGCACGTCGTTGGCCGGGCGCGAGACCAGATCGCCGCGCAGCTTCGGGATGATGCAGAAGGTGCAGCGGTTGTTGCAGCCCTCGGAGATCTTCAAATAGGCGTAGTGCCGCGGCGTCAGCTTGATGCCCTGCGGCGGCACCAGATCGAGATGCGGATTGTGGGCGGGCGGCAGCGCGCGGTGGACCGCGTCCAGCACGCTCTCATATTGCTGCGGGCCGGTGATGGAGAGCACGCCGGGATAGGCCTGCTCGATCTGCTCGGGTTCCGCGCCCATGCAACCGGTTACGATCACCTTGCCGTTCTCGGCCATGGCCTCGCCGATCGCCGAGAGCGATTCCTGCTTGGCGCTGTCGAGGAAGCCACAGGTGTTAACGATGACGATGTCGGCCCCGTCATGCTTGCGGGCGAGCTCGTAGCCCTCCGCGCGCAGGCGCGTGATAATGCGCTCGGAATCCACCAATGCCTTGGGACACCCGAGCGACACGAAGCTGACCTTGGGCGCAGCCGTCTGTTGCATATCTCTTGATATCTGCCTGATTGATCGGCAGGAGCTAGTCCTAAATGCGGTCAATTACAACCCTTTGCAGGGCGTTCCGGCGTGCTATGGATGAATCGCCTGTCGTGAGTGAGCCATGAGCGCCGAACAGTCGCCCAAAATCGTGATCGTCGACGAAAGCCCCATCCGGGCCGCGATCCTCGAGGAGGGGTTGCGGGAGGCCGGATTCACGCAGGTCGCCCATATCCGCGAGATGCAGAGCCTGCTGGCCCGTATTTATGCGGTCGACCCCGACATCATCCTGATCGATCTGGAAAACCCCAGCCGCGACGTGCTGGAGGCGATGTTCCAGGTCAGCCGCGCCGTGAAGCGGCCGATCGCGATGTTCGTGGACCAGAGCGACTCGGCCTCGATCCAGGCCTCGGTCGAGGCGGGGGTATCCGCCTACATCGTTGACGGGCTGAAGAAGGAGCGCATCAAGCCGATCCTCGACCTCTGCGTGTCCCGCTTCAACGCTTTCGCCAAGCTCCAGGAGGAACTCGAGCGCACCAAGTCGCAGCTCGAGGACCGCAAGATCATCGAGCGCGCCAAGGGCATCTTGATGAAGGTGAAGGGCCTCACCGAGGACGAGGCCTATGTGCTGCTGCGCTCCACCGCGATGCGCGAGAAGAAGAAAATCGGCGAGATCGCCCAGTCGATCATCACCGCGTCGGAGATGCTGAAATGACCGGACCGCTCCGCATCGGGTTCATTCCGCTGGTCGATGCCGCCGCGCTGATCGTCGCCGTCGACAAGGGCTTTACCGCCGCCGAAGGCCTCGACGTCGAACTGGTGCGCGAGGTCTCCTGGTCCAACGTCCGCGACAAGCTCAATATCGGCCTGTTCGACGCTGCCCATCTGCTCGCGCCCGTGGCGATCGCGTCCTCGCTCGGGCTCGGCCACGTCAAGGTGCCGATCGCCGCACCTTTCAATCTCGGCATCAACGGCAACGCGATCACGGTGTCGCCGGCGCTCCATGCCGCGCTGATGGAGGAGATCGACGGCGACCGCTTCGATCCGCTCGTCACGGCGAAGGCGCTGGCGCGGGTGGTTGCCCGGCGGCGCAAGGCTGGCGCGGATCCGCTGACCTTCGGCATGACCTTTCCGTTCTCGACCCACAATTATCAGTTGCGGTTCTGGATGGCGGCGGCCGGCGTCGATCCCGACGAGGACGTGCGGCTGGTGGTGCTGCCGCCGCCCTACATGGTGGACAGCCTCAAGAGCGGCCATGTCGATGCGTTCTGCGTCGGCGCGCCCTGGAATTCGGTAGCGGTCGATCTCGGCATCGGCCACATCCTGCATTTTGTTTCCGACATCCTGGTGCGCGCCGCGGAAAAGGTGCTGGCGGTCCGTCAGGTCTGGGTCGACAAGAATCCGGATGTGGTCGCAGCGCTGGTACGCGCGGCGGTGAAGGGCGCCGCGTTCATCGAGCATCCGGAGAACCGCATCGAGGCGGCGCGTATCCTGGCGCAGCCGGAGCGGATCGGCGTCGATGCCGAGGTGATCCAGCGCACGCTCACGGGACGGCTGAAGATCTCGCCCGACGGCACCTTCCGCGAAAGCGGCCGTTACCTGCTGGTCGGACGCGAAGGGGCAGGGCGCCCCGATCCGGTCCAGGCCGCCTGGCTCTACGCGCAGATGGTGCGCTGGGGGCAGACGCCGCTGACCCCGGATGGCGTCAAGACGGCAATGGCCGTGTTCAGGCCGGATCTTTATGATGCGGCCTTGGGCAGCCGGGCGCCCAGTGAGGCTCCCGCGGCGTTCGGGGCATTCGCCGGCCCCGTGTTCGATCCCGACAATATCAGGGGGCATCTCGAGGCCTTCGAAGTCGGGCGCTGGAAGGCCTGATTCGGGCCTGCATCGTTTTTGGGCACCTTGGTTCCTCGTCTAAATTTTGGGCTGGCTGCTCGAATTTCGAGGGAGTTCCCCGCCCGGGAGTTCCCGGGGGCACTCCTAATTGTCTGAAACTAAAGCAATTCTCATTTCGAAGAAGCTGGCACGCAACTTGTATGTTGCACTGCGGCCAGCTTGTCACAGACGCCTGCTGAGCCGAGTCCCGCAGCAACGAAGCTGATCGGACCGTTGGGTGCAGAGCAGGCTCTTGAGCCAGCCGAGTGCCTCGCGGGTCGCGCAATTTTCCGTCGATACCACCCCGGTGGCCGCAGGAGCTTCGTTACTGACCATGAAACTCGAAACAGTCTCAGTCGACTTTACCGACGAGCAGAAGCGCTATCTCGAAGGCTTCACGACCGGTCTGCAGATCAGCCGGGTCGGTCGCGGTCTTGGTGGTGGCTCCGGCAAGGCGAATGCCGAGCCGACCGGTCCGGACGCCGTCCACATCAAGGCGCAGGACAAGGTCATCGCCTCGGGCAAGAAGCTCGCCGACCAGGAGAAGTTCAAGCGCGACGAGCATCCGTTCGATGCCTATCCGCGGCTGCGCCAGCAGGCGCTCGACAATGCGCCGCCGAGCCCGGCGGACAATTTCCGCTGGCGCTATTACGGCATCTTCTACGTTGCGCCGACGCAGGACTCCTACATGTGCCGCCTGCGCATCCCGAACGGCATCATGAAGCACTGGCAGCTCTCGGGCCTTGCCGATCTCGCCGACGATCTCTGCGGTCCCTACAGCCATGTCACGACGCGCGCCAACCTCCAGCTTCGTGAGATCCCACCGAAGCACGCTATAAAACTGATCGAGGGCATCCAGGACCTCGGCCTGTGCTCGCGCGGCTCCGGCGCCGACAACATCCGCAACGTGACGGGAACGCCGACCGCCGGCATCGATCCGCAGGAGCTGATCGACACGCGGCCATTTGCGCGCGAGTGGCACTACCACATCCTCAACGACCGCTCGCTCTACGGCCTGCCGCGCAAGTTCAACGTGGCCTTCGACGGTGCCGGCAGGATCGCGGTGCTGGAGGAAACCAACGACATCGCCTTCACGGCGTTCGAGGTGAAGGACGGTTTCGGCGTCGAGCCCGGCGTCTGGTTTCGCCTCGGCCTCGGCGGCATCACCGGACACAAGGACTTCGCAAAGTACTCCGGCATCATCGTCAAGCCGGAGCAGGCGACGGCGGTCGCCGACGCCATCGTGCGCGTGTTCATCGATCATGGCGACCGCACCAACCGCAACAAGGCGCGGCTGAAATACGTGCTCGACGCCATGGGCCATGACGGCTTCCTGAAGCTCGTCGAGGAGCGACTCAAGACGCCGTTCGCACGCGTGCCGGAAGAGGCGTTTGCGCCGCGGCCTGCGGCGGACCGGATGGCGCATATCGGCGTGCACAAGCAGAAGCAGGACGGCCTCAACTGGATCGGCGTGTCGCTGACGCTCGGCAAGCTCACCTGCGACCAGATGCGGGGCCTCGCCAAGGTCGCGCGCGACCTCGGAGACGGGGAGGTCCGCCTGACGGTCTGGCAGAACCTGCTGATCCCGGGCGTGCGCGACGAGAACGTCGAGCTCGCGATTGCCGCGATCAGGCAGATCGGGCTCGCGGTCGAGGCCTCGCATATCCGCGCCGGCCTGATCGCCTGCACCGGCAATGCCGGCTGCCGCTTCGCCGCCTCCAACACCAAGCGCCACGCCGCCGAGATCGGCGACTGGTGCGAGCCGCGCGTCGACATGGACAAGCCCGTCAACATCCACGTCACCGGCTGCCACCATTCCTGCGCGCAGCACTACATCAGCGACATCGGCCTGATCGGGGCGCGGGTGCCGGTCAACGAGGAGGACACGGTCGAGGGCTATCACCTCTTCACCGGCGGCGGGTTCGGCCCCGATGCCGACGTCGGGCAAGAGGTCTATCACGACCTCAAGGCCGAGGACGCGCCGAAGACGGTCGAAGCGCTGCTCAAGGCCTATATCGCCCATCGCGCCTCGCCCGACGAAACCTTCCTCGCCTTTGCGCGCCGCCATGACGGCGAGACGCTGCGCAAGCTTGCCGATGCACAGGTGTCCGCATGAACCAGATCACCCCTCCGCCGAAACTCGATATCATTCCCGCCAGCGCGCCGTTCTCCGACGCGCAGCGCTCCTGGCTGAACGGTTTCTTTGCCGGGCTGCTGTCGCCTGATGTGGCGACGCCCTTGTCGGCGGAGCAGGGCGCCGCCGTGATGCAAGCTGGCGACGGCGACGATGGCGAAGCGCCATGGCACGACCAGACCATGCCGATCGGCGATCGGATGAAGCTTGCGGAAGGCCGTCCCGTCCGCCGCAAGATGATGGCGGCGATGGCGCAGCAGGATTGCGGCCAGTGCGGCTACAATTGCCACGACTATTCGGAGGCGATCGCGGGCCGCAGCGAAGCGCGGCTCAACCTGTGCGTTCCCGGCGGCAAGGAAACCGCGCGAATGCTGAAGTCGCTCTACGAGGAGCTGGACAAGGCGCCGGCGGCGAAAGCGCCCGAAAAAGCGGATTCTGTGGCAGCGCCCGCCGTGACCGTGACGATCTCTGAGCCCGGCCGCTCGCGCGACAACCCGACCGAGGCGACCTTCCTGTCGCGGCGTCTCCTCAACAAGGGGAAGTCGGAGAAGGAGACCTATCACGTCGAGTTCGATCTTTCCGCGAGCAAGCTCGACTATATCGTCGGCGACAGCTTTGGCGTGTTCGCGCGCAACGATGTCGGCCTTGTCGACCAGATCATCGCGCTGCTCGGCGCCTCCCACACCACCAAGGTGAACGGCAAGACATTGCGCGAGGTGCTGATCGACGACGTTTCGCTGTCGCCGGCGCCGGACTCGCTGTTCGAGCTGATCTCCTTCATCACCGGCGGCGCGCAGCGCGAGAAGGCGCGGGCGCTGGCGCAGGGCGAGGATCCCGATGGCGATGCTGCCACCCTCGACGTGATGGCGGCGCTCCAGAAGTTTTCCGGCATCCGGCCGCATCCCGAAGCCTTCGTCGAGGCGCTGGAGCCGCTCCAGCCGCGGCTCTACTCGATCTCGTCCTCGCACAATGCGACGCCGGGAAAACTGTCGCTGACGGTCGATTCCGTGCGCTACGTGATTGGCAAGCGCAAGCGGATCGGCGTTGCCTCGACCTTCCTCGGCGAGCGCATCGCTGAGGGCGAGAAGCTCAAGGTCTATGTGCAGAAGGCGCACGGTTTCGGTCTGCCGCAGGATCCGAAGACGCCGGTCATCATGATCGGCCCCGGCACCGGCATCGCGCCGTTCCGCGCCTTCCTGCTCGACCGCAAGGCGACCGGCGCACCCGGCAAGAACTGGCTGTTCTTCGGCCACCAGCGCAGCGATTGCGACTTCTTCTACCAGGAAGAGCTCAACGCGATGAAGACGTCGGGTCAACTGACGCGTTTGTCGCTGGCCTGGTCGCGCGACGGCGACAAGAAGTTTTACGTGCAGGATCGCATGCGCGAGGTCGGTCGCGAATTGTGGACCTGGCTCGCCGAGGGCGCGCATCTCTACATCTGCGGCGATGCCAAGCGCATGGCCAAGGACGTCGAGCGTGCGTTGGTCGACATCGTCGCCCAGTTCGGGGCACGTTCGACCGACGAAGCCGTCAGTTTTGTCGCCGAGCTCAAGAAGACCGGCCGCTTCCAGGCTGACGTCTACTAAGCCGCGACAAGATCGGCCTGAATCGCCCCGGCGGCGCAAGCGCCGGGCGTTCTACCGAAAGCGCGGCTCTACTGTGCATGGGGTTGTTTTCGACGTTTTTGTTTGGACCGGGTCCAGGGCCTTGAGTCCGGCTGTCATCCCACCGTCATCCGGGCCGGTTCCAACTGGCTCGGATCTTAACGAATAAGATTCTCGGAACCCCCGGGTGAAGAGAATTTGCGCCTGCGACGGGGCGCCTTCAGAGAACCGCCATCGCTATTTCCGCCGCCATCTTGCCTCCCGCCAGGGTTGATCCTTCATACTCCCACCAATGGGGCGTTGGAGATCCACCATGCGCGAACTATCTGCGGAAGCCAGGCTGCACTTCTACGCGCGCTCGCTCTCGCGTCGGACCGGGGCGAGCATGCACCATGTCGGGCTGTACAGCGCCTTCGCGGTCATCGCCGCGATCGTGTTCGGCACGCTCTCGGTGCACCCGTTCTGACGGCTTCGTAGGGTGGGTTAGCCGAAGGCGTAACCCACCAACTTCGTCCCGCATTCGCTGAAGCATGGTGGGTTACGCTTCGCTAACCCACCCTACGGCGCTGAGTCTGCCTCACGCCCCGCGCTTGAACGGCGCCACTTCGATCCCCGCATCCTTCAAGGCCTGACGCAAGGTCCGCGCGATCTCGACCGCGCCGTGCGTGTCGCCGTGGATGCACACCGTATCCGTGCGCATCTTGATGACCTTGCCGGTGACCGAGACCACCGCGCCGTCCTGCACCATGCGCACGACGCGCTCGGCAATCGCCTTGGCATCGTGCAGCACCGCGCCGGGCTTCTTGCGCGAGACGAGGTTGCCGTCGTCCTCATAGGCGCGATCGGCGAACACCTCGTGCACGATCGGCAGATTGGCCGCTTCGCCGGCCTTCACCAGCTTCGAATTGGCGAGCACGACGAAGATCAGGCTGGGATCGACCGCCTTGATGCCGGCGGCGATCGCCTTGGCCGTCATGTCGTCTTCGCAGGCGACGTTGGACAGCGCGCCATGCGCCTTCACATGCGTGACCTTGTGGCCGGCCGCGGTCGCGATCGCCTGCAACGCGCCGATCTGGTAGGCGACGAGGTTCTCGATCTCGGACGCCTTCAGGCCCGCGATCGGGTGCCGGCCGAAGCCGTGCAGGTCGCGATATCCAGGGTGCGCGCCGACCGAGACGCCGCGCGCTTTCGCCAGCTCGACCGTCCGGCGCATGATGTCGGGATCGCCGGCATGGAAGCCGCAGGCGACGTTGACCGAGCTTGCCAGCTCGATCATCGCGGCGTCGTTGCCCATCTCCCACGCGCCAAAACCTTCGCCGAGGTCGCAATTGAGATCGATCGTCTTCATGGTTGCTCTCCGCCTCTGGTCGTCTTGTCGTTACGGCTCCGCCGTGACCTGCCACGTTCCAGCGTCCATGGCGCTGACCGCATAGCCCGCGACGTTGGCATCGCTGAGCGCCTCGATGTTGAGCGCGACGGTGTCGGCGGAGCGCAGGCGATCGGGCAGGCTGCGGATGGCTTGCGCAAATTTGCGCGCCTCGTCCTGCGCCTCCGCCATGCTGACAGCCTTGAAGCGGAACGCGGTTCCCGCCGAGGTCTGCGCCAGACGGCCGACATCGGCGGTGATCACGGTGGCGATCTTCGGGTAGCCGCCCGAGGTGCCGCGGTCCATCATCAGCGCGATCGGCGCGCCGTTGCCGGGCACCTGAATGCTGCCGTTGACGGTGCCGTCGGAGACGATGTTGTGGCCGTGCAGATGCTTGATCGCGGGGCCTTCGAGCCGGTAGCCCATGCGGTCGGAGGTCGCCGAGATCTTCCACTCGCTGTCCAGGAACAGCGCCTTGTTGGCGTCGTCGAATTCGTCGTCCTGCGGGCCCAGCACGACGCGGATCGGACCGCTCGCTGGCTTCGGCAGCTCGATGCGCAGCTCCGGCGCACCGGTTGCGGCATCGACGCTGAACTCATCGCCGGCCTGGAGCGGGCGCGGGTAGGGGCTGCCGAGGCCGGCGCGGGCATTGACTGCGAGGCTGCCGAACACCGGCTCGCCTTTGATCCCGCCTTCGATCGCGAGATAAGTGAAGGCGCCGCCGCGGGCAAAGCCCAGCGTCAGCGTTTCGCCGTCCTTCAGCGTCACCGATGTGTCCATCGCGACCGGTCGCCCCGCGACGTCGGCATTGCGCGGCGCGCCGGCGATCGCCACGCGCACGGCGCCGTCACGGGCGGTGAAGGTGGCGCCGAACGGGCCGATCTCGACGGCGGCCGCGAGCGGCTCGTTGCCGACAAGCGTGTTTGCTGCCGCGAGTGCCAGCCGGTCCATCGCCCCGCTCACGGTCAAGCCGTAGCGCTGCGCGCCGAGCCGTCCGCCGTCCTGGACGGAGCTTGCAGGCCCGATGCTGGCGACGATGAGCCGGCTCATGCGACCACCTCCTCGGCGATGATCTCGCCGGCCTCGGCGGCGCGGTCCTGTTCTTCGAACGTCTTGTGGTCGATGGCGAAAAACGTCACGCGATCACCGGGTTCGGTCAGGAAGGTCGGATTGCGGTGGAGCTGATAGGTTCTGACAGGCGTGCGGCCGAGCAGGTGCCAGCCGCTCGGGGCGGCCAGGCACTGGATGCCAGCCTGGATGCCGCCGATCGAGATCGTGCCGGCCGGTGTCAGCAGCCGTGGGTTCTGCCGTCGCGACATGTGCAGGGATTTGTCCAGGCCGCTGAGATAGGACCAGCCCGGCGTGAAGCCGATCATGGCAACCTTGTAGTCGGCGGCAGCATGCCGGGCGACGATGTCGTCAGGCGTTGTGTTCAGCGCCTTGGCGACATCCTCGAGGTCGATGCCATGTTCGCCGCCATAGGCGACGGGGATGCGCCAGCGGCGGGCCTTGATGACCGGTGGCAGCGGCTGGGTGGCGATCGGGAGGATCTTTTCGCCGAGCGCGTCGAAGCTGATCCTGCCGGGATCGTAATGCACCAGCAGCGAGCGATAGGTCGGCACGGTCTCGGTGATGCCGTCGATGGGGCTTGCTGCGAGTGCCTTGTCGAGTGCCAGCACGCGCTGGTTGGCGGCATCGTCGATGGTGCGGCTGAACTCGACCGTGACGGCGCTGTCGCCACTGGGCAAAAGGCGGGGCGGGGGAAGCGTCGCGGCCATGAGCTGTCGAAATCGGGCTTCTCGGGAAACGCGGGCTCTGCCTTGAGTTCCGCTGGTCCCTGCTTCGCGTAAATGCGTCCGCAAGTCCAATAAATTAATGCAAGGGGAAACGATAAAGCCTTGTTATCGCGTCGCATAACCGCCCTGCGGCCCTGCGTTCTTGGCCCTTGACGGAAAGCGCGCGGCTCGCAAGATGCGCGCGTTCTTTCCCGCCCATCCGGAGCTCGTTCTCGTCCATGTCGCTGTCCCCCGAAGCCCGCAAGACCCTCGCCGGCATCACCACTGCCACCATCACCACGGTCCTGCTGAAGAAGGGCCTGCGCAATGTGTGGATGCGCGGCGCGCGCCCGCTGCGCCCAGGCCTGCCGCGGCTGGTGGGACCGGCCTTCACGCTGCGCTTCGTGCCGGCGCGCGAGGATCTGGCGACGCCGGAATCCTGGTCGTCGCCGATCTCGACCCGCACCGCGATCGAGGCAATGCCGGAGGGCTGCATCGCCGTGGTCGATGCCATGGGCATTACTGACGCCGGCATCTTCGGCGACATCCTCTGCGCGCGCATGATGAAGCGCGGCGTCACTGCGCTCGTCACCGACGGCGTCGTGCGTGACGTCGAGGGCGTGCTCGGCACCAATCTTCCGGTCTGGTGCGATGGCTATGCTGCGCCGCCGTCGGTGGCGGGCCTGACCTTCGTCGGCTGGGGCGAGCCGATCGGCTGCGGCGGCGTCGCGGTGTTTCCGAACGATATCGTCGTCGCCGACCAGGACGGCTGCGTGCTGATCCCGCAGGCGATGCTCGATCACGTGCTCAATGAGGGCGTCGAACAGGAGCGGATGGAAGCCTGGATCGTCAACGAGGTGAACAACGGCGCGGTGCTGCCGGGCCTCTATCCCATGAACGCCGAGACCAAGGCGCGCTACGCCGCCAGCAAGAAGTAACAGAAGCGAGGACCCCATGGAGATCACCGTCGCAGGCACGCGGCCGACCCGCCGCGCGCCCAAGGAAAACTTCACCGGCACCGTGTGGCAGGATCCCGTGATCATGGCGCCCGCGCCGGCACGGCTGAACTGCTCGCGCGTCGCGTTCGAGCCCGGTGCACGCACCAACTGGCATCACCATCCGCTCGGGCAGACGCTCTACGTCATCTCCGGCGTCGGGCGCGTGCAGACCAAGGGCGGCCCGGTCAGAGAGATCCGCCCGGGCGACACTGTCTGGATTCCGCCGGGCGAGTTGCACTGGCACGGCGCATCGCCGACCAACGGCATGTGCCATATCGCCATGCAGGAAGCGCTCGACGGCGTCTACTCGACCTGGCTGGAGCCGGTCACCGACGCGGAGTATGGAGCCGCGGTAGGTTAGTTCTCGTGCCCCGGACAAGACGCATCGCCCGATGGCGATGCGTCGCCAAGCCGGGCCCAGAGCTGCTTAGCGACGAACGACGCTGGGTCCCGGCTCTGCGCAGCAACGCCATAGCGTGTCGAAGACGCGCGTGTACGCGCTTATGGCGTCGCTGCTTGTCCGGGACACGAAACCCTACATTCTTTCCGCCGTCCACGTGCCCGTGCACAGGGCCCCGCGCCAGGTGCCGGAGCCGGACGTGCCGCTCAGCCGGCCGAAGCCGACTGCACGCTTGATGCCGGTGCTCAAGGTGACGTTGATGCTGCCGGCATCGGCGACGCGGCCGGATGCAGACACCGCAGCGCTGCTCGAAGCGATCTGACCGTTGTTGATGCCGATCGCGACGGTCGCGCCGTTGCCGCAGGTCTCGCTCGATGACGAGATACGGACATTCCATGTGCCGTCGAACGTGCTTGTCGCTGCGCCTGCCTGCGCGAGCGGGACGGCGATGGCGACAATGACGGCGAAGAGACCTTTGCGAAATCCGTTCATGATACGCCCCTGGGGTTGACCATGCGGGGATCGTCGCACGGGCTGCGGAGCCGGCGATGTGAGGGCTGTCACGCCTGCTACAGGCTCTGTGAGGTGGCGCACCCCGCAATGACATCGCGGGCAAAAAAGCAAAGGGGCCCGGATCACGGGCCCCTTGTCTCCGTCAGAGTGTCGAAGCCGAACTCAGTTCACCCGCGTCCAGGTCTGGCCGCCGCAGAACATGCCGCCGAAGGCGCAGCCCTGCACGCGCAGGCGATCAGTGCCCTTCATGGCGATCGTCGAATCGTAGGTCGAGCCGGTGTTGGGGTCGAGGATGCGGCCGGACCATTTCTGATCCTTGTTCTGGTCCTTGCCGGGCTTCATGTTGATGAGGACCTGCTCGCCGTTCTGGTTCGACTTGCTGTCGACCGAATAGCCGCAGAGATTGGTGCCGCATTGCTCGATGCGAACCTTGCCTTCCCTTTCCTCGGTGAGCCAGATGCCGAGCGGCGAATTGAGGTCGCGCGTCAGTGCGGCTGCGGGAGCCGGTGGCGCGACAGCGGCGGACTGAACGGGTGCGGGGGCAGGCGCCGGCGCAGGTGGCGGAGGTGGCACCGGGGGGGCGGCAGCCACGGTCGGAGCCGGCGGGGGCGTCACGGCGGGAGCCGCCTGCTGCTCGACCGGGGCAGGAGCTGGAGGCGGTGCGGGCGGTGGCGACACAGCCGTGTCGGCCGGCGCGGTGTTGGCGGTGGTGGTCGGCGGCGGAGCCGGTGGGGGCGGCGCAACGGGCGCCGGCGCTGTGGCTGCGGACGGCGCTGCAACGGGAGCAGGGGCCGGCACAGGAGCAGCCGGAGCTTGCGGATCGGCCTTGGCCTCTTGCGGCGCCTGCTGGCCCGGACTTGTCTCGTTCTTCTTGGCCTTCTTGGCCTTGCCCTGGCCGGTGTTGTCGTAGACGCCGGGGATCGACACCGTGCCCCGGTCGGGGTCGATGCGGATGGTGCGGCCGCCATATTCGAAAGTGTACTGCGCTTGCGCAGCGGTGCTCGCCAAAAGGAATGCGGCCGTGGCCAACAGCTTCCTCATTTCCGTCTCCTGAACAGCTGGTCCCCGTACCAACGCTTACGCGCCGGTTCGATCGCAAAAAGTGATCTAGATCACTTTCATCCGTATGAGTCGTGCTCCGGCAGGTTCGGGTTCAATGCGCCCGGAACCCGTCCACAATTTGGCCGAAGCAGCGACAGGAGGACGCGATCTGGAGACCCGTTCCGCTGAAATCGGGACGGTCTCTAGATTGCAGTATTGACGCGTTTTCTTGCCGCGAACCGCTACCCGCTTCGCTCGAAAACGCTCTAGTCGAACCAGGCGGCGTAGATCTTCCTGTAGCTGCCGTCCTCCATGGAAATGTGCAGCCACTGGTCGACGAAGGCCTTCAGCGCCATGTCGCGCTGGAGCCAATAGGCCTTCTCGGAGAAGTCGAACGGTTTTTCCGGATGCACTGCGCAGAGCACGCCGGCATGCTGCTTCTGCTGGTAGCGCGTCTCGGAAGCGTCGGTCATCATCAAATCGGCATTGCCCTTGGCGATCTCGTCGAAGATCACGGTATTGTCGGGGAAGACGGTGATGTCGGCGTCCTTGATGTTGGCACGCGCAAAGCGCTCGTTGGTGCCGCCGGGATTGACGATGACGCGGGTGCCCTTCTTGTCGATATCAGGGAGTGTCTGGTACTTGCCGACGTCGGCGCAGCGCGCGATTGGGGTCTTGCCCTCGCGCATGATCGGCATCGAGAAGAAGCCCTTCTTCTGCCGGTCGAGCGTCACCGAGACGCCGCCCATGGCGATGTCGAACTGGTCGGCCTCGAAGTCCTTCATCAGCTTCGGCCAGGCCGTCGGCACGAATTCGACCTTGACGCCGAGCGCCTTGCCGAGTGCCTCCGCCATGTCGACGTCGAAGCCGCTGAACTGCTGCGTGGCCTTGTCCAGATAGGTGAAGGGCTTGTAGTCGCCGGTCATGCCGACGCGCAGTGTGCCGCGCTTGACGATCTCGTCGAGGCGCGAGGGCGCCGGCTGCTGCGCATGGGCCGAAAGGTTCACCAGCAACGCCACAGCCAAAGCCGACAGGAATCGAACGGTCATCTCTTCTCCACCCAAGCCCGAGCTGTCATTGTGCAGCTCTTCGAACGTGGATTTAGACCAGATGCCAGTCGCTGGCGAGCCGGAATTGGGAGGAATTTTGAAGTGACGATCTCGATGTACGAGGCCTCGGTCGGCCTCTTCGTTCCGTACTTGCGCAACCTGTCCGCGCTGCTGGACAAGGGTGTGGCCTACGCCGAGACCCGCAAGTTCAACCCGGCGGTCCTGCTCGGCATGCGGATGGCGCCGAATATGTACGATCTGGCGCAGCAGGTCGGCGAGGCCTGCCGTCACGCCACGGTCGCTCCGGCCTTGCTGGCGCAGCGCGAGCCGGTGGCGCTGCCGGCGCTGGAGCACGACATGGCCGGGCTTCAGGCGCGTATCGCAACGTCAATTGAGTTCATCGAGGGCCTGCCGCGGGCCGAGATCGACGCGGCGGCGGAGCTGAACGTCTTCTTCAGGCTGAAGAACGGGACCGAGCTGCCCTTCACCGGGCGGACGCTGCTGCTGACGTTCAGCGTGCCGCAGTTCTTCTTTCACGTCACGACGGCCTACGACCTGTTGCGGCATGCAGGCGTCGAGCTCGTGAAGCGGGATTTTCTCGGCCCGCGCGAGCGCTAGATCGGGCTTTAGGCTTCGCCCTTGCGCTCGAACTCGGCGAGTGAGCTACGGCCGGCGATCTCGCTGCGCAGCTCTTCGAAGCGTCGGTGTGCCTCGTGCTCGTGCGCGTCGACGAAATGCACCGCGGCTTCGCTCGTCATTGGGCCGCTGACCACGGGCGCGGACTGCTCGCCGATGGTCTCGTGGACGTAGAACTGGTCGTCATCGCCGCGATGGACCGTCCATTTGAGGCGGATCGCAACCATCGGCCCAGGACCGACCTTGCTGTAGCCGTCGGCATCGGTGTGCTCCGGCACCAGCGGCTGCTCCTCGACCACCGGATGCTCATCGGCAACCGGTTGCTCGTCGACGACCGAATCCTCCTCGCCGGCCGCCGTTTCCGTTTCGGCGTCGCGGACGACGAGAACGGGCTCGGGGTTCTCCAGGATGCTGGCGATGGTCGCCAGCGCGTGGTCGGTCGGGTCGATTTCTGACAAGGGTCCATCCTCCAGCTCGACGCGGCCGGCAAGTTTGTCCCACTGCCGCCGCGGCTCGGCTTATTACGCGGGTTTGATTAAGGCTGAGTTGGGGCTCGATCTGCACCAAAATGGGACGCATTCTGGCGTTCCGAAGGCGGGCGGACTAACGCACGATCCGGAAAAGTGCGCGGCGGTTTTTCCGAAAAGATCATGCTCAAACGATAATCCAAAGCGCGATGACGATTCATCGCGCTTTAGCCGCCCGCCCTGCGGTTTGCTTAGCCCAGCACGTCCTGATTGATGATGTTCTGCCGGATGGGATCGCCGTCCAGCACGCTCAGGATGTTGCGTGCCGTCTGCTCGCTCATGCGGCTCACCGACTCGACCGTGACGCCCGCGACATGCGGGGCCATGATGACGTTGGGCAGCGCGAACAGCGCATTGCTGACCGGCGGCGGCTCCACCTCGAACACGTCGATGCCGGCGCCGGCGAGCTTTCCGGACGTGAGCGCGTCGTACAGCGCCGCTTCCTTCACGATGCCGCCCCGTGCGGTGTTGATGAGATAGGATTTCGGCTTCATCCGGCCGATCCGGGCCGCGTCGAACAGGCCGACCGTTTCCGGCGTCTTCGGACAATGGATGGTGACGAAGTCGGCATGGGGCAACGCGGCGTCGAGATCGGCGACGGGTTCGCAGCCGGCGGCCTTGACCTCGGCGGCGGGCTTGTAGGGATCGAAGACCTGCACCTTCATTTCCATCGCCAGGCAGCGCTTGGCGGTGCGGCTGCCGATGCGGCCGAAGCCGATGATCAGCACGGTCTTGCCGTAGAGATCGAACGGCAGCATGCCGAGCCGGTCGGCCCATTTGCCGTCCTTGACGCAGGAATGCATCTCCTGCGCGCGTTTTGCCAGCGTCAGCATCATGAAGAGCGCCTGCTCGGCGACCGAGGGCGAGTTGGCGCTGCCCGCGACCATCAGCGGCACCTTGCGGCGGGACAGGGCGGGGACGTCGACGGCGTCGTAGCCGACGCCGATGCGGGTCACCACCTTCATGTCCCGGGATGCCTCGAGCTCGGTCTCGCCGAAAGCGGTGGCGCCGAGCGCCACGCCATGAACCGGGGCATGGCTCTTCAACAGTGCCTCGAAATCCTTCGCCGAGATCAGGTTCGCAAATTCGATGAGCTCGATATCGTCTCGCTGGGTGAGGAGGGCGCGGGCCCCTTGCGACAAAGTTTGTGTAACGAAAATCTTCTTCTTGTTGGTCGCCATCGCTCCCTGCCTGCTCGCGTTTCTTAGGCCGGCGTCACAGCACGACGCCGGTGTCTTCGTTTAGCAGGTGCATATTGTTGAGGTCCATCGCCAAACGCATGGGTGCCCCGTCCTTGGCGCCGGCATTGGGATCGACGCGGCCGCAGACCGGCGTGCCCTCGAGCCCGAAATAGACCAGGGTCTCCATCCCCATCGGCTCGGTGACGTCGAGCACGGTGTCGAAGGTCTCGACGCCCGGCCCCAGATGCGCATGCGCCTCGGTGAGGTGCTCGGGCCGGAGGCCGAGCAGCAGTTTGTCGGTGCGCGGCAGCGCGTTGTAGCGCGCGGCGCGGGCCGCCGGCAGCGCAAAGGCGATGCGATCGGCGAGGCGGATCTGGAGCGTGCCGCCGACGTCCTCCAGCCGGCACGGGATGAAGTTCATCGCCGGCGAGCCGATGAAGCCCGCGACGAAGCGTGTCGCCGGCTTGTGGTAGAGCTCGTTCGGCGTGCCGATCTGCTCGATCCGCCCCTTGTTCATCACCACCACGCGGTCGGCCAGCGTCATCGCCTCGACCTGGTCGTGGGTGACGTAGACCGTCGTGGTGCGCACCTTCTGGTGCACCTTCTTGATCTCGATGCGCATCTGCACGCGCAGCTTGGCGTCGAGGTTGGACAGCGGCTCGTCGAACAGGAAGACCTTGGGATTGCGCACGATGGCGCGCCCCATCGCGACGCGCTGGCGCTGGCCGCCGGAGAGCTGCTTCGGCTTGCGGTCGATCAGGTCGGTGATGTCGAGGAGCCGTGCGGCTTCCGTCACCCGCGCCTTGATCTCGGCCTTGGGATAGTGCTTCAGGCGCAGCCCGAACGACATGTTCTCGGCGACCGTCATGTGCGGGTACAGCGCGTAGTTCTGGAACACCATCGCGATGTCGCGGTCCTTCGGCGGCACGTCGTTGACGACGTCGCCGCCGATCATGATGTCGCCGTCGCTGATGTCCTCGAGACCTGCGATCATGCGTAGCGTCGTCGACTTGCCGCAGCCCGAGGGCCCCACCAGCACGATGAACTCATGGTCGGCGATATCAAGGTCGATGCCGCGCACGGCTTCGACATCATCGTAACGCTTGACGACCTTCCGCAATGCAACGTCAGCCATGAGACATCAACCCTTTGTCGCGCCGGCGGTCAGGCCGGCAATGTAGTAGTCCATCAGGAAGGCATAGATGATCAGCGGCGGGGCTGCGCCGAGCAGTGCGCCGGTCATGATCTGCCCCCAGTTGAAGACATCGCCCTTGATCAGCGTGGTGGTGATGCCGACCGGCAGCACGAGCTGATCGATCGACGTCGTGAACACCAGGGGATAGAGGAACTGCGCCCAGGATACCGTGAAGGCGAAGATGGTCGCGGCGATCAGGCCGGGCAGGGCGACGGGGATGAAGATCCGCGTCAGGGTCTGGAGCCAGGAGGCGCCGTCGATGATCGCAGCCTCATCGAGCTCCTTCGGGATCGAGGCGAAATAGCCGATCATGATCCAGGTGCAGAACGGCACCGTCAGTGTCGGATAGATGAACAGCAGCACGTACCAGCGGTTCAGCAGCGTGATGCCGGTGATGTCCTGGACCAGCGCCAGCATCTTGAACAGCGGGATGAAGAGGAGGCTGTCCGGGACCAGGTAGGTCAGGAATACGCCGGTGGCGAGCGTCGTCGAGCCCCAGAACTTCATCCGCGCCAGCGCAAAGGCCGCAGGTATGCTGATCAGCATCGTGACGACCACGACCACCAGGGACACGATAGACGAATTCCAGAAGAACCGCAGGAATTGGTTCGACGTCAGGAGTTCGACATAGTTCGCCAGCGTTGGGTGGAATACCCACCAGGGATTGGTCGCCGCCGAGATCTCCGCGCTGCTCTTGAGCGAGGTGATCACCATGTAGAGCGGCGGCGTCAGAAAGAAGATCGCGAACAGCACCAGGAAGAAATAGGACCAGCGCAGCGCCCAGGCGCGGTCGCGGCTCATGCTGCCATATTTGACCTTGCGCCGCGGACCGCCCTTGTCGATTGCAAGCGTGCTCATCACGACTCGTTCCCACGTTTGTTGACGTCGCGCAGGATGAAGATCGCTGCGACGGCGAGAATGGGGACCATGAACAGGGAGACACTGGCGCCGAGCGGAATGTCGTTACTCTCGATGCCGACCCGGAACGCGTAGGTCGCGAAGATCTGGGTCTGGTCGAGCGGCCCGCCCGAGGTCAGGATGCGTACGATGTCGAAATTGGCGAAGGTGACGATCAGCGAGAACAGGGTGGTGATGGCGATGATGTTGCGCATCATCGGAAGGGTGATGAACCAGATCTTCTGCCACCAGTTGGCACCGTCGATCGCGGCGGCCTCGTAGAGCTGGTCCGGCACCGATTTCAGCGCCGCCAGATACATGATCAGGAAGAACGGTGCGCCGTACCAGACGTTGACGAGAATGACGGAAAAGCGCGCCCACGCGGCATCGCCGAGCCAGTTGATGGGGCCGATGCCGAACAAGGAGAGTGTGTAGTTGAACGCACTGTAGGAGGGGTCGAACAGCCACAGCCAGGCCAGCGTGCTCATCGCCGGTGGGATCACCCAGGGCACCAGCAGCATGCCGCGCCATTTGCGCTGACCCTTGGCCGGAATGTTGTGCACGAAATGCGCGACGATGAAGCCGATCAGCGCCTTGAAGAACACGGCGCTGACCGCGAAAATGCAGGACTGCTTCACCACCATCCAGAACGTCTCGCGCTTGAACAAGAAGGTGAAGTTGCCGAAGCCGACGAATTTCTGCATCGACTTGTTCAGCGTCGCGAGGTGAATCGAGAACAGTGCAGGGTAGAGCACGAACAGTGCGATCAGCAGGATCAGCGGCAGCGTCAGGAAAAACGCCACTGTCGACTTCCGCTTCAACGCATTGTGCAGGCTCCCTCCCTTGCGTGCGCTCGTTGTGCGAGCGGCGCGAGCGTGCTGAACGACGACATCGGCCATGACCGAACCTTCCTTGCAGAATGTCTGTTCGCGAAGCCGGCCGCTCGGTCGGCTTCATCGGATCAACATCGAACGGCGGATTGTGCTGGCGGCTCACGCCGGAGGCGTGAACCGCCGTTGCACATCCCGGTTCAGGTTCGCATGAAGCCTTCGCACTCGCCCTCGGCCCAGGCGAGCGTGGTCTCCATCTTCTCTCCCTGCGCAAAGCGGAGCGCCATCTTGGTCAGGATCGCCTGTGCGTAGATCTGCTGGGCGATCTTTGGCGGTGCAGGAGAGGCCGCAATCGACAGCGTCTGATGATTGTGGGGGTTGGGATAGTGATAGAGGGTTCCTTTCGGCGGCTCTACCTCGGCCCACGTCTTCAACATCGTCATGTTCGCATAGGCGGGCAGGTCGTAGCCACCGCTGGCAGAGACGAACTTCTCGATCGACGACGCCTGCGACAAATGGGTGAGCAGGCTCTTGGCCGCTTCCTTGTTCTTGGAGAAGTTCCAGAGGCCCCAGTAGTACGGCAGATAGGGCGCAAAGCGGCCTTTCGGGCCGGACGGGAAGCCGTGCGTCCAGCATTGTTCGGCGACCTGCGGTGCGTCGCGCTTGGCCACCGCCCAGGCGCTTGGCGGATTCATGATGAGGGCGCCCCGGCCGGAGATCAGCCATTTGTTGTTCGAGGCGTCATCCCAGGATGGTGCGTCCGGTGGCAGGAAGGCGATCAGCTTCTTGTAATATTCGAGCGCCTGACGGACCTGATCGGTCTTCACCGTGGGCTCGCCCTTGGCGTTGACGAGTTCGGCGCCGAACGACTGGAAGATCGCACCCGCCGTGTCGACACTGTCGGTGGTTTCGCCAAGGCCGATGCCGAAGGCGAAGCCGCCTTTCTGACAAGCTTCGGCGGCCTTGAGGAAGGTCTCCATGTTCCAGCTGTCCGCTTTCGGCGGTGCGCCCGCGGGGTACAATTCCTGAATATCGATACCCGCGTACTTCTTCATCAGATCAATGCGGGTGCAGGGCCCCTTGATCTGGCTCCCGGGGGTGGCGGGGACGGCAAGCCATTTGCCGGCCGCCTGTCCGAGATATTTCACGGTGCCGTTCACTTCACCGTTCTGCTTGATCGCCGGCTCCACGACGTCATTCACCGGTTCTAGCTGCTCGGCATAAGCATGCGGCCACCAGGTGTACATCTGAAGAATGTCATGACCGGATTTGGCCTGCGCTTCGGCGGCAACGGTCAGCTCGATCTTCTTGTTGTTGCTGGTGATGTAGTCGATCGAGACTTCGACCTTTTCCTTCGCGGCCCATTCGTTGACCAGAGCCCTGGAGCTGTCGTTGGCGCCGGGTACCCAGTGGTCCCAGAAGCCGATCGAGAGCTTGCCGGCGGCGTAGGCGCCGCGCACGTAGGGCGCGGTGATCAAGGCTGCGGAGGACATGGCAGTTGCGGCAACAAATTGTCGCCGCGTGAGCTTCTTGCGTGACATCTCGTTTCCTCGCTTGGTGTTTTATTGTTCTAGCGTTTCCTCTTAAACTCTTCCGAGTTTTGCTCCTGATTTTCTTGTTGGCGTTTCTTGTTGGAATTCTTGTCGAACGTTTCTCGTTGGTGCCGTCAGCTTCGATCGCAAGTCACGCGAAGCGCGGCAAATTGGTAGCGCGATCAGATCATGATTGATCGCGTCTGTCGAGAAAGCCCGAATGGCCATCGTCTAGAACTAACGTTGTGCCCGAAAGCGCGGCAGCGCCTCTGGTGCCACGCGCCGGAGGTGAGCCGCGGCTGCTCCTTTTGCGACGCACACGTAACGCGAACCGGCCTGGGACGATCCGTGCGCAATTACGCCGCAGTTTCGAATAAGCCTGCATAACCGCTTCGCGCGAAAGACTTTTCGGGCGTGGACAGCAATTGGCTGCGTCTGGACCTCGAAGCGGCGGAAACGATAGTGTTGCAACCGGCGGGTGGCTTCCACCCGGACAGGCCAATCAGTTCGACGATGGAGACGAGAATGATCAACCCGGCGCCGCCAACGCGGCTTTACCTGCGACGATGGCTCGCGCTGGGGTCCGTGCTCGCGCTGCTGCTCGGCGCAGCCGCGGTCGCGAACGCTCAAGGATTGGTCAAAGGCGTTCAGGAGGGGGCGGCAGCCGGGAACAAGGCGGCGGGTCCGGTCGGTGGCGTGCTCGGCGGTGCGATCGGCGGCGTGGTCGGCGTTTTCACCGGCGTGCTCGGTGTCGGCAACAATGGCAATCAAGCGCCGGCGGCCAAGGACGCAAGCAAGGACGCCAACAAGGACGCCAAGCAGCAGCAGGGCGCCGGCAAGGACAAGGATGCCAAGGGCGCCAAGGCGGGCAAGGGTGCCAAGGCGAGCAAGGAAGCCAAGAATGCGCCTCAGGACAACAAGGATGTCACGGTCCTCACCCAGAGCGGCGCGCCGCAGCAGAGCGCCGAGCAGATCGTCGCCAACAGCGATTCCTATATCGAGCGGATCAAGACCGAGCTGAATCTCACCCCTGATCAGGAGAAGCACTGGTACGGGTTCTCCAGCGCCATGCACTACCTTGGACATAATGGTGCAGAGCGGCTCAACCTCCGGGTTGCGCGCGCCAAGCGGGATCCGCCCGACGACATCATCGAGCAGATGCGCAACGAGGCGCAGTTCCTGATCGATCGGGCCGCCGACCAGCGCAATGTGGCCGATGCCGCCGAACCGCTCTATTCGAGCCTCGACGACAAGCAGAGGCAGGTCTTCATCCAGGAGATGGTGCGCCTCAGCCACGAGCGCGGGTTGGATTAATCAAGTTGAATCGGATCGCCGGCGTCCGAATTAACGGCGCCCGCCACGAATTCGTGAATCCTCTCCGTAATTCGGGTATGGTTAGCTTCGCAAGCTGACTGCGGGGTTGATATGGCGGACAGACTCTCCGTTTTCCTGGTCGAAGACGAGGCGTTGATCCGGATGATGATGGCTGACATGGTGGAGGAGCTCGGCCACCATGTCGTCGCGGAAGCGGACAATGTCCGGGACGCGAGTGCCTTTGCCATGACCGCGCAATACGATCTCGCCATCCTCGACATCAACCTCATGGGACTCTACGTCGATCCCGTCGCCGACCTGATCGAGCGCCGCGGAAAGCCGTTTCTGTTCGCCACCGGCTACGGACCGGAACTGCTGCCGTCGTTGCTCCGCCGCAGGCCGATCCTGCGCAAGCCGATTGCGATCGATCAGCTCAAGGCGATGATCGATTCGATGTTTCCGGAAGCCACGGCGAAGGCGCCGCACTGAGCGAGGGCACTGGGCGACGGCGACGGCGCCGCGCCGGGCGACGGCGAAAGCGCCGCGCTGGGAGCACCAACGAAAATGGCCGCCCGTCGGGGCGGCCATTCGACGAAGGAATTCCTCGGGTTCTCAGATCAGGCTGGCGGTGAGGTCGATGCCGCGCGCCATCAGGCCGAACGAGGCGACGAGGCCCGTGCAGCAGAACAGCAAGATGGTCTTGAACGAAGAAGCGGCGAAACGCGTTTCGACGGCGGCCGGCATTGCGGCGAGCGAAATCATGCTCATGTTCATTCCCCCCTTTGTTGACCCCTGAATTGCATCAGGTGAGGGAACTCTTAGAGCAAAAGGTTTGACGCGAGATTGCGAGGGATCGTTAACGAAATCGCAATCGACTCGCGGAGTCGCGCCGTTCCGGCGCGGGATTGCAAGTCTCAGTTGCGACCGTTCTTCAGCACCGTGGCGATGGTATGGGCCGTCATCGCGGCGCGATCCGAGGCGCGCTGGGCGGCCAGCCGGTCTCGCGCCTTTTCCTCGATCAAGACCTCGATCAGCGCCAGCCGTTTGTCCTCGTCATCCGCCTCGGTCAGCAGACGGTGGTAGCGGTGATAGTCGAAGCCCAGATCCTGCTTACGCATGTCACGCCCCCGCAACTACGCCACACACTCAAGGGGGATTGTTTCTCATCGGGAACAAACGAGCAAGCACGATCCTGCGTGGAACCGTTCGTACGTTGCAATCTCCTGTGAATTACCGGAACCGCGCAGCTGGGCACTCGCGCCTCAATCCACATTGTGGTCGGCGAACATCTTCAGACCGACGAAGCTGGCGTCGGGCTTCGTGACCAGCCGGGTCGGGATGTTGCGCAAATAGTCCTGGAAGCGTCCCTTGGCTTCGAAGCGTGCGCGGAAGGCCGAGGCTGCGAGGAAGTCCGGGAAGCGCGGCACGATCCCGCCGGCGATATAGACGCCGCCGCGGGCACCGAAGGTCACCGCGAGATTGCCCGCGACCGAGCCCAGGATGGCGCAAAACATCTCCAGCGTCGCGCGGCTGACCGGGCAGCTGCCGTCCAGGGCCGCCTTGGTGATGGCGGCCGCGTCGCGGTGCGGCACCTGGGCGCCGTCGATCTCCGCCAGCGCCTCGTAGAGGCTTTGCAAACCCGAGCCCGACAACGCGCCGCGCTCGATGGAGACATGGCCGAAACGCCGGCGCAGGCACGCGATCACCCGCTCCTCGCGCTCGTTCTCTGCCGGCAGGGTGGCGTGGCCCGCCTCGGTGACGACGGCCAGCCGCGCACCATGCCGCTCGACCAGACAGGAGACGCCAAAACCGGTTCCGGGCCCGACCACCAGCAAGGGTTCTCCGGGAAGGCCATCTTGTCCGCCGAGCGGGATCAGATCGGCGGACCGCAAGGCGGGCAGGGACCAGGCGACCACCTCGAAATCGTTGAGCACATGGACGCTGTCGAAGCCGAGCGTCGGCTGGAGTTCGTTGCCGTCGATGACCCAGGGGCTGTTGGTCATGACACAGCGGTTGTTGGTGACGGGACCCGCGACGGCCAGCACGGCTCTTTGGGGCGGCTCGCCGCCAGCCCGGCGCGCCAGCACGTCGACAATGGCTTCCTGGACGGTCGGGAAGTCGGCGACCTTCACATAGTCGATCGGCCCGGTCTGGTCGCCGTTGCCAGGTCCGCTTTGGCTCAGCGCAAAGCGCGCATTGGTGCCGCCGATATCGGCGAGAAGAATTTTTCCTGTCTTGCCGATACCCATAGCCATTTGGTTGCCGCGGCCTTGCCGGCCTTCGGGAACCTTTGCCTCCGCTCTTGATCCGATCCGCAGTTTGCGGACGGTCTGAGAATCCTCGCTTGATTGTGCCTAGTCAACACGAACAAGACCAAACCGTTGCATCCGGGAGACGATCCTTGCCCGCCAGCGCGATATGGCCATACGGAGTCGGTGGTTGCGAAGCCGCGCCGGAAGATCGACATTGGAGGGAGCGCCCAGCGCCGGTCGCGCCGGGCAGATGGAATGGGGCCTTGCGATGAAGATTTCCGACCGCGACGTGCTGCTGGTGATCGACGTCCAGAACGATTTCTGCACCGGCGGGGCGCTGGCCGTGCCCGGTGGCGAGAAAGTCGTGCCCGCCATCAACCGTATCGCCCAAAAATTCGCCAATGTGGTGCTGACCCAGGACTGGCATCCGGGCGACCACGTCTCCTTCGCGGCGAACCATGCGGGCAAGCAGCCGTTCCAGACCATCGAGCTGGACTACGGCACCCAGGTGCTCTGGCCGACGCATTGTGTGCAGGGCACGGCGGGCGCCGAATTCCATGGCGGGCTGGACGTCACCCGGGCGAGTCTGGTCGTGCGCAAGGGTTTTCGCCGCGGCATCGATTCCTATTCGGCGCTGTTCGAGAACGACCACAGGACACCGACGGGCCTGCTCGGGTACTTGCGCGAGCGCGAGTTGAAGACCGTCTTCGTCGCGGGGCTCGCGCTCGACTTCTGCGTCCGCTTTTCGGCAGAGGACGCCCGCAAGGCCGGGTTCGAAGTCGTGGTGATCGAGGATGCCTGCCGTGGCATCGACCTCGATGGTTCCGTGGCCGCGGCCCATCGCAGTTTTGGCGAGCTCGGCATTTCCGTGATCAGCTTCGAGGCTTTCCTGTGAGAATCGCGAGATAGCCATGGCGGAGAAGACAGGCAAACAGCCGGGCGGGCCGGATCATGTCCCTGGCGATCCGCTGCTGTGGCCGTTTGCGGCGGCGCGGCTCGCCATGGACGCCTGTTTCTGGTGGATGGAGCGCGGGCCGGCCGAGCCGGCCGACAGCAGCCTGCCGTGGACGACGTCCAACACGATCGCGCTGGAGCTTGCGACCATGCGCCTGCGCGATTGCACGAAGGGCCGGTCCGGCCACCCGGCGCTGGTCTGCGCACCCTATGCGCTGCATCGGGCCCTGATCGCCGACTTTGCACCGGGCCACAGCGTGGTGCAGTCGCTGCAAAATGGTGGCATCGACCGGGTCTATCTCACCGACTGGCGCTCGGCCACCCCGGACATGCGCTATCTCTCGATCGACAGCTATCTGTCCGATCTGAACGTTGCCATCGACGAGATCGGCGCGCCGGTCGATCTCGTCGGCCTGTGCCAGGGCGGCTGGCTGTCGCTGCTCTACGCGGCGCGCTTTCCGGCCAAGGTGCGACGGCTGGTGCTAGCAGGCGCTCCGGTCGACCTGTCGATCGATTCCGCGCTATCCCGGCTCGCCCGCAACGCGCCGGGAATGGTCTACGACCAGCTCGTCGCGCGTGGCGGCGGCAATGTCAGTGGCGAGGAGATGCTGCGATTCTGGTCCAGGACGCCAAGCCGCGAGGATATCGCAGTCGCCTTGCAGAAGGGGCTATCCAACGAGGAAGGCGCGGCGCTGCTCGCGCGCTTCGACCAGTGGAACGTGGAGACGCTCGATCTGCCGGGCGCTTATTACCTCGAGATCGTCAACCGGATTTTCCGGGAGAACCGGATTGCCGGCGGCAACTTCGTGGCGCTCGGCCGCGCGATTGATCTGAAGGACGTCAAGGCGCCGATCTTCCTGCTGGCCGGGCTCGACGACGAAGTGGTGCCGGCGACGCAGGCGCTCGCCACCGCCGGCCTTGTCGGCACGCCGCCAGCCTTCATTGCAGCGGCCTCCGAGCCAAGCGATCACCTCGGCCTGTTCATGGGCGCGCGGACCCACGCGCATGCCTGGCCCCGGATCGCCGAGTGGCTGCGCAACGATCTGACGGGCGTCCTGGCCCGCAGCGCCTGAGCTCGCCGGCCAGAGCGAGGCGCAAATCCGTTATGCATGATGGCGGATGGCCTGCACGGGGCCAGATCGATGGGCTACATAGGTGCGGAGCTGACGGCTGCGGCCGGCCGGGAAGAAATTAGAGGTACTGCGCTCGATGACGTTCCACTCGATCTACGCCCACGGATTTGCGCGCGTGGCAGCCTGCGTGACCACCTCCCACGTCGCCGATCCCTCGGCCAATGCCAAGGCCATCCTGGCGGCGGCCAATGCCTGCCACGAACAGTCGGCGGCGGTTGCCGTGTTTCCCGAGCTATGCCTGTCCGGCTATGCGATCGAAGATCTGGTGAAGCAGGACCCGCTGCTCGATGCGGTCGAGCGCGGTCTCGCGGCTATCGTCAAGGCCTCCGCTGCATTGATGACCGTTCTGATCGTCGGCGCGCCGCTGCGCTTTGGCCATCGCATCTACAATTGCGCCGTCGTCATCCATCGCGGCAATTTGCTCGGCGTGGTGCCCAAGAGCTACCTGCCGACCTACCGCGAATTCTACGAGGGACGGCATTTCGCCTCCGGTGCCGGCATCGCCGGTGAGGTGATCGCGATCGGCGATCTGCGCGCGCCCTTCGGCGTCGATCTGCTGTTCGCGGCGGAGGACGTTCCGGGCCTGACCGTCGGCGTCGAGATCTGCGAGGACATGTGGATCCCGGTGACCCCGGCCTCGGAGCTCGCACTTGCAGGCGCCAGCGTGCTGATCAACCTCTCGGGCAGCCCGATCACGATCGGCCGGGCGCGCTCGCGCGCATTGCTGTGCCAGTCGACCTCGGCGCGCTGCCTCGCGGCCTACGTCTATTCCGCTGCCGGGGCAGGGGAATCCACCACCGATCTGGCCTGGGATGGCCAGACCTCGATCTACGAGAACGGCGTGCTGCTGGCCGAAGGCGAGCGGTTCCGCCAGGGGGGCCAGATCACGTTCGCTGACGTCGATCTCGACCTGCTCAGGCAGGAGCGCGCGTTGATGGGGACGTTCGACGACAACCGCCGGCAGCGCGAGGCGTTCTTCCGCAAGGTGACGTTCGCGCTGAAGCCGCCGGTCTCCGACGTCGGCTTCCTGCGCAAGGTCGAGCGCTTCCCGTTCGTGCCGAGTGACGAGAGCCTGCTCGAGCAGGATTGCTACGAGGCCTACAACATCCAGGTCGCCGGCCTCGTGCAGCGCATGCGCGCGACCGGCACCAAGCGCGTCGTCATCGGCGTCTCGGGCGGGCTCGATTCCACCCACGCGCTGATCGTCGCCGCGAAGGCAGTCGACCTGCTCGGCCTGCCGCGCGAGAACATCCTCGCCTACACCATGCCGGGCTTTGCCACCGGCAGCGAGAGCAAGAGCAATGCGCTGGCGCTGATGAAGGCGTTGCAGACGAATTGGCAGGAGCTCGACATCCGCACCACGGCAACCCAGATGCTGAAGGATATCGGCCATCCCTTCGGCAAGGGCGAGAAGGTATACGACGTGACCTTCGAGAACGTGCAGGCGGGTCTGCGCACGGACTATCTGTTCCGCCTTGCCAACCATCACGGCGGCATCGTCATCGGAACCGGCGATCTCTCCGAGCTCGCGCTGGGCTGGTGCACCTACGGCGTCGGCGACCAGATGGCGCATTACAACGTCAATGCCGGCGTGCCGAAGACGCTGATCCAGCATCTGATCCGCTGGGTGATCGCCTCGCAGCAGTTCAGCGACGATGTCAACCGGACGCTTGCCTCGATCCTGTCGGCCGAAATCTCGCCCGAGCTGGTTCCAGTCAAGCCGGGCGAGAAACCGCAGAGCACCGAAGCTTCCGTCGGCCCCTACGAGCTCCAGGACTTCAACCTGTTCTACACGCTCCGCTTCGGCATGCGGCCGTCCAAGATCGCCTTCATGGCGCTGCAAGCGTGGAAGGATGTCGCCAAGGGCGAATGGCCGCCAGCGTTCCCGAACGATCGGCGCAAGGCCTACGATCTTCCCGAGATCCGCCGCTGGCTCGAAGTGTTCCTGCGCCGCTTCTTCGCCTTCAGCCAGTTCAAGCGCTCGGCCATGCCGAACGGCCCGAAGGTTTCGGCCGGCGGCTCGCTGTCGCCGCGTGGCGACTGGCGCGCGCCGTCGGATTCGAGCGCCGCGGCATGGCTCGAGGATCTCGAGCGGAACGTACCGAACTGAATGGCGCGGCGGATCGACATTGCCGGGGAGACGATCGAGCCGCAAACGCGCTAAGCGCCGGAATTGACAAGACCGCGCTGAAACGACAACGCGCCGCCGGGCTGAATCAGCTCGGCGGCGCGTTTGCGTTCGATTTGGAAAGTTTCGAGGTCCGGAGTGCCTAGGAGTCCGGACCTCGTCACCTTGCCCCAGCCTTCAATCCCCCGCCCCATGTGGTCCCCCAACCCCTTGGTGCGCGATCAGAGGGTGATGCCCTTGAAGTGGCCGCCGATCGATGTCTCGCGATGTACGTGAGATCGAAATAGGATTCCATTCCGGATCACTACGGACACGCGCGAGCTTCTTTCTGCGCGAAGCTGCGGGCGCCTAAGCCGACGGCATGGTGCACAAGATCGATGCTGGCGATGCGCAGGATGTCCACATCTCTCGGTGCTGCGGAACCTCGATTTCACTGGCCTGTCATTGAACTGGTCTAGCGCTGCTCCCGTCATTGCTGACGGCCAAGGAGCAAGCCATGTCGAAGCCGGTACTGGGCGCCGCATTGTCCATCAAATCGATCCCCGCACATCGCGACTGGCTTCTGGAACGGCAGCGCGATCTCGAAATCCAGGATTTCTTCCGCGCCGATCTCCTCGATAGCGACTGGCGCGCGACCGCCGGCGACATCAAGCAGATGCTCGCGGGCCACACCGGCCGTCTCGGCATCCACGGACCGTTCTGGGGCTTCAAGATCGACAGCCACGATCCGATGATCCGCCAGGCGGTGACCAAGCGTCTGCTCCAGGGGCTGGAGGCCGCAGAGTTCCTCGGTGCGACGCAGATGGTGATCCATTCGCCGTTCACGACGTGGGACCACAACAATCTCGATCTCTATCCGGACAATCGCGGCAATCTGGTCGAACGGGTCAGGGCGACGCTTGCCGAGGTGATCGCGCGGGCCGAGACGACCGGCTGCGAGATCGTCATCGAGAACATCGAGGACAAGGACCCGCGCGACCGCGTGCGCCTCGCCAAGGCGCTCGAAAGCAACAAGGTCCGCGTCTCGCTCGACACCGGGCATGCGAATTACGCGCACATCTCCACCGGCGCGCCGCCGGTCGACTACTACGTCGAGACCGCAGGCGACATGCTGACGCATGTGCACCTCCAGGACACCGACGGCTTCGCCGACCGGCACTGGGCGCCGGGCGAAGGCAACATTCCGTGGGTTGCCGTGTTCCGCGCGCTGGGCCGGCTGACCTCGAACCCGCGGCTGATCCTCGAACTCCGCAACCACGACGACGTCCGCGCCGGCGCAGCCCATCTCGCCGCGCTTGGTCTCGCTGAATAACCGACCTCATCAAGGGCAGGGCTTATCGTCATGAACAAACTCACCCGTCGCACCATCCTGAAGTCTGGCGGCGCTGCCGCGGGCACGCTTCTCCTGCCGCGCTTTGCGATCGGGCAGGCCGACAACCGTCCGTCGGTGACGATCGCCGTGCAGAAGGTGACAAATTCGAACGTGCTCGACGTGCTGCGCGAGCAATCCAATGTCGGCGAGCGCGTGTTCTTCTCCTCGATCTGGGAGGGCCTGATCTCCAAGAACTGGCGCGGCAGCCTCGAGGCCGTGCCGGGCCTTGCGACCGAGTGGCGTCGCATCGACGACCAGACCGTCGAGGTGAAGCTGCGGCAGGGCGTGAAATTCCACAATGGCGACGAGCTGACGGCCGAGGACGTGGTCTTCACCTTCAGCCGCGAGCGCATGTTCGGCGAGAGCGAGGCCAAGAGCCGCTCCACCATCCAGGCCTTCGAGAAGATTCCGACGCCGCGTCCGGGCAAGGAGCTGCCGCCCGATGTGCCCGCGGTCGCGCGCCGCATCTGGCCGGACCTCGTGCGCGTCGACGCGGTCGACAAGTACACCGTGCGCTTCTACAACGCGACGCCTGACGTCACCATCGAAGGCCGGCTGTCGCGCTACGGCTCCGACATCGCAAACCGCCGGGCCTGGGCGGAATCCGCGAGCTATCTCGATTGGGCGCGCAAGCCGATCACGACGGGGCCGTACAAGGTCGTCGAGCTCAAGCCCGACGTCTCGCTGACGCTGGAAGCGCATGACGAATATTGGGGCGGCCGTCCGCCGCTCAAGCGCATTCGTTTCCTCGAAGTGCCCGAAGTCGCGAGCCGCATCAACGGGCTGCTGTCGGGCGAATACCAGTTCGCCTGCGACATCCCGCCGGACCAGATCGCCGGCATCGAGAAGAACGCGGCGTTCGAAGTGCAGGGCGGCACCATCCTCAATCACCGCCTGACCGTGTTCGACAAGAACCACGCCCAGCTCGCCAATCCGCTGGTGCGGCGCGCCTTCACCCATGCGATCGACCGCCAGGCCATCGTCGACAGCCTGTGGGCCGGCCGCACCCGCGTGCCGAAAGGCCTGCAGTGGGAATTTTACGGCGACATGTTCAACGCCGACTGGAACGTGCCGGCCTATGATCCGAAGCTCGCGCAGGACCTGTTGAAGCAGGCCAACTACAAGGGCGATCCGATCCCGTATCGCCTGCTCAACAACTACTACACCAACCAGGTCGCGACCGCGCAGGTCCTGGTCGAGATGTGGAAGTCGGTCGGCCTCAACGTCCAGATCGAGACCAAGGAGAACTGGTCGCAGATCATGGAACGTGCCCCGACCCGCGCCGTGCGCGACTGGTCGAACTCGGCCGCCTTCAACGATCCGGTCTCCTCGCTGGTCGCCCAGCACGGGCCGAACGGCCAACAGCAGCAGATCGGCGAGTGGACCAACGCCGAGCTGAACACGCTCTCGGAGTTCTTGGAGACCTCGACCGACCGCGCGGCGCGCAAGAAGGCGTTCCGCCGCATGCTGGAGATCGCCGAGCGCGAGGACCCCGCCTTCACGGTGCTGCACCAGAACGCGACCTTCACGGCCAAGCCGAAATCGATCAAGTGGAAGGCATCGCCCGCCTTCGCGATGGATTTCCGCGCCGGCAATTTCGAGGTTTGAGGTGTTGCCGCTGGTCAGCATTGAAGGCCTGAGCGTCGCCTTCAACGGCGTGCCGGTGCTGCGTGGCGTCGATCTCGCCCTGGGCAAGGGCGAGGCCCTCGGCCTCGTCGGCGAATCCGGCTCCGGCAAGTCGGTGACCTGGCTTGCCGCGCTGGGCCTGCTGCCGCGGCATGCACGGGTCTCGGGCTCGGTGCGGCTCGACGGACGTGAAATACTGGGCGCGCCCGCAGCTGAACTCGATCAGGTCAGGGGCGGGCGGGTCGCCATGATCTTCCAGGATCCGGCGAGCGCGCTCAACCCGGTGTTGACCATCCGCAAGCAGCTTTGCGAAGCGCTGGCGCTGCATCGCGATCTCTCCGGAGAAGCGGTGAAAGCCGAAGCGCGGCGGCTGCTCGATATCGTCGGCATTCCCGACGCAGGCCGGCGGCTGTCCGCCTATCCGCACGAATTCTCCGGCGGTCAGGTCCAGCGCATCATGATCGCGATGGCGCTCGCCGGGAATCCCGACCTGCTGATTGCGGACGAGCCGACCACTGCGCTCGACGCCACCATTCAGGCCCAGATCCTGGAGCTGCTCTCATCGATCCGCCGCGAGATGAGCATGGCGATGGTCCTGATCAGCCATGACCTCGGCGTCGTCGCGGAGAATTGCGACCGCGTCGCGGTGATGTATGCCGGCCGCATCATCGAGGAGGCGCCGGCCAACCAGCTCTTCGCTGATCCCGTGCATCCCTATGCGCAGGGCCTGATCGGCGCACTGCCGCCGCTCGACGGTCCGCGCCGGCGTCTCACCGCCATTCCCGGGACGGTGCCCGATCCCGCGAATATGCCTGTTGGCTGTGCGTTCGCGCCGCGCTGTGCATTGGCGGCCGAGCCGTGCGGCCTCGCCGCGCCGAGCCTGGCACCGATCACGAACGACCGTGCCGTCGCATGCATCCGCGCCGAGGCCTCGCGCCGCGCGCTGCTCGGGATCGCCGCCGAATGAGCGCGCCGCTCGTCGAGGTGTCTTCGATCTCGCGCAGCTACAGCATGCGCTCCGGGATGTTTGGCCGCAGCACGGCCGTCCATGCCGTCGACGGTGTGTCGCTGGCCATCCCCAAGGGCGAAACCCTGGGTCTCGTCGGCGAGTCCGGCTCGGGCAAATCCACCACGGGCCGCATCGTGCTCGGCCTCGAGCCGCCCGATCACGGTGAGGTGCGGTTCGACGGCAAGCCGATGGCCGCGCCCGGGGCGGCCGCCTGGCGTGCGCAACGCGCGCGCATGCAGATGATCTTCCAGGACCCGCTGGGTGCGTTGGACCGGCGCCTGCCGGTCGCCACCCAGATCCGGGAGCCTCTGGACATTCATGGGGTAGGTGAGCCCTCCGAACGCGAGGAACGGGTGCGCGAGTTGCTGCGGGCGGTCGAACTCACGCCCGCGCATGGCGCGCGCTATCCGGGCGCACTCTCGGGGGGACAACGCCAGCGCATCGTGCTGGCGCGGGCGCTGGCGACAAAACCTGATTTTCTCGTCTGCGACGAGCCGGTCAGCGCGCTCGACGTCTCGATCCAGGCGCAGGTGGTGAATTTGCTCGCCGATCTTCAGGCTCAGCTTGGTCTCACGCTGCTCTTCATCAGCCACGACCTGCGCGTTGTCAGGCAGATCAGCAATATCGTCGCCGTGATGTATCTGGGCCGCATCGTCGAGATCGGCAGGGCCGACGATCTGTTCGCGCGGCCGCAGCATCCCTATACGCAGGCGCTGGTTTCGGCCTCGCCGGCACCCGGCCGCCGCAGCGCGGGCCGCATCGTGCTGGCGGGCGATCCGCCCAACCCGGCTGCGCGCCCCCGGGGCTGCGCCTTCCATCCGCGCTGCCCGCGCGCAATCGCGCGCTGTGCGAGCGAAGTGCCGGCTCTCTCGGCCGTGGGCGGCAACAGGCAGGTCGCGTGCCATCTGGTGACGGGTCCGCAGGTCGAAACGCGGGACGCCGCGTGATGGGGCGTTATCTTGCCATCCGGATCGGACGCGCGGCCCTGACGATCGTCCTGGTCGTCACCTTCGCCTTCGTCGTGCTGCGGCTATCAGGCGATCCTGCGTTGATGATCCTGGGACCGGAAGCGCCACCGGAGGTCATCGCGGCCTTCCGCAAAGCTTGGGGCCTCGATGATCCCATCTGGTTCCAGTATCTCGATTACTTCAGCGCCATCGCCAAGGGCGAGCTCGGCCGCTCCATGCGCGACGGCCGCCCCGCGATCGAGCTCGTGCTGGAGCGAATTCCGGCGACGCTGGCGCTGACGCTGCCGGCCTTCGTCTTCAAGGTGGCGCTCGGCATTCCCGCCGGCATCTACGCCGCGCTGCATCGCGGCTCTGCGATCGACCGCGCCGTCATGATGACGGCGGTTGCCGGCTTCACCGTGCCGAGCTTCGTGCTGGCGTTGCTGCTGGTGCTCGTCTTCGCCGTGCAGCTGGGATGGCTGCCGTCGGGCGGACAGGACAGCTGGCGCCACGCGATCCTGCCGATCGCGACGCTGAGCCTCGGCGGCGCAGCGGTGCTGGCGCGGTTCACCCGCAGCGCGATGCTGGAGGTGCTGGGCCAGCCCTACATCCGTACGGCGTCCGCCAAGGGTGTGCCGTGGCGCAAGGTGGTGACCTCGCATGCGCTGCCGAACGCGGCGATCCCGACGGTGACCATTCTCGGTTTCATGGTGGGAACGCTGATCGCTGGCGCCGTCGTGGTCGAGAGCGTGTTTTCATGGCCCGGGGTAGGGCGCCTGCTCGTCGTCGCCGTCGCCAACCGCGACCTCGCCGTCGTGCAATGCATCCTGCTGCTGGTCGCACTGACCATGGTCACGTCCAACCTGGTCGTCGACTTCCTCTACGGCTTCCTCGATCCGCGGCTGCGCGCCAAGGGAGCGCATGCATGACCGACGCGACGCTGAAGGACATCTCTCCCCGCCGCCGCATCGGCCTGCCGGCGATCCCGGTGTCTGTTGCGCTTGCGGTCGGCTGGATCGTCGCGATGCTGGTGATCGCGGCCCTCGCCGAGAAGATCGCGCCCTACAGCTTCACCCAGCTCGACCTGCGCAACCGCCTCTCGGCGCCCGGCAATGTCGCGCACTGGCTCGGCACCGACGAGCTCGGCCGCGACGTGCTGTCGCGACTGCTCGTCTCGATCCGCATCTCGCTGCTGATCGCGTTCGGCGCGACCGCGATCTCGGCGATCGTCGGCACCACGCTCGGCTTCCTCGCCGCGCATTTTCGCGGGGCTGTCGAGCAGCTCGTGCTGATGCTGTCCGACTTCCAGGCCAGCATGCCCTTCCTGATCATGGCGCTGGCCGTGCTCGCCTTCTTCGGCAATTCGCTGCCGCTGCTGATCGGCCTGATGGGATTTTTTGGCTGGGAGCGCTATGCCCGCATCGCGCGCGGCTTGGCCATCTCCGCCAATGCGCAAGGCTACGCCGCCGCGGTCCGCCAGCTCGGCGCGACGCCGTCCCGGGTTTACCTCCGGCACATCCTGCCCAACATCGCCTCGACCCTGATCGTGTCGACGACGCTGGTCTTCCCCGAGGTGATCCTGATGGAGTCGGGCCTGTCCTTCCTCGGCCTCGGCGTACAGCCGCCGATGACCAGCCTCGGCAACATGGTCGGCTATGGCCGCGAATACCTCACCCGGGCGCCCTGGATCATGCTGGCGCCGGCGACTACCATCGTCGTGACCACGCTGGCGGTCTCCGTGATCGGCGACTGGCTGCGCGATCGGCTCGATCCGACGCTGCAATAGCGCGACTGGCTTGAGGCGTGCGCCGATTTGCCGTCGGACACCCGCTTCTAGCCTTGGACCTCCGGTTTTTTGCCGCGCCCGAGCGCGAATTGACCGACCGGGCCCTCGATATGGAATTCCAACTCCGTCATTTTCGCGAACAGATCGATGTTGGTGCTGCCAATGGCGCAGCCGCCGAGGCCCATATCGGTCGCCGCCAGGTAAAGCGTCTGAATCAGGCTGCCGACATCCTTCAGGATCAACGAATATGCGATTGAGCTGTATTTCCAGGAGACCCGGCCAAAACGCGCCGCGATCGTGATGAGGATTTGTGGCTGACCCGGCGCGTCCATGGCGAACTGGGCAGCCGTCAAATGCGCCTGGAGTTGTTGGGGGGAAGCGCTGATCGCGACTAGCGCGTGGCTCCCTGCATCGTAGTGGTAGAGTCCGCGCGCAAGCCCGTCGCAGTTCGCGACGGTAAGGTACAATTCTAGCTCGTACGCGCTGCCCGCTGACGGATAAGGCCTTGTGCTGTAGGTGACGTCGGAACCGCCCTCGAAATACGGCTCGCTCTTCCATTCGGACACGACGCGCGCGGTGGTGTCGAGAAGCTGCGCGAGTTCGCCGAGCGTGACCGGATTCTTGTCGTCGAAATCCCGTGTTGAATGGCGTTCGCGCAACAGCCTCGGGAAGCGGGAGTTCGGCTCCGCGGAGGAGAATTTGCGCAGGTCAATCTTGCTGCCGGCCCAGGGCGGACGCACCGCCGGCGACGGCGGAACGACGCCGGCATAGGTGAAGGCGGCGCCGACCGGATTGGCTTGCCGACCCTCCGTGCTCCGCGTGTGAAACACCAGATCGTGGAAATCCCAGAGTACGAGGTTGCCGTCGCCTTCGTTCACCCGCAGGCCTTGTCCGTCCTTCGCATCAAGCTTGAGCAGGATCTGGCTGTCCAGCAACAGTTCGAGCAGATGGAGGGTGGAGGAAGCTATTTTCTGGTTAAGCTTGCCGATCTTCCGAGGCTGCGACAGCGCAGCAAGGGTGGTGGCGATGGCGGGATCGCCAATCCGGAACAGCGCGCCGGCGCGTGGCGATTCCAGCACCAACTCGTTGCCGCGCCGGCGCAGAAAGGCAAAGCGCGACAACACAACGGTGTCACGGCTGCCCAGCTTCGCGCGCCGCGGCCAGTATTCGGGGACTTGGGGCTCGATGACCACGAAGTCCTGCGTGTTACGCGAAGAGGAGAGGCGGTATTCCAGAAGCCCCTGCCGGGCCAAGCGATGCACCAGGGCGTCGACGTCTCTCGCGAGGGCGCTCTTGCCTGCAAAGGACGCGAGCGGAAGGCCGGTGCTCAGATGTCGCGCGCAGTCCATCGCGGCCGCGCTGAATTGCCCGAGGTTGACGGAATAGTCGCCCAGAAAGGCGGCGACGTTTCCATCCGGCTGCATCTGGAGGGAGAAGTGATGGCTCAATCGGGCGGCAATGTCTGGCGCGATCTTCCTGGTCGGCTTTTTCCGGGGAGCGCGCACGAAAGTGCAACCCTTCAGGTGTGTGGGACGAATGAAGTCAGATCGCTTTCCGGTCGCGGCCGGTCCAACAAACCGAGCTTCACCGGCACATCGTAAAGGCGGCCCGGTGCGAAGCGGCGATAAAAATGACGCAAGCCGGGAACGAGCACTCTGACGACCGGAACCTCGACATCGAGACGCGTCTGGTCGAGGACGAGGAAATCGTAACCCGCACGGGCTGCGATCTCGACGCAGGCGATGACCTGATCCCGCGTATTGTCGTGAAGCTTGAGGCTTGGCGCTGGGGGGAGAATAGGGCGATCGCTCGGTGTCAGGAACGGGTAGTCTTCCAGACGCAACGGTGTGACACCGTCGAGGGTCGGCTTCTCGTCGCTCGCACCGCCCATCATGCTAACGGACATGAATTGGGTCAGCTCGGTGAGGGAGCGCAGCAGGGCTATGCGGCGGTCGAAATGCGCGCCGGAGCCGAACTCGATATTCTCGTGTCCATCCTGCATCCAGTGCATGATCGCCACGTAAGTCGGAATGCCAAGGTCAGTGGTGATATCGAGCACCCATAGCTTGCGCCCGGCCTCCGCAAATTGAGTCTGGAGATCCCGGACATAGAAATCGTCGAACTGCTCGAGGTCGACCTCGGCGCGCTGCACCCGGTTGTACCACCAGATCGCGTAGGCATCGCGCTCGATCAGTTCGAGGAAGCCCTGGACAATCGCTTCGTCGCGGGTGTTGCCGGCCGCGCAGCCGTTGGAATCCGTATGAAAGCCGCCATAGAAGAAGTACAGGAGGCCCGTCGGCAGATATTTGAAGCGTTTGTCGCGCAGCGATGAGACCGGCGACCACTCGGTCTTCGTCGAGGGATCGAACGGCTCGGGAACCGGATGGGGATCGTCCGGTTGCTGGAGAAACCTGTTCTTGAACTGCGTTTCGCTGAAGAGCTGGATATCGTTGGGAAGAAGCGCGTCGCCAGGCGCGAAATCGGCAAATCGACGCGCCGTCCTGATCTCATCGCCCTGGAAAATGCCCGAATAGCGTTCGATCGATTCCATCAGCGCGCTGGCTTCGCCCTGCTCGGCGGTCGAGCCCTTGCCAAAGCTGCCCCCGCTCAATCCGGACCTGAGCTGGTCGATGCTGTGGGCCGGCGCGGAGAAATTGTGCTGGGCGAAGTAGTTGGTGTTCATCGGCAGGTCGACGTCGATTCGTTCGAGCCTGGTCACCACCCCTGTCAGTGGGCTCACATGCTTGCGGAAGCGCGACACCGTCGACCGCGACGTCACGGTGCGATATCCACCGCTGGTCATGACGAGCCTCTTGCCCTCGGCAATCTCGACCAGGGCCGGAGTTCGGCGCGGGTTGTTCAGCTTCCTGTTGCCGCAGGTCGGACATTGCGGACGTCGCGTCACGTAGTGCTTGGCGATGGCGGCGCCGGTCAGGTCGAAGCTTGCGATGTGATCGCACAAATCGGTGCGAAAATCCGAGGCAATTGCCTTGGCGATCTCGACGGCCGCAAAATGGATTCCAGTCTGGCCGACGCTTTCTCTGACGAGAGGCGATATGGCAACCGCACGCGCCGGTCCCCGGTCAAGAAACCCCTTGATCTCCCGGTTGCGGATCATGCGATCGAACAGGCAGGTCCAGCAGGCGCTCTCGCCCGGTTTGAACACGGGCCCGACCAGCGGAAACGGGCCGGATGGCTGTACCAGCAACCAGGGCGTCTTGCCGGCCACACGTTCCTGGTTCAGTTCAGCAAGTCGCCGGTCGAGATAGTCGTTCGCCAGCGTGATCGTGAACTTCGGCGCTCGCTTGGCGATTTGAACGCCGAGCTTGCTCAACGCCGCGGTCAGCTCCTTGGCGCCTTTGACATCAATCGACTCGACCAGGACGGGGCAATTACGAAGATTTTGTTCCGCGACCTCCAAAGGCATGCCGAGGCTGGCCAGGAAACCGCCGACGGCGTCGTCGAACGCTTTCGGGGTCCGCGCAACGACATATCGGCGGTCGAGCAGCCGCTTGATTGCTTCCTCGATCTTGTCGACCGGGAAGCGCTTCGAAAGCTGGCGAATGATCTCCGACCTGGCCTTGCCGTGTTGCCCGATCGCGGTGGCGAGGGCGCAGTAGAGTTCGCCGTGCAGGAAGAATTTGCGGTTCTCGGAATAGAGACAAACCGCATCGGGAGGCAATACGTAAGCGGTGAAGTTCGGTGCAAATCGGAGAGTGTCTTGGCGGGTCTGCCGCGCAACGCGGGTCTTGCGAGTTGCAGTCATTGAGTCAGCACGCTGATCCTGTTGCCCTTACGCTAGATCCCCGGCGCAAGACGGATCGTCGCGCCCGCGCGCCGGCATTTTCCCGGAGAATTGAAACGAATTGGGCCGTCACGCGCAAGCCGCCGATGCAAGCGTCGTAGCGAAATCAAGCAATTGGCCGGACCCTTTCTTGAGGCCGGCCAATGACCTATCAACCCGTGAGTTTGACATTCGGAACGCGCCGAGGCCTAGCACCAGCGGCAGCGGCCCCACGATGCGCAGCAACCCGCGCATGATACGGCGCATCCCACCACACCAACGCCACAGCCAACTGCACAACCTGCACATCGGCAACCGACGCCACATCGGCAACTACGGCAACCCCGACAACCTCTGCAGCCGCGGCAGCCGCCGCATCCGCGCCATGCCAGCTGCACGCGGCTACCGGCGCTTTCCTTGTCGAAGAGATGGAAGGTGGCGAGGCTGACGTCAGCCATTTCCTCTTCATCGAGCGTGATTGCCTGACCCGTTCCAAAGTGCGGCAATTGTTGTGCGTCGGGTGCCGGCACGGCGGACGCCGATGCGCCTCCCGCCAGCGAGAACGTCAACCCTGCGGCTCCTAGCGCCGGTACGGCGACTTTGGTTGCTCGCTTCTTCCCTTGAGAAGTCTTCCTCGCCTGCCGCATGGTCGAACCTCCGAGCATTGCAAGAAGCATCCCAGCCGCGGTAAGTCTACGCCCAGGAAATAACGCGAGCAACGATTACGCGCACAAAAACGCGGCGCCGGACGTTCAGGATGCATTCATCTTCATGAACGGCAATCGGCATGGCCAGTTGAGACAACGCATCGCCGATCCACGCTTTTGGTGCGCGTGCAGCTTGGTGCAGTGCCGCAAGCACATCGAATCTTGAACGGAGATCGGCGTGGCAGATCGATCAGGGCGTTTCGCTTGGTATGAACTTCTGACCACGGATGTCGCAGCGGCGGGCGCATTTTATCGCAAGGCCGTCGGCTGGGGCGTGAAGGATGAATCGACCCCGGAACTGCCTTACATGGTGCTTCGTAGCGGCGGCGCTCCGCTGGGCGGACTTATGGATATCCCGGAAGAGGGGCGGAGATTGGGGGCGACGCCGAGATGGATGGGATACGTCGCCGTCGACGACCCGGATGCAACCGCCGCGCAGATCACGCGTCTTGGAGGTGCGATCCTTGTGCCGCCGACCGACACCAATATTGGCCGCATAGCAGTCGTTGCCGATCCGCAGGAGGCGACGTTCGGGCTGATCAAAGAACCAGCATATGGCCGACGGAAACCGGGCCGGCTGGACGAGCCGGGGCGCGTAGGCTGGCATGAGTTACTGGCCGCCGACCGAACCGCGATCTTCGATTTCTACAGAGAACTATTCGGTTGGCAGAAGGCCGACGCTCAAAGCGAACCAGCGGCCTGGTATCAACTGTTTTCGGCGGGTGGGCAGACTGTCGGCGGAATGCTCACGAAACTTCCGAGCGTAGCGCAGCCGAGCTGGCTGCATTACTTCAATGTCGACGACATCGGTGCTGCCACGAAACATGTGAATGCTGGCGGAGGCCGGATCCTCCAGGGTCCGATCGAATTGCCCGATGGCTGCTGGATCGCACGATGTGTCGATCCCCAGGGCGCCCTGTTTGCGTTGCAAGGCGCCCGAGGTCAGACAAGCGTTGAGCCATCCTCGGCCTCGGAAATCGGCTGGTCCGCCAAGTGGGGTGGCATTGCCTCCCAGGGTAGAATTGTGCTGCCCAAGCCGAAGCGCTAGCTACAGCGTCTGTCCGGCGCTGACGCGACCTTGCAGTAGCCCGCGCCGGGAGCAGGGGAGGCCTGCGAAAGGCCGATCCGGACCTGTCCAAGCCAAGTTCCCGTTGCACCAACCCACCCCGTGCGCTATCCGGCCGGAAAGGCCTGAGGCGGCTTCCGAATTTGTCCCGCTCAGGCAGCCAAACCGAGGACGGAAACCGCCATGCCAGCCTATCGCTCCCGCACCACCACCCACGGCCGCAACATGGCGGGTGCCCGCGGCCTCTGGCGCGCGACGGGCATGAAGGATGCGGATTTCGGCAAGCCGATCATCGCGGTCGTCAACTCCTTCACCCAGTTCGTGCCCGGCCACGTCCACCTCAAGGACCTCGGCCAGCTCGTCGCCCGCGAGATCGAGCAGGCCGGCGGCGTCGCCAAGGAGTTCAATACCATCGCGGTCGACGACGGCATCGCCATGGGCCATGACGGCATGCTCTACAGCCTGCCGTCGCGCGAGCTGATCGCCGACAGCGTCGAGTACATGGCCAACGCCCATTGCGCCGACGGCCTCGTCTGCATCTCCAATTGCGACAAGATCACGCCCGGCATGCTGATGGCGGCACTGCGGCTCAACATCCCCGCCGTGTTCGTCTCGGGCGGACCGATGGAGGCCGGCAAGGTCAAGCTCCAGGGCAAGACCAAGGCCGTCGACCTCATCGACGCCATGGTCGCCGCGGCCGACTCCAAGGTCAGCGACGAGGACGTCAAGGTGATCGAGCGCTCGGCGTGCCCGACCTGCGGCTCCTGCTCGGGCATGTTCACGGCCAATTCGATGAACTGCCTCACCGAGGCGCTCGGCCTCGCACTGCCCGGCAACGGCTCGGTGGTCGCGACCCACGCCGACCGCAAGCGGCTGTTCGTCGAGGCCGGCCACACCATCGTCGATCTCGTCCGCCGCTACTACGAGCAGGACGATGCCTCGGTGCTGCCGCGCAACGTCGCCAACTTCAAGGCGTTCGAAAACGCGATGACGCTCGACATCGCGATGGGCGGTTCGACCAACACGGTGCTGCATCTGCTCGCCGCCGCCCATGAAGGGCAGGTCGCGTTCACCATGCAGGATATCGACCGGCTGTCGCGGCGCGTGCCCGTGCTGTGCAAGGTCGCACCGTCGGTCGCCGACGTGCATGTCGAAGACGTGCACCGCGCCGGCGGCATCATGGGCATTCTGGGCGAGCTCGATCGCGCCGGCCTGATCGACACGTCGGTCTCGACCGTGCATGCGCCGACGATGGCCGACGCGCTGGAGCGCTGGGACATCAAGCGCACCAAGAGCGAGGCGGTGCGCACCTTCTATCGCGCGTCGCCCGGCGGCATCCCGACGCAAGTCGCCTTCAGCCAGGAGCGCCGCTACGACGAGCTCGATGCCGATCGCGAGAAGGGCGTCGTGCGCGATCTCGAACACGCCTTCAGCAAGGATGGCGGCCTCGCCGTGCTCTACGGCAACCTCGCGCAGGACGGCTGCATCGTGAAGACCGCCGGCGTCGATGCCTCGATCCTGAAATTCTCCGGCCCCGCGCGCGTGTTCGAGAGCCAGGACGCGGCCGTCGACGGCATCCTGGGCGGCAAGGTCGTTGCCGGTGAGGTCGTGGTCATCATCTACGAAGGCCCGCGTGGCGGACCCGGCATGCAGGAAATGCTGTATCCGACGAGCTATCTGAAATCGATGGGCCTCGGCAAAGCCTGCGCGCTCGTCACCGACGGACGCTTCTCGGGCGGCTCGTCCGGCCTGTCGATCGGCCATCTGTCGCCGGAAGCCGCCGAAGGCGGCAACATCGGCCTGGTGCGGACCGGCGACCGCATCGCGATCGACATTCCGAACCGCAGCATTACCCTGGAGGTTTCCGACGAGGAGCTCGCCAGGCGGCGCGCGGCGGAAGAGGCGAAGGGTGACGCCGCCTGGCAGGCGACGGGCCGCAAGCGCAACGTCTCCACCGCGCTCCAGGCCTATGCTGCGCTCACCACCAGCGCCGCGCGCGGCGCGGTGCGCGAGGTGAAGCGGCGCTCGAACTGAGCGCTGCATCGTTCGCGCCTCGCGTGCATGGTCAACGAGTCCTTAGCGGCCGGCGAAAGCCGGCCGTTCGCATTAAGGATGCCTCCACGAAGTTCGGCAGCCCTGGATTTTGCGGCGTATATTGCGGCGACCTTCGCAAATCCATTTCGGGCAACTGGGGCACCGCAATAATGTCTCGTACTCTTGCTGTCGTTTTCTCAACAGTCGTCGCCGCGATTTCGATGACGAGCGCAGCCTCCGCCGGCTGCTACAATTGCTACACGCCGCCGCCGTGCACGACCTGCTATCAGCAGCAATATGTGCAGCCGCAATACCGCACCGTCGACGAGACCGTGATGGTTTCGCCGGGCTCCGTGGTCGCGCATCGCACGCCGGCGCAGTACCGCACCGTGATGGTGCCGCAGACCGTGATGGTCGCCCCGCCCAGCGTCCAATACGAACGCATCCCGCCGCAATACGCCACGCGCCAGCGCGTCGAGATGGTCTCGCCGGGCTATTCCTATTACGCCCCGGTGCAGATGGGCTGCGCGTCCTGCGGCTACTGAGCCAGCGCAACAATCACGAACTTCGCGCGGCGCTCCCATGGGGCGCCGCGTTTTCTTTTGGGCGCCAGCAAACGAGGCCCGGAGATGGAGACGACTCCTACCGGGCCTCGCAACCAGCGACGCCCTGGGAGATGTCGCCAGTGTTCGGGATTGCTGAGGGCACGGCGCGCTGTCGGCGGCCGAGCCTGTTGCCAGGTTAGCGGACCAGGCTGACGCTCGCCTGACAGACCGGCCAGGCGAGGGGGCAGGCTTGCTTCGAAGGGCCCAACTTCGCGTTGCCATGCGCCGTCGACTACGTTAAGCGACAGCAATTCCGGGTTTGGAAGGGTGGCCGAGTGGTTTAAGGCACCGGTCTTGAAAACCGGCGTGCCCGCAAGGGTACCGTGGGTTCGAATCCCACCCCTTCCGCCAGTATGCTGTTCTCCATTGTTCGCAGGTCGTTCGAACTCCACAGCAAAATCAGTGGCTTGCGCCGGAATGGGGCTCCTCCACGCTGCGAGACCCAAGCGATTGTGTTGAAACGATTGTTTGACTGGAGTTGGTAAGATCACGACCGTACCTACGATGACAGGCTACGGATGGCATTACCAACAGCGGCAGCTCTCGGCGCAAAGCGGACCTGCGCGCAGCCATGGTCAAATTTCGGCTCCCGCCGAGCCCGCTTTTGCCTGGGTGCAAACTGCCGAACCGGCGTTCTGCTGGCGTTAATCTGGGTCAACGGGGAAATCGTGATCTGGGATTGAGGACAAAGTGACGCGAGTCACGGCAAAATGTGTATCATTCTCTGGGGGGGCCTTGCCGCAAAGCTAGGTTTGTGTCGCACGCGGAGCCCTGCATTGATTGACTTTCGGACTGCCCTGAAGGTCGCACTCGGCGTCGTCCTGATCTGTCCGGCGGCAAGCTCGTTGGCCGCTGAGGCCGACGACGACAGCGACGGCGATAAAAAGCCGGCCGTGCCGACGATGTATCTCGATCTCAGAACCTATTACGCGCAAATCCCCGCGGGATCCCTGGCATTCGGTTTTGGCCATCCTTCATTCTTTACTGCACTGCAAACGCTCTCTGGACCGAACGGCGCGGCGTTATCGGCCGGCCTGCCGGCGTCGAAATCGATCAACGTTGATCTTCCCTTTACCATCGACGTCACCGATCGCGTCTCGCTTTACGCCGGCGTCTCTGGCAGCTCGACGCAGTTTGGGGGCGGCGGCTGGTCCTCACTTGACATTACGAGCTGGAATATCGGTTTCCAGGCCGAGCTCTATCAGCAAAAGGGCGGAACCTTTCCGACCGTGACGCTGCAATCGACGATCACTCAGTCGATCCCCAACGGTCCGCTAACTGCGACCTCGTTCAACAACATCCTCGAGTTCGGCTATGCGCTGGATAAGGACGAGACCCGGGGATTGCTCGCGGGCATCCAGCACACGCGTGTCGATGTCGGCAATGCGCTGGTCAGGGTCAGACCCAACACGATCGGTTATGTCGGCGGCTATTACCAATGGCCGAATAATTGGAAATTCACCGGCCGCATCGGCGTGCAATCGTTCGAGGGCGCTCAGCTATTGAATCTCGCGCCGGCCCAGCCGTTCACGCAGCCGATCGTGCGACTTGATCTCGACCGCATGGATGACAATGACAACCGCCTATTCGGTGTCACCGCCGAGATCATGTGGGTGCCGAAGCCAGCCTACCAGCTGACGCTCAGAACGCCGCTCTATGCGGTGCGCAATTAGCCGCGCCTCTCGATCGCTGATGTGCATTTTGCTCCGATGGCCGGGGCTGCCTTGTAGCTATTGTTTGAGTTGCTTGATGAGCTCTGTGAGCCTGGGATCGCCGGGCATCAGGTGCGCAAGCCGCTCTGCAAATTCCAGAGCTGCCACGGAATCCCCTTTCTCTCGGCTGAACGCGATTGCTGCCGAGAGACTGTCTCTGTCGTTGGGGTGTCTGCCCAAGCTGGTTTTGAGGACAGCTAGCGCGTCGTCCCGGCGACCTGCAGTGTGCAGCCCCACAGCGTACACGTATGCATAGCGCGACTGGCCGGGGTCCAGCACGGCCGCTAGACGCAATTCATCGAGCGCCGACTCGTTGCGCTTCTGACGCACAAGCGCCAGACCGAGGGCATGGTGGATCGAGGCATTCTGCTGCGATCCGGACAGCGCGTCGCGAAGAACCCGCTCGCCATCACTCTCCCGTCCAAGCTCGCGATAAAGGTCCGCCAGATTGATCGCGGCAGGCGAAAACGAAGGATCAAGCCTGAGCGCGGCTCGATATTCGCCTTCCGCCTCGACGGCCTTCGCTTGGCGCGCCAAGAAACTGCCAAGCGCGCTGCGCGCCTCCGGACGATCTGCATTTAGCCTCTGCGCCGCCACGAACTCGGCCGCTGCCTGCGCAAACCTGTCGCGATCAGTGGCGGGCTGGCGCGTCGCAGGAACAGATGCCAGAACCTCCGCGGCCCGGATCCGCACGCCGCGCACGGGGTCGGCCAGTTGAGGAGAAGCTAGTCCCCATAGCTGGTCTGCAGGAATACCTTCGAGGGCATCGAACGCCCCAAGCCGCACGAGCGGATCGGGATCGGAAAGTCCGCGTCGGATGAGATCAACGTCAGGTCTCGGAAGCTCGGCCAGCGCACTCGCCCGGACCGTTGCCGAAGCATCGCCTTGCTGGACGAGGGCTGCGAGCAACGCCTGCGCGTCGATTGCTTCGCTCCAGGCGGCATGAAACGCCGGCGCGTAGGTCTGATAGCCGTGCCGTTGCGGGCCGAACCAGGCTTCGACCTGTTGCGCCGCCCAGGCGGCGGACTTGTCGCGGTGGCAATCATTGCACGCATTCGGGGTGCCTAACTGCACCGATAGGTCGGGCCGGGGGATCCGAAAACTGTGATCGTGGCGGCGGTCGACGACCATGTAGCGCCGCTCCGGCATGTGGCAGGAGGCGCAAGTGGGCGGCGGCGTGCCATTCGCGTGTTGCCTGTGGCCGGCCGATTCATACTTGTCCGCCGCGTGGCATTGTCCACACACCGCATCGCCCGGCGCCTTTAGCATTGCACTATGCGGATCATGGCAATCGCTGCAGGTCACGCCTTTGGCGAACATCCTGCTCTGCTTGAACGGACCATAATTGTAAGTCTCTTCGTCATCCCGCATCTGGCCGTCAGCGTGGAAACGTTGGCGATCGAGCAGGGACACCCGATGTGTTTCGGAAAGCAACTTGCCCGGCAACCAGTCCTCGGAGAGCTGACCGCGGCGCGCATGGCAGCGCCCGCAGGTCTCGACCTCCTTGCGCAACGCCGGCGCAGGCCCGCTGCCTGTCGGAGCCAATGTCCCGGCATCAGCCGACCAGATGATGCCCGTTCGTTCGTCGAACTTCACGAGCAAGCCGTTGTCCGGATCGCGAGATCTCGCGTTCTGGCGAGCCCAGTTGACGTGGCGCGAGCCTGCGCCGTGGCAGGCTTCGCAACCGACGCTGATCTCGGAGAAAGTCGTCGCGAACCGGTCCTTGGCGGCATCGTAGTTCTTGTGCACGCCGGTCGAATGACACTCCGCGCACATGAAGTTCCAGTTCTGGTTCAGCTTCGTCCAGTGCAACGGATCGTCATTGGTGATTGCACTGTCCGGATAGAGATGAAACCAGCGCTGGCCTCCCTGGTCCTTGGGCCGCGTGTCCCACGCGATCGATAGCGCCTGAACGCGGCCGTCGGGAAATTCGATCAGATATTGCTGTAGCGGATCGAGCCCGAACGTGTACTTCACCTCGAACGTCGCGAGTTTGCCGTCGGGTCCGTCCGTCTCGACGAGGAACTTCCGGTCCTTCCGGAAGAAACGCGAGCGCGTGCCGGCATATTCAAATGCAGCATCGTTGAAGTTGCCGCGGACTGATGCATCGGTCGCGTGATCCATAGCGTGCCGGTGCTGCGAATTCTGCCAGAGGGCGGCTTCGGCCTGGTGGCAGCCGCTGCAGCTCTGGCTGCCGACAGAGGTCAGCTCGGCGGCCTGAGGCTGTTCAATCGAGATATCCGAAGCCTTGAACCAGAACAGCGCTCCGGCGATCAGAACAAGCAGCGCACCCGCGCCGGCCGCCAGCCACGCGGCGGCTCTCGACTTTGTGGGTAGGGACTGTTGCGGGGGAATAGCCGGCGCGATCGACCGCGAATTCGTATGGGTCTTGTTACGCTTGCGGCTCTTTCGAGGACCTTTTGCCACGTCCGCTACCAACCCCGAGCTTGCATCGACTGTGTGGCCTACACGCGAAGATCGTTGTCATGAAGTGCGATCCTCGTCTCGCGCGCAAGATCGATGAGAGAGGCGCAGAACGTGAGTAGCGCCGCCATGAACAGAATCGCGACACCATACTCATGCGCCACCTGAAAAAGCGCGCTGATGAACGCAACGATGATGATGAGGGCCGTCAGGATCGCCGACAGAATGGCAAAGAAGAGCGCCCTGTTCAAGAAGGCGGCCCGGCGTCTCAGGCGGGGCAGATCCGACTTGAGGAATGATTTCGAGGAGCCATTATCGGGGATTCCGTGAATGAACTGCGCCCGGTCGACCACGCGGTTGATCCTGGAGATCAGCACCGAGATGAAGGCAGCGACCGCGCCCAGCAGGAAGGCCGGGGCCGCAACGTTTGCAATGATGCGGCTGAGCTGGTCGATCGAAGGTGTTACCAGCAGCTCAGTTGCATTTTGCATACGTTGACCTTCGGAGGGATGATGAATGATGCATGAGCGTCATCGAAGTGGCTCCACTTTTGCGGCCATATCAGGCGCACGGCTCACCCGGTAAGTCGCGTTGCTGCATCTGAGTACCCAGACGGCATGATCCGGCCTGGAGCGCGTCGCGTCTTTCCTCGCGCCGAGCGCCTGGTCACAGGCAAAACCTTGCATGCGAATCTGCGCGGCGAGCATGGTCTGCGGTGTTTCCTGTGCGGTTTGGGCGAAAGAGGGCGTCAGCCCGCCCATCGCGCTTGCGAGCACCAGTAAGCCAAGAACCTTATACATGTCTTGCCTTCCCCGTCTTTTACTTGTGCTCCATGTGCCACGAACCGTTCCAGTCGGCCGGTGGCGGATCGGATTGAAGATGGTCGAGGCGGCTCAAGAGAGTAAGTGACGGCCCATCCCCTGGGGATATCCCGAGAGCAGCGTTGAAGGCGTTGCGTGCATCTTCCCACCGCCCAGCCCGATAGGCGGCAAGGCCCTCATTATACCGGGATCGCAACAGCTCCTGCTGCCTGGTAAGGTCGCCTTGCTTTCCCATCACTTCAAACACGGTTTGGGGCTTGCTCTGTCCGACGACCGCCAGACGATCGATCTCACGCAGCTCGAGTTCGGTCCCGACCGTGGCGGGGTGGCTTCAGATATCAGAATGCGGCAGCCATAGACCTTGTTGACCGCCTCAAGACGGGACGCGAGATTGACGGCATCGCCCATGACGGTGAAACTCATCATAAGCTCTGAACCGATGCTGCCGGTCAAGACCTCGCCGGTGGCAATACCGATGCGGACGTCGCATTCGGCGGGTATTGCGCGCACCCCCAGAAGCTCCGGCAATTGCTTGCGAAGCTTGGGTACCCGATCGACCATGTCGATCGCGGCAAGGCATGCCAGGCGAGTCTGGTCCGCTTCGTCAATGAACGGCGGCCCCCAATAGGCCATGATGGCATCGCCGATGTACTTGTCGATCACCCCGTGGCGTTCCCGGATCGGCTCCGACATCATCGTCAAATAGCAGTTCATGACCTTGACGAGACCCTGAGGGGTCATGCCTTCGCTCATGGAAGTGAAGCCCTGCATGTCGCAGAACATCACGGTCATGACACGGCGCTGGCCCTCGGTCGCCGCGTCGGGCCGGTCAAGCAGTCCTTCCACGACCCTCGGATCGATATACCGACCGAACGTTTCGCGGATACGTTCATTCCGGCGCAGCTGCTCGACCATCCGGTTGAACGCGGCCGAAAGCTGACCGATCTCGTCCTTGGTGGAGACGCTGATCGATTGATCGAGGTGGCCAGCTTCGATTTCCCGGGTGCCTTCCAGCAACCGTCGTACCGGACGGGTGATGCCGCTGCTGACAAGGAAGGCGAAGCCCAGGCCAAGCGCGGCCGCAAGACCTGTGACAATAGCTGATACGTCTTTCGCTTGCTGCTGATCGCGGATCACGGTCGATGCACTTGCAAATACTTGCGATAGCATGTCGGCGCGGATTGCATCGACCTTCTGGGTGAACTGATCGCGCAGAGTGTCCACGCGTGCGAGCGTGCCACGAACGTCCACGAAGTCCCCGGATTCGATCTGCTTCAGCAGCTTCGCCTGTTCCTCGCCCAGTTGGCGGCGCCCCTCTGCCATGGCGTTGTCGATCCGGGTCTCGATGCGCGCCAGGGCGGCGTTGTCTGACGGGGTGCTGACGTCGTCTATGATCGCGTTGATGAGCTTGCGCGCAGCGTTCGCCTCCTGCTCGACTTCGCCATCCTTTTCCTCAAAGAAACGCAGGCGCGCAGCATAAACCTCCTCGTCCGGAGGCACCTGCATCTTGGCGATCACCATTCGACGTAGCGCAAGTGCGCGTTCGAGCGAGCGGATGTTGGCTCGTGCCAGATGACCGTAGGCGGGGATATATCGGACGGTCAGTTCGTCGAGCAGGTGCTCCACGCGCTTGGACATCACAATCGATAGAACCGATGTGATCACCATCAGGACGATCAATGCCACGGAAATTCCGACGATCTTGCGCCTGATCGACTGGCGAAAGACAAGCAGGCCAACCAGCTGATTGCCCCGCCGAGGAGGAACTCCGGTCGTGCTGGCAATGTCTGTCACCGTACTACCCTCGCTGCTCCAGTGTAGCGTCGATCACGTTCGATCGCGACACGCGCTCAACGTCCGCTGCTAAATCGAGAAGTCGTCTCCCCTCTGGAGGTTTCTTTCGCCGAGCCATGTACGACCGAGGACGATCGAGAAGATCGCGTGCAGCGCGATAGCCGGCCACAACAGGATGCCCATCAACTGGCCGCCGGTCGCCACGTAGAGGAGATAGATTGTTGCCAGGACGTTGTAGACAAGTAGCGCGCGAACGGATGATGGCGGAGGGCCCACCGCGCCAGACAAGGGCCAGGTGGCGAGTGTCAGTCCGAGTAGAGCGATGGCCGTCAACCGGCCGAGCGCGCTGCCGGAATCCGAAAATTCGTTGCCGAATACCAGCCAGGCGAACCATGACGGTCGGACGAATAGGATAAGACCTGTCGCCGCGGCCTCGACGGCCGCGGCGAGAACGGTCCATCTTGCGTTCTCCATGCCTTTCCACATGCCGATCTCTGCCGACACCGAACTCATGCCACCCGCTTGACCGGCGGTATCTTGTAGCCGCCGTGGAGCAACGGCTTGCTCGGCTGATACACGCGCATGGTCAGGTTGAACGGAAGGCTCGGCGGGCAGGGTAGCCAGTTCGCCTCCTTGTCAGCGCCGGGCGTTTTGGCCTGGATGTAGATATCCAGCGAGCCATCTGCGTTGTACTTGAGAGGCATTCCCGAAAGGATCCCATACCGGTTGATTGAATTCCGGACATAAAAATTCTCGCGATAGGGCGAGACGGACCAGACACCGCTGGCCGAGGGCGGGAACTCATCCTTCCCGAAATGCAGAACGTACTTGGCGGCGCTGTCCAGAACGTTTCCATCGCCATCGACCAATGCGCTGGGGTAGACGCAATCGTCGGACGTCAACGCGCCGAGCCCGAACCAGGCGATAAGCGCGCGGGTATTGTAGTCGGTGCCATATCTCCCGATGTTGAGGATGTTCAGCCAGCCGTTTACGTTCGGCGCTTCGTAAGGCCCCTGCTGAAACTTCAGCCACACCTCTCCCGGCGCGTCGTTCAGACCCTTGATTATGGCGCGATCCGGCTTGCCGGCGTCGAATTCCTTGCCCGGTTCGATGCCAAGCTTCTTGAGCTTCTCGAGCATCTTGGTGTCGGCCGGGTAGGGCGGGTTATCTTTCAAGAGCCTCGCCAAACGCCTGAAGAACATCTCCCCCGTCATCAGTCGGACCTGATCGTACGGAGTCGCGGTGAGGTCCACGGCAGGATCGATCGGAACGTCGCCGGGGGGTGTATACGGCTTCCCCCATGCGCTGAGTGGTGTGATCAGGAGCTGATCTTGCAGGGCATGAATTTCCGGAAAGTCCTGCGGGCCGGCGGCCGACATCTGCACCAGCAGCCACGCAAAGCGCGTCGGGCACCGATAGATGTCCTTGATGTCCGATGGAGCCGTGCCGTTCCACTTGGGCCCGGCGACGAGGAACTTGCCCGCGCCCGTGCCGGTGGTGCGGCTGCCGAGCGAGCCAAAATCGTCGGTCCACATATTCATCAGCTGAAGCACGATGTAACGCCCCTTTGTGTCGGGGTGCGACGCAACGAGCGGCTCCGTGTCGAGATCGAGGATGGCGAACGACCACACCGAGTTGACACTGACACGCACCACATCCTTGAAATCGGGACTGACATAGCCCCTCATTCGACCGAACTGATTGATCGGCGCCTTGTATTCGCCGGACGTCGACGTCGCTGTCATCACGCCGTTGGTCACATCCATCAAGACCAGCGGGAAGCCATAGACATAGCACTCCATGCCGAGCAGGTAGGCGATCTCTTCCTTCACATCGTCTTCCAGGTCCTCGAGGTCTCCCAGCTCTCCCTTCAGAAATTGGCCTAGCTGTTCCGCTCGAGTCTGCGCTGTGCTCGATCCTGCCAGCGTGGCGGCCGCGCCCAGCGCCAGGGCGCCCAGACCCAGATCACGGCGGTGGAGCCTGAACGAACTCATCCACTGATTGGCGATGTTCATGGCGATCTCCTGTGCCTTGAGTTCAATCGCGAGTTCAATGCAGTGCTAGTTCTTGCCTATCGTTTGTGACTTCGGCTCCGGTTCGAGCTTGAAGGTCAGCTTGTTGATCTTGCCGGTGAATTTGAACGGTGGATCGTAGCGATACTCCACCAGCGCCACGCCGGTGCGCGTGTCCTGGCCGACATCGAAGGTCTCATCCTCGGGGAACGTGACAGGTATGGTGTGCTCCAGGGAATTCCTGGCCACTTCCTTGCCGTCCACCGAGAGGATGCCCGTGCCACCTTTGCCCAGGCCCGGTTCATCGGGCTTGAAGTCGAAGACGATGCTGTGCTTGCCGGGGCTTAGCTCGGGTCCCTCCCACGTCGTGCGCTTGAGGTCGAGCAGGTTGTAGAGGAACACCACCTTGCCTCGGCCGACGCCAAACTCGCCCTTGCTCAGGAACAGGCCGTAGCCTCCGAAGCGGCCGCCATGGGTGACGATCATCCCCTCGGCCCCACCTTCGGGAATGTCCACGTCAGCGGTGATGCTGTAGCCCTTGTTCAGGATGTCGGGCGCCGCGCTGGCGGGCGTGCCGATCAGGTCGCCCGAATACGTGAAGACCGTTCGTCCCGCCGTGAGACTCGGGCGTGGTGTGTTCCAGCGCGCGAGCGTCGAGTTGTCGAGCGGCAGCACGTTGTACTTCTTCGCCTCGGCGTAGAAGAGATCCTGCATCTGCTTGAGCTTGTCGGGCATCTTGGCGGCGAGATCGTTGAACTGCGTTGGATCTTCCTGAACGTTGTAGAGCTCCCAGTTGTAGCCGGTGATCACGTCCGGCGGCGTCTTGGTGCTCAGCTCCCAGGGGAGCGTCGCAGGCGTCGTGGCCGCCACCCATCCGTCCTGATAGATGGCGCGATTGCCGAGCATCTCGAAATATTGCGTGGTGTGGCGCGTCGCTGTGTTGGCGTTCGCTTTGTCCCACGTGTACGCCATGCCGACGCCTTCGATGGGAATCTGCTTGATTCCGCTGATCGTGTCGGGTTGCGAAATGCCGGTCGCTTCGAGAATGGTCGGCACGATGTCAATCACGTGGTGGAACTGGCGGCGGATGCCGCCCACATCCGTGATGTGGCCCGGCCAGGACATGACCACGCCCTGGGCCGTCCCGCCGAAGTGTGATGGCACCTGCTTCACCCACTTGAAGGGTGTATCCATCGTCCACGCCCAGCCCGCCGCGAAATGGGGGAAGGTCCGCTCCGATCCCCAGAACGGATACCAGAGCAACTGATCCTTCACCGGCACGGGAACGCCGTTGAAGGTGGTGAATTCGTTCGGCGTGCCGTTGAGCATGCCTTCGGCGCTCGCACCGTTGTCCCCACCGATGTAGATGATCAGGGTGTTGTTGAGCTCTCCTAAGTCTTCGACCGCCTGGATGACCCGTCCGATCTCGTGGTCGGCGTAGGCGAGATAGGCGCCATAAACGTCAGCCTGCTTGATGAAGAGCTTCTTCTCGTCCCAGCTCAGCGAATCCCATTCCGGCAGGTCCTTCGGCCAAGGGGTGAGCTTGGCGTTTTCGGGCATGATGCCGAGGCGCTTCTGGTTGGCGAAAATCTTCTCACGCACCTTGTTCCAGCCCTCGTCGAAGAGGTGCAGGTCACTGATCTTCTTGATCCACTCCGGCGTCGGGTGATGCGGTGCATGGGTGGCGCCTGGCACGTAGTAGATGAAGAACGGCTTGTCCGGTGCGACCTCCTTGATCTGCTTCATGTGCTGAATGGCCTCATCGGCCATCGCAGTTTCCAGGTTCCAGCCGGGATTGCCCTGGAAGGGATAGATCGCCGTCGTGTTGCGGAAGAGGTTCGGCTGCCACTGGCTGGCGTCGCCGCCGACGAAACCGTAGAAATAATCGAAGCCCATTCCGTTCGGCCATTGATCGAACGGCCCGGCCTGGCTCGACTGATAGGACGGCGTATTGTGGTCCTTCCCGAACCACGAAGTCGCGTAGCCGTTCGCCTTCAGGATGGTGCCGATCGTGCCTTTCTCGATCGGGATGATCGAGTCGTAACCCGGGAAACCCGTTGCGATTTCGCCGACTACCCCATAGCCGACTGAATGATGGTTGCGCCCGGTGATCAGCGCTGCGCGCGTCGGCGAGCAAAGCGACGTCGAATGGAAGTTCGTGTAGCGCAAGCCGGCCTTTGCGATCCGGTCCATGCTGGGCGTAGGTATGAGACCGCCAAAGGTGCTGGGCGCGCCAAAACCCTGATCATCCGTCATGATCAACAGCACGTTCGGCGCCCCCTTGGGCGGCACGACGCGCGGCGGCCACCATGGCGTCGACTCGGATGCCTTGTCCTTGATGACCCCGCCGAACTTCGGATCGGGCGGCGGGAGCTGGTTGCCGGGGAGGGTGATCGTCGCGCCAGGTGCACCAACCGGTGCTGCAGTCTGTGATGTCTGCTGTGCAATTGCCGTCGCCGACGCGAGCGACGATGCCCACACGAGCGTTGCAAGGATCTTGCGAATATTCATTGTAAAATCCTCCTAGACGGCGAAGCCCTCCGTAAACGCGGCCAGTTGCCATTTTCTTGTGAGCCGTCTCTGGCGGTCCCGCAGTACAGGACTCCCTATGACGTCCGCTTCACCCCAGGGGGCTGCCATGTCCCCTGTCCGACGGGCAGAATTGAGGGCGGCTCGGTTTTCGGCCAATAGAGCCGCATCGCGAGATAGATCGGACCGTCCGGCGCAGGCAGCCAGTTGGACTCCTTTTCGGCACCCGGCGATTTGCTCTGGATGTAAATCGTGAGCGATCCGTCCGCATTCTTCTTCAGGTTCGGAAGCATCGGCGAATTGATCAGATAGCGATCGATTGGGTTTTTGATCAGCAACTGTGTCTTGCCGTCATACATCGTCACTGACCAGAACGCTTTCACGGGCGGCAGCTGACCCGACGGGAACGTGAGGGTGTAGTTATGCTTACTACCGTCCAGCGCCTGGCCGTCGCCATCGAGGCGCGTCATGGGATAGGTCGCCTCCTCCGCATCATTGCCGTATATTCCTGCCTTCGCGCCGGCCGCGCGCTTCAACCAGTCGCCATTGAAGAAGGCGCTGTCACCGAACATCGAGCTGACCCGCCACCCATTGATCTCCTTGCCAGCATTGGCGACAGTTTCGTCGATCTTGCGTTCACCTTCCTTCATGCCGAGGCCGATCTCGAGCTTGTCTTCCAGCGAGAGGTCCTTGAAGTTGATGGTCTTGCCCGGCCCGACGCCGATGCGCGCAAGCTGGGCGCGTATTTCCTTCTCGTTTTCCTGCGCGGGGGCAAACTGCAGCGCGAAGTCGAGGTATTCGAAGAAGTTTGTCTTTACGAGTTCCTTGTCGATCTTGGGAAAGTCAATGGCCGCCGCGGCAGTCGTCGCCGGTTGATTCAGATAGGCGGAAAGCGTCTGGACCTTGTAGCCGGCTTGCACCTTCCGGACGTTCTCGACGTCATCGGGGTTGAAAAGCTGGGTACGATACGCTGCAGCCGAAAGCTGGGTGCTCGATCTGAATACCTTCTTGATCCCGGGCGGGATCGCTCCCTTCCAATCCGGCCCGACAACCATGTAGTCGCCCGGCTCGCTGCCGGTGGCGCGGCCGCCGATATAGCCGTAGTTGTAGGTATTGCCGTCGCAGAGCATGACCGAATAGTAGCGCTTCGGGTTCACCTCGGGCACAGAAAGGACGATCGGCTCGGCCCGCAGGTCCATCCACAGAAGCGAATAGGGCGTGTCGCTGTTCGGCGTGATGACCGCGGTGTCCTTGTAGGTATAGACGTTGGGTTCGTTCTTGATCTGATTGAAGGGAGCCTTGAACTGGCCCGAGTTACGGTCGACGGCGTATTCGTACATCACGGCGTAGTTCATCACGATTGGCACGCCGTAGATGAAACCCGCCTCGGCAATGTCTTTAGCCGCGAAGAAACCGGGGCGGTCGGGGTTCGTCTGGGCGAATACCGGGATCGATTTCGTTGCCGCAGCAGTGATCGCAGCCAGCGCGGCCGAGCCAAGAAGTTCGCGTTTTGTCAACATTTTGCAGCACTCCCGTTTAGAGTACCTTTCCACGATACTGAGTGAGGCAGCCGAGGGGCGCTGAGTTGTGCCGATCTTGATGTCGGCTTGAGCGCCCCCGTGTTCGTTGGTCAAACTATTCGCGGGTCCAGCAACTACTGCTGAACGCATTGCTGAACGAACTTGACCCGGTCCACCATGCCAAGACCCTTCGCCTCGGCCTGCTTGCGGCAGCCCTCGCGCTTGTCGATCCGTAGCTGAATCTTGTCGACAAGGCTCAGGCCGACGGTGCCGACTTGTGGTCCGGCCGAAGCCGTCTTTCCGTCGTCGGTAGATGGTCCATCGCCCGCCGCGCGCGCGGCTTCCTGCAGGCGCTTGACGTCGTCGGGGCTCAGCTTGGGCCGGTCGATGTCCAGCGTGAGCTTGTTGATCTTGCCGGTGAAGGCGAACGGCGCCTGATAGTCGTTGTCGTCGACCGGCGTGCCGGTGTCGGATCCGATGTCAAACGCCTCGTCCCATTGCAGGATGAACGGAAGCGTGTGCTCCATCTTCTCGGTGGCCGCCACGTTGCCGTCGACCTTGAGCGTCCCGGTCCCGCCTTGTCCGATGCCGGTGTAATTGCCGAACACCATGGTGGCGGCACCGAGACCATCGTACTTGAAGTCAAACTCGATCAGGTGCTTGCCGGGCGTCAGCTCCGGTCCCTCCCAACGCACGCGCTTGAGGTCGACGAGGTTCCACGTGAACACGGGCTTGTTCTTCAGGACATAGAGGCCGTAACCGCCGAAACGGCCGCCTTGCGTCACGAGCACGCCCTCGGCACCTCCTTGCGGAATGTCGACGTCGACCTTGAAGTTGTAGGAAGAGTTGAGCAGACTCGGCGCGTCGCCATTCGGCGTGCCGGTCATTGGTCGCGTCCAGGCGAAGTTGGTACGGCCGGCGCTCAGACTGGGACGCGGCGTGATGATCCGGGTCGCCACCGATGAATCGAGCGGCAGCACCTGATATTTTTCCGCCTCCTTCCAGAACAGCGCCTGCAGCTCCTTCAGCTTGTCCGGGTACTTGGTGGCGACGTCCTCGGCCTGCGTCCAGTCGTTTCGCAGGTCATAGAGCTCCCACGGGTAATCGAGTGGGCTCGGCAGCTTCGCAATCGACACCCACGGCGGCCGCAAGACCTTCGTGCTTGCGATCCAGCCGTCATTGTAAATTGCGCGATCCGCGAACATCTCGAAATACTGCGTCGGATGCGTGGAGGGCGCGTTCGCGTTCTTCGCATCGAACGTGTACATCATGCTGACGCCCTCCATCGGGCTCTGCTTGATGCCGTCGACGAACTCCGGCTGCTTGATCTGAGCGGCCTCGAGAATGGTCGGCACGATGTCGATGACGTGGTGGAACTGATTGCGGACGCCACCCTTGTCCTTGATCATCGCCGGCCAGGACATAGCCATGCCCTGGCGCGTGCCGCCGAAGTGGGAGACGATCTGCTTGGTCCAGGAGAACGGCGTGTCGAACGCCCAGGCCCAGCCGATCGACATGTGGTTGTAGGTGCGGTCGGTACCCCAGACGTCGTAGAAATATTTGAGCTGATCCTCGACCGACGGGGTGATCTGGTTGAACATCGCCACCTCGTTCGGCGTGCCGTTCGGCTGGCCTTCCGCGCTCGTCCCGTTGTCGCCCTCGATGTAGATGATGAGGGTGTTGTCGAGCTTGCCCATGTCCTGGATAGACTGGATCACGCGACCGATTTCATTGTCGGCGTAGGCTGCATAGGCGGCGAACACCTCGGCCTGACGGATGAAGAGCTTCTTCTCATCGGCTGAGAGCTGATCCCATTCCTTGATCAGGTCTTTCGGCCACGGGGTCAGCTTCGCGTTCTGCGGAATGACGCCAAGCCGCTTCTGGTTCTCGAAGATCGTGTCGCGCAGCTTGTTCCAGCCCTGATCGAACACGTGCAAGTCGCTGATCTTCTTGACCCACTCCGGCGTCGGGTGATGCGGGGCATGGGTTGCGCCGGGCGCGAATTTCACGAAGAACGGCGTATCCGGCGACAGCGCGTTCATCCGATTGACGTAGTCGATGGCCTCGTCGGCCATTGCCGTCACCAGATTCCAGCCGGGCTTCCCCTCGTAGGGATAGATCGGCGTGGTGTTGCGGACGAGATTGCCGGGCTGCCACTGATTGGTGTCGCCGCCCATGAAGCCGTAGAAATATTCGAAGCCCATGCCGGTCGGCCACTGGTCGAACGGACCTGCCTGGCTCCCCTGGTATTCCGGCGTATTGTGGTTCTTGCCGAACCACGCGGTGCGGTAGCCGTTGTCGGTGAGGATCCGGCCGATCGTCGCCTTGTCCTTTGTGATGATGCTGTTGTAGCCGGGAAAGCCGGAGGCCTGTTCGGCGATGACGCCGTAACCGACCGAGTGATGATTGCGCCCGGTGATGAGCGCAGAACGAGTCGGCGAGCACAATGCGGTCGAGTGGAAGTTGGTGTAGCGCAACCCGCTCTGCGCGATGCGATCGAGCGCCGGCGTCGGGATCACGCCGCCGAACGTGCTCGGCACGCCGTAGCCTGCGTCATCCGTAATGATCAGCAGGACGTTCGGCGCTCCCTTCGGCGGAACCACGCGCGCCGGCCAATATGGCTTTGAATCCTTCGCGTCGCGTTCGATCTTGCCGCCGAATTTTTGCGGCGGGGGCGGAAGCTGGTCGCCGGGAATGGTGATGGTCGCAGCCGGTGAGCCTGGTGGAGGCGCGGCTTGTTGCGTTTGCTGTGCAAACACCGGAGCCGAGATGACGAGTGCGGGGATCAGCGTGGTAAAGATCTTGCGAATATTCATTGCAATACCCTCCCAGTACGCAGGGCGCCTCTATTCCAGATCGCATCCGGATTTCGTGTGTTGATCCAAATCAAGTTCCGGATGAGGACCGGCGACGTGAGCAGCGCCACGGCAAATCCCTGCGCGTCTATTGTAGGCGTCGCAAAACCAACCAAGAGCGTTGGCCGTCGCCGTCGGGAGGACGCACCATCCTGCAGTGCTCTCGTTGCTCGCCAACGAGCCTACTGCTTGTCTCGCGCCGATTTCGCGACCGTCTCCTTTTCCGCCGATGACATCTCGTTCGGTCCGAGCTTCACCGTCAGCTTGTTGAGCTTGCCGGTGAAGCGGAACGGCACCTGGTAGTCCTGGTCGTCTACCGACGTACCGGTGTCGAGACCGACATTGAAGGTCTCATCCCACATGAGCGTGATAGGCAGACTGCGCGGCATGGGATGGCTCTCCACGACGTTGCCATCCACCTTCAAGGTGCCGGTGCCGCCCTTGCCGAGGCCAGGTCCGTCATATTGCCAATCAAACTCCAGCGTGTGCTTGCCGGGCGCGAGAGCTTCCTTGCCCTGCCATTTCACGCGCTCCAGGGCGACCAGATTCCAGGTAAACACCGGCCGGCCCTTCAGCAGGTAGAAGCCGTAGCCGGCGAACCGGCCGCCGTCGGTCATCAGCATGCCGTCGCCGCCGCCCTGGGGAACGTCGACCTCGGCGGTGACCGTGTACGACCGGTTCAGCAGGCTCGGCGCGGAGCCCGTTTCCGGGAACGGCACGTTGCTCAGCTCACCCGAATAGGTGAACTGGGTCCGGCCCGGAGCGTAGCTCGGCTTGTGCGAAATGAACCTGGTCAAACGCGTGTCGTCGAGCGGGAACACCTGGTACTTCGCAGCTTCCATGGTAAACAATTGCTGCATGTCGCGCAGTTTGTCCGGCATCTTGGCGGCGAGGTCGTTCGACTGCGTCCAGTCTTCGTTGATATTGTAGAGCTCCCAACGGTAGGCGTTCATGACGTCCGAGGGCGGCTCCGCCAAACTGAGGTCCCAGGGCGGGCTCAGCGGAGGCGTCGAGGCCATCCAGCCATCCTGATAAACGGCCCGCTTGCCGAACATTTCGAAGTACTGCGTCGTCCTCCGGCTGGGCGCGCTGCCACCTTCCCAGGTGTAGGCCATGCTCACGCCTTCGATCGGCTTCTGGGCGATGCCGTTGACCGTCACCGGCTCGGGGACGCCAACCGCCTCGAGGATTGTCGGCACGACGTCGATGACATGGTGGAATTGGTGACGGATGCCGCCGGCGTCCTTGATCCGCGCCGGCCATGCCATGGCCATGCCGTTGCGGGTGCCGCCGAAATAGGACGCGATCTGCTTGGTCCATTTGAAAGGCGTATCCCAGGCCCAAGCCCAGCCCACCGCGTAGTGGGGGTAGGTCTGGTCGGAGCCCCAGGCGTCATAGAACTTCATGTTCATTTCGACCGTCGGATGCACGGCATTGGCAACAGCGAACTCGTTGTAGAGGCCGTGGGGCGTGCCCTCCGGGCTCGCGCCGTTGTCACCGCTGACGTAGATGACGAGCGTGTTGTCGAGCTTGCCGGTATCCGCGATGGCCTGGATGACGCGACCGATCTCGTAGTCGGTGTAAGCCAGATACGCAGCATAGACGTCGGCTTGCCGGGTGTAGAGCTTCTTCGCCTCGGGCGACAGCGTGTCCCACTTCGGTATGCTGTCCGGCCAAGCCGTCAGCTGCGCGTTCTGCGGAATCACACCCAGTCGCTTCTGGTTGGCAAAGATCTGTTCACGCAGGTCGTTCCAACCCTTGTCGAATAGATGCATGTCGCTGATCTTCTTGATCCACTCGGGCGTCGGATGGTGTGGCGAGTGCGTGCCGCCGGGCGCGTAGTAGATCATGAAGGGACGGTCGGGCTGGACGTCGTTCAGCATCTTGATGCGCCCGATCGCCTCATCGGCCATCGCGGTGATCAGATTCCAGCCGGGATTTCCCTGGAAGGGTTGAATCGGAGTGGTGTTGCGGAAGAGATTGTTCGGCTGCCATTGGCTCGTGTCATCGCCTGGGAAGCCGTAGAAGTAGTCGAAGCCCTTGATGGGTCCGGTCGGCCAGTTGTGGAAGGGGCCAGCCTGGCTCGCCTCCCACTGCGGCAGATTATGGTCCTTGCCGTACCACGAGGTGTCGTAGCCGTGCTGCCGGAGGATCTCGCCGATGGCGACGGCGTCGCGCGGGATGATGCTGTTGTAGCCGGGGTAGCCGGTCGCCTGATCGACGACGACGCCAGTACCCACCGAGTGATGGTTGCGGCCGGTGAGGAGCGCGGCGCGCGTTGGCGAGCACAGTGCCACGGTGTGGAACGCCGTATAGCGCAGACCCGTTTGGGCGATACGGTCCAGCGCCGGCGTCGGGATCACGCCGCCAAACGTGCTTGGCGCGCTGAAGCCGACATCGTCCGTCATGATCAGAAGCACGTTGGGCGCGCCCTTCGGCGGCACAACGCGCGCCGGCCAGTACGGCTTCGATTGCACGGCGTTGGGATTGATCTCGCCCTTGAACTGCTGCGGGGGATTCGGCAGGTACCTGCCGTCGATCGTGGTCGTCGCCCCGGGCGAACCGGGAGTTCCAGTGGTTTGCTGGGCGTTGGCGTCGAGGGCTGTCAACGGCGCCAACAAGAGAGCAGCGAGCAGAAAGCGTGAACTAATTCGGCGATGCAGGTTCGAGGCGCTCATCATTGGCTAACTCCCGAAAACCGAACTGATCTGACTTGGCTGGAAACCGATATCTTCTCTCCTGGTCGGCGGTACGTAGCCCCTACGTGAACCTCGGGGCAGTTTCCGTCTTAATCTGATCAAGACGGATCGCGCGCGAGCGGTGCTTTGAGCAGCTCGTGGCGTTATGTTTGCTGTGCAAATGCTGGAGGCGTGACCATGAAGGCAGCGGTCAGCGCAATAAGTATCTTGCGAATATCCATTGCAATATACTCCGAACACGCGCGAACACTCTACTTCAGATCGAATCCGGCTGTCGAGCGCTGATCTAACTCGATGACGCCCGAACGATGCCGGAGACATGAGCGACACAAACGGCTGAGGTTTGCTCGCTTATCACCTCGCACGAGTGCGTGACGAAGGGTCAGAACGACTCAACCAGAGCGTTCGATGTGACCGCCGCCTCTGGCAGGAGGCACTATCCTGCAGCCTTCTTGCTGCACACGGGCGCAGCTTGCCTAGACATGGATACCTCTGGTCAACGATGCTGTCGGTAATCCTACGAGTCAGCGGCGATGCTGAGTGCCTTTAGCGCAACAAGTTGAGCCAAATCTGACGAGGTTGCTACCTTGGAGCGAGACATTGAATCGCCGATCGATACACTGTCCATTCGTTGGCGGGAGGACGAGCGGATGAAGCGGTACCTATCCGAACCAAAGTCTCATTGTCGGCTTATTCGCGCAACGATCGGTCTGGCTGTGGCATTGGCCGGAGTCTCGTCCGATCCAGCATATGCCGACGAGGATGGCGTTTCATACTGGCTTCCGGGGCGGTTCAGCAGCCTCGCGGCAGTCCCTGCAGTCCCCGGCTGGTCGATGGCCGAGGTCTATTATCACACCAGCGTGTCGGCCTTCGGTAACGCAGCCGCGGCAAGAGAAATCCGTGTCGGCCGGATCCCCGCTAACGTCAACGTCGATTTGAATCTGCGTTTAAACGCGCAGGCGGACCTTGTCCTGCTCAACCCGACCTACACGTTCGCGACGCCGGTACTTGGCGGACAATTGGCAATCGGCATCACCGGCTTGTTTGGCCGATCCGCCGCAACCCTCGACGGAACGCTGACAACAGCGGTCGGGCCCTTTGCGACGACCCGCACGGGGACCCTCTCTGATTCAATCACCTCGGTGGGCGATCTGTATCCGCAAGCAACGCTGAAGTGGAACGCCGGCGTCCACAATTTCATGACCTATTTGACCGGCGACATTCCTGTTGGCGCCTACTCTCCAACCCGTCTTGCTAACCTCGGCATCGGACACGGCGCGATCGACGGCGGCGGCGGCTACACCTATTTCAATGAGAAGTTGGGGCACGAATTTTCCGCAGTCGGCGGCTTCACCTACAACTTCAAGAATCCTGACACGCAATATCAGAATGGCATCGATTTCCACATCGATTGGGGTGCTTCGCAGTTTCTCTCGAAGCAGCTCTTCGTCGGGCTGGTCGGCTACTACTATCAACAGATCACGGACGATTTTGGTCAGCCCCCGATCCTTGGGGGTTTTCGGTCGCGCGTGGTGGGAGTCGGTCCTCAGATCGGGTACCTGTTTCCGGTCGGTGACCTGCAGGGATATTTGAACCTGAAAGGGTACGGTGAGTTTGCCGCAGAAAATCGGCCAGCTGGCTGGAATACGTGGCTGACTTTCTCGCTGTCGCCAATGGCGCCGACCAGTACGGTCGCACCGACGCGAAGGATCGTGACGAAGTAAACGCGGCCTACGTTCGTCATCTCGATTTATCTTTCCGGTCGGCGACATGCAGGGCTACCTGAACCGGACAACCGGCCCGAGGGCTGGAATGCCCGGGTGACATTCGTGATTTCGCCGGCAGCGCCTGCGCCGACGGCGCCACCGAAGCGGATGACTACAAAGTAGTACCCACATCGCGCTGTCGATCTCTCTGGAAGCCGGGGGAAACACTTGTTGCGCGCTTCATCGAGGCCGACACCCATGGGCGGTAGGCCTTTGCTTCCCGTTCAAAAAGCGCGAGTCATTTGAGATGGATCAAACCGATCGATCGCGGCTCATCTCTTACTGACAAGGAGGACAAGGGGCATCCGGGTGGTGTACTGCTTCGAGGAGGCAGGCCATGGCGCAACAAGTACTTGGTAGGGAAGAGCTCCGCCTTGAGAGCTGCGACGTTAGCGACGCGCTGTCGACTTTCGACCACTTGCTGAGAGCCTATTTTGCAAGGCTCCTGGTTGGAGAATTCCCAGCGAAGAGCGACGTGATCCACTCGTCCGAACGTTCTTCTGGTCCACGAAATAGCCATCCCCGCTCTAACTGACAGGATGGAGCGCGACAGTCTGGCGTACCGCAACCATCGCGATGCGCGATCTGCGCGAAGGAGAACGCCGACGTGAGCTTGATCTGAATCAAGACCGATCCCGCAAGGTCGTGCCTCATACGCTTATGCTGCGCCTCGCTGCGGCTACTATCCGTATCCGCCCTGCTACTCGCTGGTTGCTATGGTGACTGTGCAACGAGGCAGCCGCGCAATCGTCTGGCGTCGTCGGCGATCGGAGGAGGGCATCTTATGAGGAACACGTGCTTGGTTGCCGTACTTTGCGCCCTCGAGGTGGCTGTGGCAACGGGCGCCTTTGCCAAGACGTCGCGCACAAGAGTCGTGCCGGTCCCCGACGTTCGCCAGGCCGCACCTCTGGTGGATAGTTGCCGGGGCGGCTTTGTCTGCAGGCAAGACCTATTTGATCGCAACAACAGGAACAACCTGCGATCCGATTGGCCTAGTCCTCCGGCTCAACCAGGCCAGTTCTGACGCAGCGCTTCTTTGTGGCATTTCAGGGCCGTTCAATTCGCAGCGCTTGAAGCTTGAAGGAGGTCAAGATGAAGATAGTGGCATTATCTGCAGCGCTCCTCGGAAGCCAATTGTTTGTGATGCCGGTTTCCGATCGCGTCCCCGAATTAAAGGTGGACGTGATGTGCAAAGCCACCGCGGCTGACGACAAGGCAATGGGGCTTGCCCTGCCTCAGAGCTTTGCCGACTGCATGCGCGATGAGACAACTGCACAGGAGCAGCTCAACACGGTTTGGGGCACTGCTTCCGTTCCCGTGCGTGATAGCTGCGAAGGTGAAGCCAAAGCCGGCGGAAGCCAGAGCTATGTTGATCTTCTCACCTGCATCCAGATGGCAGAGTGGGCGAAATCGCCGTCAACTGCGACGCGGTTGAGGGGAGCAAGCAAGAATCGAAATTCACAGTGATCCGGCTCTCGTTTCGAGAGCGTGGCTCTCCTTGGCTTGTTAGGTCTCGAACGGCAGCATTTGGCGCAAAGTGGATCTCAGGCCAAAGCGCGAGTTCAGCTCGGGAGGAATAGCTGGCAGTCTTGGTTGAGTTTACTCAACGGCTGTTCAGGCTTGGTTAGGCGCGAGGCAAACGAGGGGTTCGAGTGCCCTTCGCCGAGAGCGCTCGGTCGGCATCCTGCGGGCAAGGAAGGAAGGAAACTACGGTCCGAACAACGCCAAGAAACAACGTGGCTAGGACCGTAGATTGGGGGCTGCGGCTTGTGGAAAATCGCACACAATATCAACTGGGTTGACCGGACACCCCTTCCGCCAGCATGTTGTTCTCCACTGTTCGCAGTCGTTCGAACCCCACAGCAAAATCAGTGATTTGCGTACCTCGTCACTGCCCCAGTCGGGCACCACGGGTTAGTTGGGTGCTTTACGTTGCGTGACTGAAAAGTTGACGACAACGAAGATCTGCCCGCCGATTCGAGGGCTGTCGGTCACCTCGACGCGCCAGTTGAGGTCTTGCCACAAGGGTCCCTCTGCTCCCTCGTTGAGGATTTTACTGCTCAATTCGATCGCTGCTGCTTGCGCGGTGGCGATGTCCGGAAGCTCCAGTCCGACATCATCGAAGATGGAAATGCCGTTGTGGACGTGGAAGAAGAAACGGGTCATCCGCACGACTCCTCACGACAGAGCGCGCGCTCTGCCCGCCAATGTGCGTAACGCATGAATATGCCGGCGGTGCAAAGGCGGGGGGACGCTCTTCTGAGGGAGATGGTATGGCTCTTCGGAGGTAGGTGTCTGGTCAGAGCCCAAGTCGGCGGACTTCGCCTGGTCGAAGCGCATCTGATTTCATGCGCAGGCGGTGCTGCAAGAGCCTAATGTTTTGCCCGTCGCCGACGACCCGCGCGACCGCTTCGGTCGCATTCTCAGGTTCGACCGCTGCAACCCAGTATGACCTATGCCCGTCGGGCGCGATGACCGCGACCATAGGTAATCGGACCATCATCAAAAAATTCCATGCTGAAAATCACAACCATAGATTTTAGGATTAGCCAAAACAAGACTTGGTCGCGGTTATGGTTAGCGTCGGCGGCCCAAGACTTATGTCTGCAGCGCGCCACGCTGCCCGCCGCGCCAGCGCAAGGTGCTGGAACTTGCGGCTCGTGGCCGGGTGAGACCTGTTCCTGACCTTGATCCACTCCTTCGTGCGGACGGCGATATAGCCGCGGTCGCGGTGCTTGGAGACGATGTCTTGGAGCCAGTCTGGTCAGGCCGGGACAGCCCTGGCTGCACTTGGCAGGCAGAACCCGTACGCGCGGTGCATGAGAATGAGATGGTCACGCGGCTGCGAATATGCGAATCTCGTCCCGTTTTAGCGTCGGGAATTCGTTAGTGAGGGACCGATGACAATTGCATTGCCGTATCTTGGAATTGCGCTCTGCTGCTCGCTTGCGATCTGGTTGGTGAGCTTGGTGCTATAAGCGCAGTCGTCAGTGTCGCCAACCGTCCTTGTCGACCTCGACACGAGAGCCTTCCGGCATACGCGGCGCCTCGCGCTCGACCGGAATGTCGCAGGTCGTGCACTTCACGGCCGCGTCGCTGTGCGGCCTTCCTCCGGCTGGCATCACGCGGCACCTTGCAGCGGCAGCGCGAGCTGCACGTCGAAGCGCCTGGTGGCATTGGCGGCGATGAAGTCCTGCAGCGCGGACGGGACCTCGGCGTCGGTGTCAGTTGCGCGCTGCGCCAGCGCGTCAGCGACGTCGGACGTGGCGTCCCGTGACCAGCCTTCGCCAGGATTGAAGCACACAATCCGGACCGGATAGGCGTATTGGCCGGCGAGGAGATGCCTCAGGACCGTCTCAAGGTCGGTCTCGGTTTCGTCGGTCTCGCGCCAGGCGCAGCCGGCGCGGGCGCCAAAATCCTCGAGGACGAGATAGATTTCGCGGTCCAGGCGATCGAGCGGCACGATCGAAGGCGAGTGACGCATACGCAACTCCACGCGTCTGACCGGAAGGGAGAACGGCCCCAGCCTTGGGCAAAGCTGGAGCCGCTATTCCAATCTTCCGGCCTCGGGGATTGTTGGGGGCAGGCCGGAAGCGAGACGAAAACGCGGCACTGAGGCGGCGGTTCCATCCGGCAGGAGATGCTGCATTCTCTCCTTTAAAAGACGCAAGCGCGGACTCTGCGTCTGGCACGCTTTTAGCTTGGCTTGGTGCGGGGCTGGCGCGGCAGCTCCCCGCTCGATGGCCTAGACCACCAGACAGTGCGGGGAGCTTGCCGAGGTTGCTTTCAACCTTCCCGCCAGCTGAGGCGGCCTTACCCAGGTAGCGGCGGTCAGCCGGGCTGGCTAGGAACCAAGGACGGCGGTCACCAATTGTTGTTCCAGGGACCTGTCTGCGACGCAACATAGATCTCGAATCACGAAATAGTCCTGAAACAATGAGTCGCCACAATCACCGGTATTTTTGAAGTTCTTTGCTACCACTGTGTTTCATTGCGATCGGTCTCTTTGCGAGGCAACCATGGATTTCAAAATGGATAGGATTGCAGTCGGCGCGCGTTTCAAGCTCAGCGAAATCGGAAGAATTCGTTGCCCAGACCTGGCTGACAAGGTTGGCGTCGTTGTCGCCATAGGCCATCGTACGACCGGCATCACCGTTCTGTTCGATGGTGCCCAACGACCAACCGTTTTGCATAGGGATTACATTAAGACCAACCTCTGATTAACGGATCGCTCCGTTCCGGCCCTCGGGCCACCCTAATGAGGTACCCCAAAAGGATCGTCGGGATAGCCGGCGCGTCTTGATTTGCTCCGTGTACAGTCGCAAACTCCTCGCGCGGCTTAGCAGCCAGTTCTTCCATTTTCCCTGCTTCAGTAGGTTTGTAATCTCCACCAGGTCACCTCGGACGGGGGCGCGACTCATGGAAATATTTCGTGCTGAGAAGATCTGCGTTGTCGAGGACAACTCAATCAGAACCTGCCGCATCTGCGGCAAGAAAATGAAGCTTGTACGAGCGGTGGTGGACTCTGAAAGCGGAGGCATCACGCGCATGTTCGAATGCCCCTGCGGCAAGCGCGTCTGGGACGACTGATGCGTACCTCCGCGACCGGCAGCGGCCGCTTCGGCGGTAGCCACCTGAACACTTTGCCGGCGAGGCGCAGGCGCAGCTCGAGACTGCCGCCTGGACAGGATCGCTCACATGAACGAGCATATTCAGCAAGTGGCCAAAGAAGGAATGCAGAGACTCAATGATGCATTTCAATGCGCCGCCGACCTTGTAGCGATTTAATCTGTTCAGCAGGGGGCGAGGGCAACACCGTGAGGCGTCAAGCATTCTGGACAAGCGTTTTGGCGCCGATGGTGCTTGGCCCTGCTGTGCCACCGGCTGCTGCATACACGGCGAACACCTGTCCCTCCGCCGTCGTGGATCGCGTAGCAGCCGAGATGCGCAAAAACGGGAGGACGCCGCGGCCAGACGACATACAATGCTTCACGAGATCCCTGAAGAGTTATGGTCGCTCAATGATCATGATATCCGTTGGAGGCGAGCTGGTAGGGTCCTGCGAAGCCTCCGACGACCCTCATGGGGGACCAAGGAATTTGCGCTGCTCCAGATCTCGCTGATGTGTTTCCCGTTTGGCATGACAGGGCGGCCCATCGGGCGGCCTCTGTCTCAACCGTGACAGCGCCTCGCGCGCATGAGCGCCTAAGGCGGCGGGCAGGGTCCTCTCCGCTGCCGGGCTGAATGGCCGAGCCGCCGGCTCCTGCGCCTCCGGCATGAGCGTCAGCATCACTTACCGACGCGCCAGCGAGCAACACACACGTGACCATCGAGAGAATTGGTCAGATTATCTTCGCGCAGCTGCCGGCCGTGACACGTGAGCGGCTACGACGTCGAAGAGCAATGCGAAGATGAGGCAATTGCCTCCTGGAAGCAGCACCCGCTGGCGAGCCTCGGTGACTAAAATCCGAAAAGGTATATCCTTCCAGAGGGGCGGAGCTTGATTCGCCATGCTGGAAGCCATTCTCCTATTGCTGGGAATTGGGGCCGCAGCTCTCCTGCTGATCGCCTTTTGGGGGTTGCATCGCCAAGTATAGGCACAAGAAAACAGCTCAGCGGGATCAGGTGAGCTGGTGCTAGCGAGTGCCCTTGGAGAAGGGCATCGGAAAAGCTTGGCAATACAACCAACCTTCCTGTTCGCCAGAAGGGTTTGGGGGCCCAGCGGCACTCCCGGCGCTCCGATCCGCAATTGAACCGGCTGCCGGGAGTCTTGGGGGCTGGAATGCAAGCCGTGCCATGTTCGCGTTCGGACAGCAATGCTGTGGAACATCGCGCTCCGGTAGTTGTACGGAATCCATTTTCGGAACGGGGTGTTCTATAGAAAGAACACCGGCGTGATTTGAGTACCGATTTTTACTTTATCCGGGATGGCCGCAGTGGGGGCTGGAACCACCCTGCGGCTTTTCCCGTTGGACTTAGTCAGCCGTCGTGGCACGGAACGCCGATATTGTCGCAGGTGGCAGCGAAGGTTTCTTTCGCCTTCGCATCTTCAAAGCAGAAGCGCGTGCCGACATCGGCGTGATCGATCCACCAATCAATCTTATTGTCCTTCGCAATGCGGGAGGCTTCTCCTCGCAGCAGATCCAATTGTCTTCCGGCAACGCGGACGATCAGGCAATTTTCCTTGGTCATGAATGACGTCCTTATAATTGAAGCAACGGCTCAAATTGATTCCGACTAAAAATGATAATCGTGTGGCGTCTGCCAGAGAAAGACGATCACTGATCCCTCTTCAGCTTGCGTCGTCCCCAATATGGCTCTCCTTTCCCTTGGGATTGAGGCTCGGGACGTCGTGTCGGTTCAGCGCCCGCATGACGCCGATACGGGCGAATACGGTCGGGCCGTCGCGCTCGACCACGAGTAGCAAGGCTTCCATCGCCGCGCGCCACTCGGGCGCGTCATGCTCTTTCCTCGGAAGCGAAAATTTCAGCTCTTTGGACCTGCGCCCTTCAGCGCGTCCCACGCGGCCTTGTTCGCTTGATCGAACGCCTTCCGGGATTCGGCGAGAGCGGCGCTCAGGACCGACCAGGATTCGGTGCCAGCCTGTTTCAGCTTCTGCAGACGCGCTTCTGCTTCGGACGCGTCGGTTTTCATTTGCTTGAGCGCGGCATCGACATCAACGGTGCGGGCTGCGGCCACTTTGCCCGCGGTCTCGCGGAATTTGTCCGCAGCTTCGCGCCAGGCCTTGGACTGTGCCGCCGCAACGTCCTTGAACGTGGCCTGCTGCTGCTCAAGCTGTTTGCCAGCGCCTTCGAAGTAGGTCTTCACCTGGGCCTCGAACCCGGCCCATTGCCTCTCAAGCTCCGTCTTGGCGCCCGCCCAGGCGGTTTCGCCCGCCTCGGCCTGGGTCTTGAGCAGGGCCTGAAACTCGTCACGGCGCTTGGTCAGATCGGACAGGAGCTGATCGGTCTTGACCCTGGACTCAGCCTTGGCCTGGCCGACTTTGACCTCGAACGAGGCCAATGCAGCGTCCATTTCGTCGATCCGCTCCTTGGCCCAACTGAGGTAGAAATGCATGCTGCTCTGCTGTGACATGGCCGTCTCCATCTGCTTGCCGAAGTTAAGATCCCAGAGCTTGGGCTTGGTCGTATTGACCTGTCTCAATGACGTCGTGTTCCGAAGCTGCCGCGAACTCTCGACGCGCCTCCTCATCCTGCGAAGGAGGAAAAGCGGCTGACGTTTCGTGCCAGCGATTTGCTGGTCGGCCCATTCGCGCGACGGTGCGCCAAGCGTCCGGTATTGATCGCCGCGCGAATTCTTGCGGAGCTTGCAGCTTCGCATCGGTAAACAGCAGTTTGTCCGCGAAAGGCATCTTCGCGTTGGGGGCGATTGCCGCTGCTCCGCTGGCGGCCGCGACGCGTCTAACGTCAACCGATCCGGCTGCCCCGAGCCGGTGCCGACTCTCATGGCCAACGGATTTTCCGAAGGTGGCAGAATGCCACTGTTTTGCCCGACGCGTCAAAGGGCGTTTCGTGGATTCCAAAAACCGTTGCGCCAGCAGGACTTAGCTACTGTGCATGGGGTTGTTTTTCGGGATTTTGTTTTTGGGCGGCCTGTCCTGCTGGGATGGCTGCGGGCGATGTTGAGGTCTTCCTGCCGGTAACGTCCTGACGATGCGGATATTTCGGTTTGACCCGGGCCGCCCGCCCGGTTCGGGGTGGAACCGTTGCCCCGCTGCCGCGTTGTCTTGCCATGAGCGAAGACCTTTCCTTCCGACGCAAACCCCTGACCCCCGAACAGCGCCAGGCGCGCGATGCGGCACGCCGGATCGAGGCCGAGAAGGCCATGCGCGACCATGAGGAGGCGCAGAAGCAGTTCTACGCCAACAAGGAGCGGCTGAGGGCCGAGCGGCTTGCACGCGAAGCGGCAACCGCAAAGGACTGACGGAACGAGGTCGCCGCGCCAAGATCTCCTTGATTGATCCTCCGACGGGGCTGGACGTGGTGCCGTTGCGTCGCGCCCAAGGCGAGCTTGAGCGCCAGGACGGCGCCTGCCATTGCGTGGCGGGGCGATGGGGCCCTCAGGCAGACCCGCTCAATCCGTCGAAACTCCCGCAGCTCTCTGTTCATGCGTCAGCTCTCGATGTTCTCCGGGCCATGCGGCGCCGGGCCTGCCGCCAGCGGAAGGCTTGACGGCGTTTGCCTTCCGCCCGAAGATTCAAATGATCCTCAACTGACGTGAATGACGGAGACGTTCGCTCCCAGCCAGTCCGATCCTCATCAGCGAAAACGCAATGGAGCTGACTATGACCACGTTCGACAAGCGCGAGCAGGGCTTTGAGGCTAAATTCGTCCACGACGAGGAGCTCATGTTCAGGGCCACGGCCCGGTCGAACAAGCTGCTCGGGCTCTGGGCCGCAAGCCAGCTCGGACTCAGCGGCGATGCCGCCAAGAGCTATTCCACAGCGCTGGCGACGGACCATCTGGAGAGCCGGACGATGGACGAGGTCGTGGACAAGGTGTCAGCCGATCTCGCCGCCAAGGGCGTGGCGCGCGAGCAGGTCGCCGCGAAGTTCCAGGAATGCCTGCATCAGGCCATTCAACAACTCGAAGCCAAAGAGTGAGCGCGGCGAAGCGGGCGGGTCCTACTCGGCATGCTTGTTGCGCATTCCGGAGTCGCTGAGCTTGTCGACGTAGGCGATGCCGAGCGCCGAGACGATGAAGGTGATGTGGATCAGCACCTGCCACATCACGCCAGTCTCGGTGAAGCCAGCACGGCTCGAGCCGAGATTGCCGGCCTCGATGAAGGTGCGGAGCAGCGCGATCGAGGAGATGCCGATGATCGCCATGGCGAGCTTGATCTTCAGGACGCTCGCATTGACGTGGCCGAGCCATTCCGGCTCGTCGGGATGGCCCTGGAGATCGAGCCGCGACACGAACGTCTCGTAGCCGCCGACGATGACCATCACCAGCAAATTGGAGATCATCACGACGTCGATCAGCGCCAGCACGCTCATCATGATCTGCTGCTCGGTCAGGTCGAGCGCGTGCCAGGACAGATGCCAGAGCTCCTTGAGGAACAGCGCGATGTAGACGCATTGCGCCACGATCAATCCGAGATAGAGCGGCAGTTGCAGCCAGCGCGAGCCGAAGATGATCATCGGCAGCAGGCCGAGGCGCGGCGAGGGCGGGCGGGCTTCGGTCGTGGGGGCAGGCTCAACCGACATTCAGGCAGCATCCTCGCATCGCGATGAATCTCGCTTTCATGTAGCCCGACAAGATGGCCGGCGGAAGACGCGAGGTGCGCTTGCAGCCTTCCAGGGACCATGCCGTTTCGTGCTACCGTGCCGGGCGGCCGTCACGAGACGGCCTGGATCGCGGGAGGCGGGACGTGCGGAGCGGCTTTGGCAACGGGCTCGGGAGGATCGCGCTTGTTGCGGCGACGATGCTTGGCGCCGGCGAGGTGTCGGCCACGCCACTGACGCCGTTTCGCTACGAGGCGCAAGCGCAGCGCCATTGTCCGCGCGATCAGGTGGTCTGGCTGGATTTCAGGAAGGGCCTCTACTACGCGAGGGGCCAGAGGCGGTACGGCCAGGGTTTTGACGGCAGCTACGTCTGCCTCGGCGAGGCCCGCGACAGCTTCTATCGTCGCTCGCTGCTTGGCCTGCGCTGAGCGGCACGTGACGGGAAGCGAAGACCATCCGGTCTATTTCCGGTCGGGCAGCTTCACCGGGACGTGCGGTGAGGTGCTGATGACCCGGGGACTTCCGTCCGGATAGGTCCGGTCGCCGCGGATCAGCGATTCCAGGACCAGGAAGAATTTCTCGGCAAGCATGTGCGTCACCTTCGTTGGTGATGGCCTCTTGAAATGAGTCGAGGCGCCGAACGCGGAAATTCAATCAACTAAACGGGAGCAGGGCAATTCCGGACAAACACCAGTGTTGCGGCGCAGTACGGTCGTGGCTGGAAGGCGAGGAAAGGGTGTCGCGATCAGCCGAAAGCCAGCGCGACAAGGCTCGAGCACAACAGCACCAGACCGCCTGCGGTCAATGCCAGGAAGCCATCGGATACCAGGTCATGATTGCGCATGGGACACCTGCCGCTCTCGTCTGCGATGCTCGGTCGGATCGATTAAAATTGTCCGAACGTGCCGTCTTGAAAGAGGTGATGCTTGCCGTCCGCGCGAGTGCCCTCAGGCCCTCGTACGGTAACCTTCAAACGCATGGGCCAGGAAGATCCCCGCGCTTACCAGACCCATCAGTGCCGAAACCGTCTCGATCATCGTTAAATTCCAAATCCCGCCCTTGCGTCCGAGAGAACGCGTGCGGCCTTGCACAGTCAAAAGAATTCCAGTGAGCGGCGCGACAATGGGGGTGGAGTGAGGATTTGGCGCAACAGAATGTCCAGGAGTGGCACAGAGCAGGTGCCTGAGCTCCGTAGATCAACTGGGGAAAGCGAACGCGCCGTTTACCATCTCCGCGCGATCGCCGCAGGCTCCCCATTTCCGCCGTGTTCGGGTTGCGATATCGTCACGACGTCCGAAGCGGTGGTGGGCCGCCTCGGTGCAAAGGACCGGACAGCGCTCCCCGTCGCCAAAGCGGGTTGGGCACGCCTCCGGCAGAATGGTATTTGGGGCGAATGGGGATCCGACGGTCAGATTCGGTTTTGCGGGCCGCGCGTGGTGTTGCGGCGGCCGCGACCTGCCTCGCGCTCGCCAATTGCGCGTCCTCCAACAAGTTCGCCAGCCGCGTCGATCCGAAATACGGCGTGTCCTCGAGCCCCCGGGTCGTGGCTTTGGGTGATCCGGTCCCCAAGGGCGGCGGCACCTACCGCGTCGGCAAGCCCTACGTGGTCGCCGGCCGGACCTACGTGCCGGAGGAGGACGTCAACTACCGCGCCGAGGGCATGGCGTCCTGGTACGGCGATGATTTCCACGGCCGCCTGACTGCCAATGGCGAGGTGTTCGACATGACCTCGCTGACGGCGGCGCATCCGACCCTGCCGATGCCGTCCTATGCGCGGGTGACCAACGTCTCGAACGGCAAGTCGCTGATCGTCCGCGTCAATGACCGCGGTCCCTATCACGGCAACCGGCTCATCGACGTCTCGAACAAAGCCGCCGAACTCCTTGAATTCAAAGGCAATGGCGTCGCCAAGGTCCGCGTCGAATATGTCGGCCGGGCGCCGCTTGAAGGCTCCGATGACCGCCAGCTGATGGCGACCCTGCGTACCGGGATCCCGGCGCCGTCGCCCTCGATGGTCCGGGTCGCCTCGGCAAGGCCCTTCGTGCCGGAGCTGCCCTCGTCGAACCGTGGCACCATCCGCGGCGAGGTTCCGATGCCGGAGGGGCGCCCCTACAATCTCGGCACCACCTCGGCCGACATGGCCTCACTCAATGCGACCTCGGAAATGTCGGCCTCGAGCCGCAGCCGGGGCCGGGCGCTCCAGAACGCGCGCGCCGTGTCCTATGACGAGGACGGCCGCTACGCCACCGAGAGCGCCCCGTCGACCTCCGACGGCGCCGCCGAGGCCCGCAGCATCCTGAGCGGCCGCGGCCTCTACTAAGCCGCGCTCTCCCGCAAGAACTTCACCAGCGCGGCGTTGACCTCGTCGGGCCGTTCCTGCTGCACCCAGTGGCCCGCGCCCTCGATGATCAGCTTGCGCTTCAGATTTGGCAGCACGCGCTCGAGTTCGTTGACGCGCTTGGCGCCGATCAGGCCGGTGATGACGGCGTCCTTCGAGCCGGCAATGAAGAGGGACGGCTGGCGGATCTGCGCATCCTGCCAGGGCGCTGTCAGCTCCCAATTGCGGTCGAGGTTGCGATACCAGTTCAGCCCGCCGCGGAAGCCGGATTTGCGGAAGGTCTCGGTGAAGTAGGCGAGGTCGGCCTCGCTCAGCCAGTCCGGCAGCGGCTCATCCGCAGTCGCGTGGCCGAGAAATCCCTTGCCCTCCTGCACGAACATGGCCGCGGAGGGATCGGCAAGGCCGCGTCCGCCGAGCACGATGCGCATGGTGCGGGCAACGTCTTGCTCGAACTCGGCCTCGGCGACTCCCGGTGTCTGGAAATACTGCCAATAGAAGTTGGTCACGCCGCCCTGACGCAGCAGGTCGAGCGGCTTGCCGCGGCCGCGGAATGGCGGCGGCACGCTCAGGCCCGCCACCGCCGTGAAGATGTCGGGGCGGAACAGCGCCGCGTGCCAGGCGACCGGCGCCCCCCAATCGTGGCCGACCACCATCGCCTTCTTCTCGCCAAGCGCCTGCACGAGGCCGACGATGTCACCGACCGTGTCGAAGATCGAATAGGCGCCCACGTCGGACGGCGCCGCGCTCTGGCCGTAGCCGCGCATGTCGGGGGCGACGACGTGAAACCCGGCGGCCGCCAGCGCCGGGATCTGGTGGCGCCAGGAATACGACAATTCCGGCCAGCCATGGCACAGCACCACCAGCGGTCCCTGGCCGGCCTCGCGGATGAACAGATCGATCCCGTTGGCCTTGATCACGCGGGTGGAAGACATCGCTTTTCCGCCTTGTTTCAGGGGTTTGGTCGAGAAATATGAGGTGCCACGATAGGGGTGTGACGAGAATCGTGCAATCTCGGGTTCCGGCACCAGCCTCATGTTGTTCGCGCCGGTTCCGACTGTTAGAACGCCGCTCTCAGGGCTTGGCCATGGCATTTCGTCTCATTTCGCTCCGTCGCAGCCGCTTCACCTCCGGCATGCTGGTGCGCGCGCTTGTCGCCGGGATGCTGCTCGCGAGCCTCGGTTGGTGCGGAGTGCTCTACGCTGCCAACCAGAGCGTCCAGGGTGCCAAGAAGGCGGAAGAGTCCGGCTTTGACGGCGATGCCCCCACCGCGATCCTGATCGAGGCCTCCAGCGGCAGCGTGCTGTTCGAGAAGAACGCCGACGAGCTGCGCGCTCCCTCCAGCATGATGAAGCTGATGACGGCGGAAGTCGTCTTCAACGCCATCAAGAAGGGCGACATGAAGCTGACCGACGAATACCGGATCAGCGAGAACGCCTGGCGCAAGGGCGGGGCGCCGTCGGGCGGCTCGACCATGTTCGCCGCCATCAACAGCAAGGTCTCGGTCGACGATCTCCTGCACGGCGCGATCATCCAGAGCGGCAACGATGCCTGCATCGCGCTGGCCGAAGGCATCGCCGGCAATGAGAAGATCTTTGCCGCCGACTTCATGACCAAGCGCGCCCGCGAGCTCGGCATGACCAAGTCGACCTTCGGCAACTCCAACGGTCTGCCCGACCCCGGCAACAAGATGACGGTGCGCGAGCTCGGCATCCTCGCCCGCCACATCATCCTGGACTTTCCGGAGTTCTACAAACTGTTCGGCGAGAAGGAGTACACCTGGAACAAGATCCGACAGCCCAACCGCAATCCGCTGCTCAATTCGATGGAGGGCGCTGACGGCCTGAAGACCGGCTACACCAAGGAGGGCGGCTATGGCATGGTCGGCTCGGCGGTGCAGAACGGTACGCGGCTGATCGTCGTCGTCAACGGGCTCGAAGACCCCGAGGATCGCGCCACCGAAGCCAAGAAGATGCTGGAATGGGGTTTTCGCAATTTCGAGACCCGCACGCTGATCGCGGCCGACCAGCAGGTCGGCTACGCCAAGGTGTTCGGCGGCGAGAGCCGCTCGGTGAAGCTGGTCGCCAAGACGCCCGTGAAGGTGATGGTGCACAAGAACGGCAGCGACAAGCTGATCGCGCGCGTCGTCTATAGCGGTCCGGTGCGGGCCCCGGTCGAAGCCGGCCAGAGGGTCGGTGTGGTCAAGGTCTGGCGCAGCGGCAACATCGCGGTGGAGACGCCGGTCTATGCCGCCGAGGCAGTCGGCACCGGCTCGACCATGCGCCGCGCCATCGACGGCGCCAGCGAGCTCGTGATCGGCATGTTCCGCGCAGGCGCCGAGAAGCTCTGACCATGAGTGAAAGCGCGACACAGCGGCCGTCCGGACGCGGACGCTTCATCACCTTTGAGGGCGGCGAGGGGACTGGCAAGTCCACCCAGATCAAGAAGCTCGCCGACCGCCTCAAGGCAGCAAGGATGCGCACCCTTGTGACGCGCGAGCCGGGCGGCTCGACGGGTGCCGAGATCATGCGCCATCTGGTGCTGTCGGGCATGGGTAAGCTGCTCGGGCCCGAAGCCGAGACGCTGCTGTTCGCGGCCGCGCGCGATGACCATGTCCACACCGTGATCGACCCCGCACTCAAGCAGGGCATTTGGGTGCTGTGCGACCGCTTCGCCGACTCGACGCGCGCCTATCAGGGCAGCCTCGGCAGCGTTTCGCCGGCTCTGATCAACGCGATGCAGCGCGTCACCATCGGCGATCTCAAGCCGGACCTCACCATCATCCTCGACCTGCCGGTCGAGATCGGCCTCCAGCGCGCCGCCGCCCGCCGCGGCAGCGGCACGCCTGACAGGTTCGAGGGCGAGCAGCTCAGCTTCCATCAGGGCCTGCGCGAGGCCTATCGCAAGATCGCCGCGGACGATCCTGCGCGATGCGTGCTGATCGACGCCAATTCCGACCCCGACACAGTCGCGGGCCGCGTCTGGAACGCACTGCGCGATCGTCTCCTTCCGACGCCAGCCTCGGTGGTGTCGGCATGAGCCCGCGTCAGGCCGAGCGCGAGACCGCCATTCCGCATCCGCGCGAGACGAGCCGTCTGTTCGGCCATCGCGAGGCCGAGACGGCGCTGCTGTCGGCCTATCGCAGCGGGCGCATTCCGCATGCCTGGCTGATCGGCGGGCCGCAGGGGATCGGCAAGGCGACGCTGGCCTACCGCATGGCGCGCTTTGTGCTGGCGCACGGCCAACCGCTGGCGGACGTCGTGCAGCGCGCCGAGAGCCTGGCAGTCGACCCTGATGACGCCGTGGCTCGCCAGGTTGCCGCAGAGTCCCATGGCGGGCTGCTGACACTGGAGCGCACGGCGAACGACCGCGGCGTGATGCGCACCGTGATCACCGTGGACGAGACGCGCGAGACGATTTCGTTCTTCGGCTCGACGGCCGCAGCTGAGGGCTGGCGCGTCTGCATCGTCGACACCGTGGACGAGCTCAATCCGAATGCGGCCAACGCACTTCTGAAGATTTTGGAGGAACCGCCGCAGCAATCGCTGTTCCTGTTGGTGAGCCACGCGCCCGCGCGCGTACTCGCCACAATTCAGTCACGCTGTCGCAAGCTGCGCCTGCGGCCGCTCGGAACGGACGAGGTGATCAGTGCAGCGGCCGAAGCGGCCGGCCTCGCTCCAACCGATCTGGCGTTGCGCGAAGCGGCGGAGGCCTCGGAGGGCAGCGTCGCGCGGGCGCTGACGCTGCTCGGCGGCGATGCGCTGAAACTCCAGCAGCGCACGGCGGCGCTTTTGGCGCGACTTCCCCAGGTCGATCCGCGCGAATTGCACACGCTCGGCGATTCGCTCGGCACCAGCGACCGCGTCGCGCTTGCGGCCTTCATCGACGGTATCGACCGCTGGATCGCGGAACGCCTGCATGTGGATGAGGCGAATGCCAACCAGAACCTGCCGCGCCTTGCGCGCCTAGCTGAGGTATGGGAAAAGATCGTCCGCGCCGCGCGTGACACCGAAACCTACAATCTGGAGCGAAAGCCCTTGGTTTTCTCGGTGTTCGGCTGGCTGGCGGACGCAACGCGCTAGAGCATGATCCGGAAAAGTGTGGTGCGGTTTTCCGAGAGGATCATGCTCAAAACAACAACCTAACGCAGGTTCGTTTCCAAATTTTTGAGAAGCCGGTAAAGGAATTCGTCGTGGCAACGCGAGCTAAAAAATCCGTCAAGCGCAAGAGCGGCAAGAAAGCTGCGAAGAAGGCTCCCAAAAAGGCCGTGAAGGCGCTCGCGCGCAAAGCTGCCAAGAAGGTCAAGAAGAGCAAGAAGGCTGCCGCCAAGAAGGGCGTGAAGAAGAGCGCTGCGAAGACGGCAAAGAAGGCCGGCAAGAAGACTGCGAAGAAGCAGGTTGTCGCGAAGAAGGCTTCAAAGACAAAGGCCGCCGAGAAAACGGCCAAGGCGCCTGCGAACAAGGCACCTGCGAACAAGGCACCTGCGAAGAAGGTGGCCAAGAAGGCGAGGGCAATTGCGCCGCCCGCGGCGCCGGCTGCTGTCGTCGCTCCGCCAAAGGCTGCCAAGCCGAAGGCGCCACGCGCGCCGAAGCCGGTTGCAGCTCCGCAGGCCGCAGCGCCCGCCGCGGCTCCTGCGCGCGACAACGTCTTCTACATCACGACCGCGATCGCCTATCCCAACGGCAACCCGCATATCGGCCACGCCTATGAGGCGATCGCCACCGACACGCTGGCACGCTTTGCACGGCTCGACGGCAAGGACGTGTTCTTCCTGACCGGCACCGACGAGCACGGCCTGAAGATGATTCAGACCGCGCAGAACGAGGGCCTGACCCCGTCCGCGCTCGCGGCCCGCAACGCCGCCCGCTTCAAGGCGATGGACGAGCGGCTCAACGTGTCGTTCGATCGTTTCATCCGCACCACCGAAGAGCAGCACCACCGCTCCACCCAGGAGATCTGGCGGCGCATGGAAGCGAACGGCGACATCTATGCCGACACCTATGCGGGCTGGTACTCGGTGCGCGACGAAGCCTACTACGCCGAGGACGAGACGCGCCTGAACGACGACGGCGTGCGCCTCGGGCCGCAAGGCACGCCGGTCGAATGGGTCGAGGAGAAGAGCTACTTCTTCCGCCTGTCCGCCTATCAGGACAAGCTGCTCAAGCTGTATACCGATCATCCCGATTTCATCGGCCCGGACTCGCGCCGCAACGAGGTGGTGAGCTTCGTCAAGGGCGGACTGCGCGATCTCTCGATCTCGCGCACCACCTTCGACTGGGGCGTCAAGGTGCCCGGCGACGAAGAGCACGTGATGTATGTCTGGGTCGACGCGCTCACCAACTACATCACCGGGGTCGGCTTCCCCGACGAAAGCGACAAGAACTGGCGCTATTGGCCGGCCGATGTGCACATCATCGGCAAGGACATCATCCGCTTCCATGCGGTGTACTGGCCGGCGTTCCTGATGTCGGCCCGCATTCCCGTGCAGAAGCGGGTCTATGCCCACGGCTTCCTGTTCAACAGGGGCGAGAAGATGTCGAAGTCGGTCGGCAACGTCGTCGATCCCTTCAACCTTGCCGACCAGTATGGCGTCGACCAGATGCGCTATTTCTTCCTGCGCGAGGTGCCGTTCGGCCAGGACGGCAACTACAACCACGAGGCCATCGTCGCGCGCATCAATGCCGATCTCGCCAACGATCTCGGCAACCTTGCGCAGCGCTCGCTGTCGATGATCGGCAAGCAACTCGGCGGCGTGCTGCCGGAGCCGGGTGAGTTCAGCGACAACGACAAGGCCATCCTGGCGATGGCCGACGGCATGATCGCAGCAAGCCGCGAGGCGATGGCGACGCAGCAGATCCATCACTGGCTCAACGCCGTATGGGCGGTGGTCGCAGAAGCCAACCGCTATTTCGCGGGCGAGGCGCCGTGGGCGCTCGCCAAGACCGATCCTGCCAGGCAGAAGACGGTGCTCTATGTCACCGCCGAGGTCGTGCGCCAGATCGCGATCCTGGCCCAGCCGGCGATGCCGACCGCCTCGGGATTGCTGCTCGACAGCCTCGGTGTCCCCGAAGGCGAGCGCAATTTCGCGACACTCGGCGGCGCCAAGCGCATCGCGCGCGGCTCGACGCTGCCCGCGCCGACGCCGGCCTTCCCGCGCTACATCGAGCCGGCGGCCTGAGGCGTTCGGACGATGCTGGTCGACAGTCATTGCCATCTCGACTTCCCCGACTTTGCGGAAGATCTCGACGGGATCGTGTCGCGTGCGCGTGCCGCCGGAATCGGGCGCATGGTCACGATCTCGACACGGGTGCGTAAGCTCACTCGGCTTCTGGCCATCGCCGAGCGCTTCGACGATGTCTACTGCTCGGTCGGCACCCATCCGCACAACGCGGATGAGGAAGACGGCATCGCGCCGGACGAGCTGATCGCGTTGACGCAGCATCCCAAGGTCGTGGCGCTCGGCGAGGCCGGGCTCGACTATTTCTACGACAACGGCTCGCCGGAAGCGCAGGCGAGGGGCTTTCGCGCCCACATCGCGGCTGCACGCGCGACCGGCTTGCCGCTGGTGATCCACACCCGCGAGGCGGACGAGGATTGCGGCCGCATCCTGGAAGAGGAGGCGGCACGCGGATCGTTTCGCGCCGTGCTGCATTGCTACACCGGCGGGCGCGAGCTGGCGCTGAAGGCGGTGTCGCTCGGCCTGTACATCGGCTTCACGGGCATCCTGACCTTCAAGAAGTCGGAGGCGCTGCGCGCGCTCGCGGCCGAGTTGCCGCCTGACCGTATTCTGGTTGAAACAGACTCGCCCTACCTTGCGCCCGGCAAGTTCCGCGGCAAGCGCAACGAGCCGGCCTATGTGGTCGAGGTCGCAAAAGTGCTGGCTGAGGCGCGCGGCGTGTCGTTTGAAGAGATCTCGCGCCAGACCACCGAAAACTTCTTCCGCCTGTTCTCCAAGGTGCCAGCTTGAATCCGGGAGCCGCATGACGCTGACGCTGACGATCCTGGGCTGCGGCTCCTCCGCCGGCGTGCCGCGCCCGGCGCTCGGCTGGGGCGCCTGCGATCCGAGCAATCCAAAGAACCGCCGCCGCCGCTGCTCGCTGCTGGTCGAACGGACATCCGAGCACGGCACGACACGGATCGTGATCGACACCTCGCCAGACCTGCGCGAGCAATTGCTCTCGACCAATGTGGATCACATCGACGCGGTGTTCCTGACCCACGAGCACGCCGACCAGACCCACGGCATGGACGATCTGCGCTCGGTCGTCATGCACATGCGGCGGCGTATCCCGACCTACTTCAACCTGTCGACCGCCAAGGACATCATGGCGCGGTTCTCCTATTGCTTCATCTCGCCGGAGGGCAGCGACTATCCACCGATCCTGACCCGTCATTCGATCGAGGCCGGCGAAAGCCGGACCATCCTGGGGAAGGGTGGTGCCGTGACGATGACGGCCTTCCTTGTGCAGCATGGCGCCATTCCCGCGCTCGGCTATCGCATCGGGGACGCCGCCTACACGCCCGACCTCAACGACATCCCGCGCGAGAGCTGGGGAGCGCTGGAAAATCTCGACCTCTGGATCGTCGACGGGCTGCGCTACACCAGCCATGTCAGCCATTTCAGCATCAACGACGCGCTGTCCTGGATCGAACGTTTCAGGCCGAAGCGCGCGGTCATCACCAACATGACGGCCGATGTCGATTACGAAGCCATCCGACAGTCGCTGCCATCGGGCGTGGTGCCGGCTTACGACGGCCTGCGGCTGGAGACGCAATGAGCCGGGCGAAGGCTCAACGCTGCCGAAACTTTCTCGATGCCGCCGGCGTCGATCCGTGTTTTGAAACGGGAAATCGGCTCAGGCGGATATTGCCTTCGCTGATCCCAGTTGGTTGCGCAGCAGGAATTTCTGGATCTTGCCCGTCGACGTCTTCGGGATCGGCCCGAACACGATCGCCTTCGGCGTCTTGAAGCCCGACATGTGACTGCGGCAGAAGGCGATGATGTCGGCCTCGGTCGCACTGGCGCCGTCCTTCAGCTCGACGAAGGCGCAGGGCACCTCGCCCCATTTCGGATCGGGCTTGGCGACGACGGCGGCGAACAGCACGGCCGGGTGCTTGTAGAGGATGTCCTCGACCTCGACCGAGGAAATGTTCTCGCCGCCCGAGATGATGATGTCCTTGGAGCGGTCCTTGATGATGACGTAGCCGTGCTCGTCGAGCACGCCGAGATCGCCGGTGTGAAACCAGCCGCCCTCGAAGGCTTCCTTCGTCGCCTTCTCGTTCTTGAGGTAGCCCTTCATCACGATGTTGCCGCGGAACATGACCTCGCCGATGGTCTCGCCGTCGCGCGGCACCTCCTGCATGGTCTGCGGATTGATCACGGTGACGCCTTCCTCGAGCGGGTAGGGCACACCCTGCCGGCGCTTCATGCGTGCGCGTTCGGCCGGCGGAAGCTCGTCCCAGCCGGGCTGCTCGGCGCAGACGGAAGCGGGGCCGTAGACTTCGGTCAGGCCGTAGACATGCGTCAGCTTGATGCCGATGTTTTCTGCGCCTTCGAGCACCGCAACGGGCGGCGCCGCGCCGGCGATCAGGCCGACGACGCGGCGGGCGGCATTGCCCTTCGGGGCATCGGGCGCATTGATCAGCGTGTTGTAGACGATCGGCGCGCCGCACATGTGGGTGACGCCGTGCAGTTTGATCAGCTCGAAGATCTTGGTCGGCTCGACCTTGCGCAGGCAGACATTGATGCCGGCTGAGGCCGCGATGGTCCAGGGGAAGCACCAGCCGTTGCAATGGAACATCGGCAGCGTCCACAGATAGACCGGATGCTGGCCGAGATTGCCGGCAAGGATGTTGCTGACGGCGTTGAGATAAGCGCCGCGATGATGCGTGACGACGCCCTTGGGATTACCGGTCGTGCCCGAGGTGTAGCTCAGCGCGATCGCGTCCCATTCGTCCTTCGGCGGGATCGCGGTGAAATCAGGGTCGCCCTGCGCCACGGCGGCCTCATATTCGATTTCGCCAATGCGCGTGCCGCCCTTGAAGGCGGCATCGTCGACGTCGATCACGAACGGTTTTGGGCCGCTCATCTGTGACAGCGCATCGGTGATCACGCCCGAAAACTCGGGATCGACCAGGATGATCCTGGCCCCGCCATGATCGAGCTGGAACGCGATCGAAGGTGCATCGAGGCGGATGTTGAGCGCGTTGAGCACGGCGCCGGTCATCGGCACCGCGAAGTGCACCTCGTTCATCGCCGGGATGTTCGGCAGCATTGCCGCGACGGTGTCGCCGACGCCGATGCCCTTGCCTGCGAGGTAAGACGCAAAGCGCCGGCAGCGCTCATAGGTTTGCGCCCAGGTGAAGCTGCGGCCTTCGTAGACCGTGCTGACGTGATCGGGATAGACCGCGGCGCTGCGCGCGAGAAAGCTCAGCGGGCTCAGCGGCACGTAGTTGGCGGGCGTCTTGTCGAGGCCGATATTGTAGGGGTTCTGCCGCTCGCTCATCGACACCCTCCTTAAACCGCGTCAAAGAAATCCGATCGAAATCCACGGGAAGATCGCGACGATGATCAATCCCACCAGCAGCGCCAGCAGATAGCCCCAGATCGGCCTGATGCCTTCGGCCGGGTCGACGCGTCCGATGGCGCAGGCGGCATAATAGCCGACGCCGAAGGGCGGGGCGAATAGCCCGATACCCATGGCCAGAATGATCACCATCGCATAGTGCACCTCGTGCACGCCGACGGCGCGGGCAATCGGAAACAGCAGCGGCCCGAACAGCACGATCGCCGGGATGCCCTCCAGCACGCTGCCGAGGATGGTGAAGGCCAGGATGGACACGGCGATGAAGGTCGCCGAGCCGCCCGGCAATCCCGTCATGGCCGCCGCCAGCGAGCGCGAGAAGCCGGATTGGGTCAGGCCCCAGGCCATGCCGGTGGCGGTGCCGATGATCAGGAGGATGGCGCCCGACAGCGCCGCGGTCTCGACCAGCATCGGAAACAGCCGCCGCCAGTCGAAGCGGCGATAGACCAGCAGGCCGACCAGGGCGCCATAGACGATGCCGATGGTGGAGACTTCGGTGGCCGTGGCGATGCCCTCGACCACGGCGTAGCGGATCACGAAGGGCAGCGCGAGCGCGGGCAGGGCGACGACGAAGGTCTTGCCGATCTCGCTGCCCGTGGCGCGGCGGACATGGCTCATGTCCTCATGGCGGTAGCGCCACCACACCAGCATGCAGAGCGTGACGGCGAGCACGACGCCGGGCAGCAGGCCGCCGGTAAACAGCGCCGCGATCGAGACGCCGGTGACCGAGCCGATCGTGATCAGCACGAGGCTCGGCGGAATGGTCTCGGTCTGGGCCCCCGTCGCCGCAAGAAGCGCAACGAGGTCGCCGGGGCGGGCGCCGCGCTGTTTCATTTCCGGGAACAGCACGGGCGCAACCGCAGCCATGTCCGCGGCCTTGGCGCCCGAAATGCCGGAGACCAGGTACATGGCGCCGACCAGCACGTAATGCAGGCCGCCGCGGACATGCCCGAGCAGGCTCGCCAGGAACGCCACCATGGCCCGCGCCATGCCGGTCATCTCGATGAGCAGCCCCAGGAACACGAACAGCGGCACCGAGAGCAGGATGAGATGGCTCATGCCCTCGTCCATCCGTCCAATCAGCACCATGACCGGCGTGCGCGTGGTCAGCGCCAGATAGCCGAAGATCGCAAGGCCGAAGCCGAACGCAATGGGAACGCCGGCAAAGACGCAGAAGCCGGCGACGCCGACGAAGAAGATGACGAGGTTGAGGTTGCCGAGCGGCCGCAGATAAGGCTGCGCCAGCCAGAATAGACCGACGATGACGGCAACTGTTATCACCGCCGTCAGCACCATGCGGTAATCGGCGGCGCGCAGCAGTCGCAGCAGCGCGAAGACCGCCATCAGGCAGATGCCGGCCGGCAAGGCCGCGGCGCGCCACATGTTCGAGATCTGGAGCGCCGGCGTGGTGATGAAGCTTTCCTCGTAGGCGTAATCGGCGGATGGCCAGACGATCAGCGCCAGGAACGCCAGCGCCGCAGCGGTCGCGACCAGGTCGAGATAGGCCCGCATGGCAGGCTTGGCACTCGCGACGACCGCGGTCATGCGCATGTGCTCGGAGCGGCGGAATGCGACCGCCGCGCCCAGCATGGCCAGCCACAGGAACAGGATCGAGGCGAGTTCATCCGACCAGATCAGCGGCCGGTGCAGGCCGTAGCGCGCGACCACGCCGGCAAACAGGATCACGATCTCGGCGACCACCAGGGTCGCAGCCGGGATTTCGACGGCAAGGCCGAGGACGCGTTCGAGCGAAGCCAGCAGTGAGGATCGGCGAGGGGACTGAACAGCCGCCTCGCCCGCCACTTCGGTCACCTCAACCTCGATATGAGCCATGACGGCCCCAACGCGTTACGAGAGCTTGCCGACGGCCTTCTCCAGGAGGTCCCAGGCCTGATCGCCATATTTGCCTTTCCACTCGGCATAAAAGCCGGCGGTCCGCAGCTTGTCGCGGAACGGCGCGACCGTTGGCTGGTTGAAGGTCAGGCCCTTGGCCGCGAGCTCCTGCTGGAGGTTGGCATTGAGCTTGGCGGTATCCTCGCGCTCCTTGACCGCGGCGGCATTGATGTTCTTGGCGACGATGGTGCGCACATCCTCCGGCAGCGCGCTCCAGGCGCGGCGATTGGCCAGGAACCAGAAGCCGTCCCACATGTGGTTGGTCAGCGAGCAGTATTTCTGCACCTCGTAGAGCTTTGCGGTCGAGATGATCGCCAGCGGGTTCTCCTGGCCCTCGACGATCTTGGTCTGGAGCGCGGAGTAGACCTCGCTGAAATTGATCGAGGCGGGCGCCGCATCGAACGCCTTGAACATCGAGGTCCACAGCGGCGACACCGGCACGCGGATCTTGAAGCCCTTGAGGTCGTCCGGACCGGTGATCGGCTTGGTCGAGGACGTGGTCTGGCGGAAGCCGTTGTCCCAGATCTTGTCCATCACCTCGAGGCCGGCCTTCTTGATCTCGCCGCGGACATGGGCGCCGAGATCGCCGTCCATGGCCTTCCAGACCGTGTCGTAGTCCGGGAACGCGAAGCCGATGCCGTTGATGGACGCGGCCGGCACCAGGGTCGACAGGATCAGGCCCGACAGCGTGAAGAACTCGACGCCGCCGGAGCGGATCTGGCTCAGCATGTCGGTGTCGGAGCCAAGCTGGTTGTTCGGGAAGATCTGGAGGTCGAACTTGCCGTTGGTCTCGCTCTTGATCGCCGCCGCCATCTCCTTGGCGCGCACGTTCAGCGGATGGGTGTCCGGCAGGTTATTGGCGTATTTGTAGCTGAACTCGGCGCTCTGGGCGCGGGCCACATGGGGCGCACCGAGGCCGCCCAGCACCGCGGTCGCGGCGGAGGCCTTAAGAAGCGTGCGTCGGGAAAAGCTCATGGGTCTGCTTCCTCGGAAGGTTTGTTGTTGTTCTGAGATGCAGACCTATACGGAGGTCACGTCGGAAGGTCATCTGCGATCTCGCGAAGCCTCGCTTATTGCAGCCGGACAATGTCACGGCAATATCGCTTTCGGCACATGGAGCCGGATTCAAAAACGCGAAAAACAACCCCATGCACAGTAGCCGTCAAGAGCTGGGACAACGTTCGAGGGCCGGGCCGAAAGTCGCGCTCGAGTGAAGCTGAGATGGCAGGAATTCCGTCTAAACAATTGATCTGATTGTATATAAATATATTCCATAATATACCTTATGCGAATCATGGATATGGGTGGCCATGGGCTCATAGCGGCATCCAGGCTGCTCGCCTCTCGCGCCAATCCTGCCCTTACGGGCTACGACACGGTCGTTGTCGGTTGGGCTCGGACCTTGGCGCCGTCGGCGAGATCGACGGATGGATTGAGGATGATCTGGTCGCCACGCTTGACGCCGCTGTCGACCTCGAGCTCGCGGCCGAGGTCGCGCAGCACGTCGATCTTCCTGAGGTGCACGACGCCATTGTCCACCACGGCGACCTGCATGCCGCCGGCGTTGAAGATCACGGCGTCGGCAGAGATCCGGAAGCTTGGGGTCCGGCGTGGGATGCGCAGTTCCACGGTGCAGTAGATCCCCGACGTGAGCGCAGCGTCGGGATTGGGAATGTCGACCTCGGTGAGCAGCGTCCGCGATCCCGGCTGGAGCGCGTCCGCAATGCGGGTCACGGTGCCTGGAAAGGTCCGGTCCGGCATCTCCGGCACATGGACCACCGCGGCTATGCCGGGCTTGAGGCCGAAGGCGGCGTCCTGCGGTACGAACACCTGGGTACGGATCACATTGCCCTGCTGGAGCGTGAACATGAAGGTGCCCGAGGTCGCGTCGGCCTGGACCAGGCTGCCGACGTCGATGTTGCGCTGGGTGATGACGCCATCGAACGGGGCCACCACGCGCTGATAGAGCTTTTGCTGGCGAAGCACCTGCAACTGCGCCTCCTCCGCCCTGATATTGGCCTGGGCCACCGACACCGCGGCCTCCTGGGCCTTGAGAGTCTGCTCGTCGATGGTGCCCTGCTGCGCCGTGACCCATCCCTTGTCGACCAGCGGCCGATCGCGGTCCCAGGTGACCTTGGCGAGCTCGCGGTTCGCCTGGGCCTGCTGGAACGACCAGTTGAGCTGGGCAAGCGTCGCTTCGGCCTGGGCGATCTGGTGATCGAGCTCGGGGGCGACGATTTCGGCGAGCAACTGGCCTGCCTTGACTTGGTCGCCGATATCGACCGCGCGGGTGGCGACATAGCCGCTGGCCCGGGCGAAGATGTTGGCGCTGGCGAAGGCGGAGGTCGTCGCCGGCAGCTTCACGACCTCGTTCGTGTCGCTGGGCTCGACGGTGGTGACACGGACCTGCGGCACGAAGTCACTCGCCTGCTCGGCCGTCGCGAGCACCTGGCGTCGCTCCGCATAGTGGCTCCATGCACCCGACGCCAGCGCCGTGCCGGCCACGAGGATCAGGCCGAAGCCGGCGAGGCGCCCTCCCCGACGACGCGCGTGCCGCCGCGGTGCGCCGTCCCGGCCCCGGTCCGTCTCTGTCACGCGCTCCGGCTCGATTGGTCCGTTGAAGTTCATTCCAGCACCTCGTCAAATACCCCGTGATGTGTCTTGCCGTCGTTGCCCTTGCGAAGCATCGCGAACAGGTAGGGCACGACCAGCAGCGTGGTCGGCGTTGCAAACAAGAGCCCGCCGATGACGGCGCGGGCCAGTGCGGCGTTCTGCTCCTCGCCGGCCGCGCCGATCGCCATCGGGATCATGCCGACGATCATCGCGGCCGCCGTCATCAGCACGGGCCGGATCCGGGTATGGCCGGCCTCGATCGCAGCCTCGAAGGCGGTCTTGCCTGCAAGCTGCTGCTCCCTGGCAAAGGTCACGAGCAGGATCGAATTCGCCGAGGCGACGCCGACCGCCATGATCGCTCCCATCAGCGATGGGACGTTGAGGGTCGTGCCGGTGATGAACAGCATGGTCAGGATGCCGCACAGCGTTGCCGGCAAGGCCAGAATGACGACAAAGGGGTCGCCGAAATTCTGGTAGTTCACGACCATGAGCAGATAGACGAGCACGGCTGCGAACAGCAGGCCGGTGCCGAGATTGATGAAAGCGCTGTTCATGCTCTGGATCTGGCCAGTCACCTGAATGGTGTTGCCGGGTTTGAGCTGCTTCTGGAGGTCCGCCGTGACCTTGCTGATCTCGCTCGCCACGCTGCCGAGATCGCGGCCCTGGACGCTGGCATAGACCTCGTAGACCGGCTGCACATTGGCCTGGTTGGTGTTGGTCGGGATCGTGCTGCGCCGGAACGTGGTGACGTTGCCGAGCAGGCCGGGAATTGGGGTATCGCTCTGTGCTGACGCCAGCGACGTCGACACCGGCGTGTTGGCGAGGTCGTTGAGCGAGCTGATCTGGCGCTCGGGCGTCTGCACCGCGAAATAATAGGGAATGCCGGATGTCGGGTCGGTCCAGAAGTTCGGTGTCACCTGCTCTGAGGAGCTCAGGCTGACATTGAGATTGGTCGCGATCGTATCGGCGTTGAGGCCGAGCTGCGCCGCACGGGTGCGGTCGATATCCGCGTAGAAGGCCGGCGCGTTCACCTCCTGCTGAAGGTGGGCGTCGGCGATCCCCGGGATCGCCGCGATGCGCTGGCGCAATTCGTTGGCGACCTTCAGGTTGTTGGCCTTGTCGTAGCCGACGGTGCGCACGTCGATCTGGGCCGGCAGCCCGAAATTGAGGATCTGGGTGACGATGTCTGCGGCCTGGAAGTAGAACGTGTCTTCCGGAAACGCGGCCGGCAGGATCTCGCGCAGCCTGCGCACGTAGTCGGCCGTGGGCTGGTGCCCCTCCTTCAGCGAGATCAGGATCACGCCATCATTGACGCCGATGGTCGAGCCGTCGCTGAACGCCAGATTATAGGAGCGCGCGGGCAAGCCGATATTGTCGACGATCAGCGCACGGTCCCTGTCCGGAATGACCTCGCGGATCTTGTCCTCGACCTGCTGGAAGATTTGCTCCGTGTTCTCGATACGGCTACCTGCCGGCGCGCGCACGTGGAGCTGGATCTGTCCGCCGTCGATCAACGGAAAGAAATCGCGGCCGACCAGCGGGAACAGCACGACACCAAGGACCAGAATGGCGGCCATTCCGGCCGGAATGATGAAGCGATGCTCGATCAATCCGGTCAGCGAGCGCGAATAGGCATGGCGCATCGTCTCGAAATTGCGCTCGAACGCCGCGTGAAAGCGCCCGAACGGTCCGCGCGGCGCGGTGCCGGGTGCATCGTGGCGCTCGCCCTTGAGCAGTAGGCCGATGATGATCGGCGTCAATGTCCTGGACAGGCCGTAGGATGCCAGCATTGCGAAAACCACGGCAAGGCCGAGCGGCGTGAACAGATATTTGGCCGGTCCCTCCAGGAAGACGACGGAGGTGAAGACGCAGCTGATCGCAAGCGTCGAGACGAGTGTGGGAACAGCGATGCCGGCCGCGCCGTGCAGCGTCGCCTGCGGCAGCGGCATCCCCTCCTCGGTCAGCAGGCGATGGGTGTTCTCGATCGTGACGGTGGAATCGTCGACGAGGATGCCCACGGCCAGCGCCAGCCCGCCCAGCGTCATGGTGTTGAGGGTTTCGCCGAGGAAATGGAGCACGATCAGCGAGGCGAGGATCGACAGCGGAATCGAGATCATGACCACGAGCGTCGAGCGCCATGATCCCAGGAACAGGAGGATCATCAGCGCGGTCAGTCCGGCGGCGATGGCGCCCTCGCGCAGCACGCCTTCCACCGATTGCTTGACGAACACCGACTGATCGAACAACTCGTTGATCTGCATGCCCGGAGGCGCCGCCGCGCGCGCGGCCTCGAGCGCCTTGTGGACCGCCTTGACCACGCTGACGGTCGAGGCGTTGCCGTTCTTGATGATGCTGAGCAGGACCGAACGACGGCCGTTCTGGCGCACCACGTTCTGCTGCACCAGCCAGCCATCGTGAACCTGCCCGACGTCCTTGACGAAGATGGTGGCGCCGTTCACGACCTTGATCGGGATATCGTTGAGGTCCGCGATCGAAGGCGGCGTCGCGTTGGTGCGGACGACATATTGCTTGTCGCCCATTTTCGCGGTGCCGGCCGGCAGCGTCAGGTTCTGGGCGTTGACCGCATTGACGACGTCGAGTGGCGTCAGCCCTTTCGCGACCAGCTTGGCGGGATCGATATCGACCATGATCTGCCGGTATTTTCCGCCCGAGGGCGTCGGCAGCGTAATGCCGGGGATCGGCGCCAATTGCTGACGGATGCGATAGATACCGTAGTCGTAGAGCTGCTGCTCGCTGAGCGTATCGGAGCTCAGGCTGATCTGGAGCACGGGCACGCTCGAGGCGTTGAACTGCACGACGACCGGCGCCTGGATGCCGGGCGGCATCAGCGCGCGGATCGCATTGGTGGCGGAGACGATCTGCGAGATAGCGAGGTCGAGGTTGACGTCGGGTTGGAAGTAGATCTTCTGCACCGACAGACCGGCCATCGTCTGCGCTTCGATATTCCTGATTCCGTTGACGTTCGAGCTGATCGAGTACTGGCTGTAGGTGGTGACACGCTGCTCCATCTCCGGCGTGCTCAGGCCGGTGTAACTCCAGATCACGGTTACGACCGGAATGTCGATATCTGGGAAGATGTCGGTCGGCATCGCAAATATGGTGACGGCGCCCAGGAACAGGATCAGCGCAGCGACCACGTAGAACGTGTGGGGAAATCGCAGAGCGAAACGAACGATACCCATCGAGCACTCCTCGTTCCGCGGCGACCATTTGCGGCCACGCGGCATCCAGATCAGCAGCAAGGCGTTGCACGCGGAAATTTCCGCGCGGCCCAGCCTCCTGCGCCTCCTGGATGTTTTTGGCTCGAGGGTCGACGAATAGCCGCTCAATGAACCCTGGCCGCGTTCCCGGCTTCGCGCGGCCGGTATCGCGGTTGAAGGAGGACTTAGAACTTGGACGTCGGAAGTGAAAGCCGCGCGGCGTTACTTCGCGGTAATGAAGCGCGCAATTTGACCACGAGTTGGTGAGCCGCCGCGCACGGAAACTCAAGGTCACGCGAGCTTGCGTGGTCCTGCACTCCCGGCGGTGGCGCCATATCATTTCGGCATTGGTCAAAATCGTGCCGGCCGTCCAAGATCCGCCGTGCCGGCGAAGCACAATGCACAATGCAACGAAGCACAATCCAACAAGGAGTGCCGCGCGGTAACAATGGGAGGTTCGTCATGCAGGAGAACGTTGTTCGCGCGAACAGCTCGCGCGCCATTCCATTCGATGCCGCCAAACTCGACCGCCTGATGGAAGCAGCCGGCCTCGACGTCCTGGTCGCGACCTCCAAGCACAATGTCCAGTACCTGCTCGGGGCCGAGCGCGCGATCTTCTTCGACTACATGGATGCCATGGGCGTCAGCCGCTATCTGCCGGTCCTGGTCTATCCCAAGGGCGCGCCGGAAAAATCCGTCTATGTCGGCCACCGCCTGGAGACCCATCAGCGCGCCGTGGCACCGCCCTGGGTGCCGCAGGTCCGGACCGAGTCCAGCGGCTCGGTCGACGCGATCATGCGGGGCGTCGCGGCCTTGAAGGACGCCGGCGTGCCGATGAAGCGGGTCGGGGTCGAGATGGCGTTCCTGCCCATGGATGCGGGCCGGGCGCTTGCCGACGCCCTGCCCGGCGCCGAGCTCAAGGACGCGCTGCTGGTGCTGGAGCGTCTGCGTGCGGTCAAGTCCGCGGGCGAGCTGGCCAAGCTGAAGACGGCATCCGAACTGGTGATTGCCGCGATGCTGGAGGTGATCGCCGGGCACGGTCCCGGCACGACCAAGCAGCAATTGTCGGACGGCTTGCGCGTCGCCGAGGTCAACCGCGGGCTCACCTTCGAATACTGCCTGCTGGCCTGCGGCAACAGCCACAACCGGGCGCCGTCGGGGCAGCGCTGGGAGCAAGGCGAGGTGCTGTCGCTCGACTCCGGTGGCAATTATCACGGCTATATCGGCGACCTCGCCCGCATGGCCGTGCTAGGCGATCCGGATGCCGAGCTGAAGGACTGCCTGGCCGAGATCGAGGCGGTGCAGCGCGCCGCTTTCGCCGCAGTCCGTCCGGGCGCCATGGGCGGCGCCATCTATGTCGCGGCCGAGCGGCAGCTCGCCCAGATCACGCAGCGCGACTGCACGGATTTCCTGGCCCACGGCATGGGCCTCGTCAGCCACGAGGCCCCTCGCCTGACCGCCAAGGGTCCGGTTCCCTACGACGACACGGACGCGCGGCTGCCGCTCGAGCCCGGCATGGTGGTGTCGATCGAGACCACGATGAAGCATCCCAGGCGCGGCTTCATCAAGCTCGAGGACACGGTCGCGGTGACGGCGAGCGGCTACGAGATATTCGGCGAAGGCGGCCGCGGGTGGAATCTCGGTGGGAGTGCGCCTTGATCTGACTGCGTCGCAAGCCCGCTGAGGCACTCTGCGTGTATTTTTGCGCACGGCTTCCGCCCGAGCGCATCGCTTTTCGCTCCATCAGTCCACGCGCAAAAAAAACAAATCGGCGATCGCAGGAACCCTTGTCGGCCCGCCCTGTTCATTCTTTGTCCGAATCCGGACGCGTAACAATTGGTGGATACTATGAAAAGAATTCTATTAGCGGCAGTCGCCGTTCTCGCATTCGCTTCTCCGTCAGTCGCAGCTGAGACGGGCAAGACCGTTGGCCAATCGCCCTCCTCGTTCTACCTGGCTCAGGATACCGCGACCATGAAGTGTCAGATCGTCGAGAGCCAGCCTGCCGGCGGCAGCATGAAGGTTGTCGGCACCGCTCACACGACAAAGGCTTCGGCAGAAGCGGCTTTGAAGGCGGACAAGACTTGCGCCAAGTAAACTTGCGCCAAGTAAACTTGAGCCAAGTAACTTGGGCCAAGTAATCGGCTAAGTCGGAGCGTGAGTACGGAGGCGGGTCTGTGAGTTCGCTAGAACCACGAATCCTCAAATCCGCCGCCACCAGCGCCCCTCAAGAGTGACTTGCCGCTTGAGATGCTCCAAATTCGAGAGGATACGATCATGAACCAGCAGACAATGAAATGCGTGGTTGCCGTCTCGCTCTTCGGCGCGGCGCTTTTCGGCTCAGTGCTCCCCTCGGGGGCAGCTCCGATCTCGCCGAGTACGAGTCTCCTGAAGCAAGCGGTTTCTTCGTCCGGAGTGACAGAGGTCTACTACCGACGCCACTACCGCGGTCGCGGCTACTACCGCGCTCCGGGGGCCGCAATCGGCCTTGGCATCTTGGGCGCCGCGGCTGGAGCCGCCGCCTATGGGGCCTACGGGTCCAGCTATTACGGGCCCGAGTACTACGAGCCACGGTACTCTGCGCCAGGGTACTACGGCGACCCCTATCCCTATCGCCGCCAATACTACTCCCCGTACTGAGGGCACGAATGACGCTGTTTGGGCGCGGCAGTCTCTGTCACTGACCCTTCCCAATCAGCGTGCCATCGAGCGCGCGCCTGATCGCGCGTCGCGGCTACGTGCCGAGGCGTTCGGAAAGCCGCTCGACGAGGTAGAGCGCTCGAAAATTTCGATCGAAGATGCGAGAAAGGCAGTGCAGATCGCGCTTCCTATGTCTATCGACGTCAGGCCGGTCTTCTGCTCCGGCCGGCCAACCTCAGACACTCTTCAACGCTTCAGCAAACTCGGCCACGATCGCCTTCGTCAGGCGGCCGCTGAACCTGTCCTTCTGCCACAGCGCAGTCATCTCCACCGGAGACGGCTCCCATCCGGTCATGACGCGGACGAGCGCCCCGGAATTCAGCGCCGCTTCCACCAAGAACAAGGGAAGGTTCGCGACACCGAGACCCGCGATCGCGGCGTCGACCAATATCGTTTGTCGGTTTGCCGCGTAGCCAATCGGTGGATTCACGGTGACAGCAGCGCCGTCATGATTTCGTAAATCCCACTCCACCAGGTCGCGACGGATCGCGAGCGCAGGGATCTCATTCAGGTCGTGCGGCACTGTCAACGCCCTCCGTGCCGCAAGGAAACCCGGACTCGCGACCAGCACGCGTGGCAGAGAGGCGAGCTTCTTGAACATCAGCCCGGAGTCGGCGACCGGCCCCATCCGCACCACCAGGTCGTATCCTTCCTCGATCAATGACACCCTGCGATCGGCCAAGGTCATCTCGATCATCACGTCGGGGTGCCTGACCTTGAAGCGGATCAACGCTGGCGCCAGAACCGCTGTCGCGATGTCCGGCGGCAACGACAATCGAACGGTGCCCGACAGGGCAACCCGCTCATCCTGAACCTCAGCGACGGCCTCTTCGGCAAGGTTGAGCGCGAGCCGGGTGCGGTCGAAGAGCCGCTGCCCCTCTTCGGTCAGCGCGACGCCCCTCTTCGTCCGTCGTACCAGTCGGACGTTGAGGGTCTTCTCCAGGGCGGACAGCCGCCGTGACAAGGTGGCCTTGGGAATGCCCGTTGCACGCTCGGCCGCCGCCAGCCCGCCCGCTTCGACAATGCGGGTGAAAAGCGCGAGGCCGTCGAAATCGGAAAAGACGCTCATGTTCCATTTATGAAACATGAGGTGGGCATTTTTCAAGTCTGCCGCGAGGTTCGTTCCATTTGTAGGTTCATCGGCGAGCGATACCGCTCGTCTGACCGAGGGAGCCGCCATGTCCAGCTATTTCACACCTCAAGATTCCACGCTTCTGCTGATCGACCACCAGATCGGCACCATGCAACTGATCAAGAACATCGATGTCGAGCGCGTCCGGCGCATGTCGCTGGCGCTGGCGAAGACCGCGAGCATTCTCGGCATCCCCACCGTCCTGACATCGAGCCAGGAAGATCGCCTGCAGGGTCCGTTGCTGCCGGAACTGAAGGACATTCTTCCCGACGCATTTGACAAGCGGGTCAAGCGCGAAGGCATCGTCAACGCCTGGACCGACGCCAACTTCAAGGCCGCCGTGGAAGCGACGGGCCGCAAGAACCTGATCATGGCCGGTGTCACGACCGACGTCTGTCTCGTCTTCCCGGCGATCGACGCGGTGGCGGAAGGTTACAAGGTGCAGGCCGTCATGGACGCCTCGGGATCGCCGTTCGAACTCTCGGAGGATATGTCGCGCCGCCGCATGCAGGATGCCGGCGTTGTCCTGACGGCGACCAACACCATGATCGCAGAACTGGCCCAGAACTGGGGTACGCCGAACGGGCAGAAGCTCATCCAACTCCTGTTCACCGACGTGTTGCCGCCGATCCAGTCGTAATCGATCCCAAGATCGACCTAAGCCGCCGGGGCCAAGGAGTAACAACATGTCTGTCGCAGCGCCCATCAAGGGGATCGGCATCGTGTCGCCGAAGACCCATCAGGTCAGATCACACGGGCCATTCCAGTTGCGCCGGATCCATCCAGGCATCTCTCTGGACCAACGGGACGATGCGGGCTTCGGCGGGCTCGGGGTCATCGACCACGCCCGGCTTCAACCCGGTCTCGTCGTCAGGATGCACGAACACCGCAACGACGAGATCATCAGCTACATGCGGACCGGACGGATGCAGCACACCGATTCTGCCGGCCGAAGCGAAGTCATTTCATCCGACCGGCTGATGGTGATGAACGCAGGCCGCGGCTTTCACCACGAAGAGAAAGTCCTCGGCGACGATCAGATCGAAATGCTCCAGATCTTCGTTCGGCCCGAAGCAGCGGATTTGGAGCCCAACGTTCAGTTCGTCGCGTTGGACGAGGCCAGGCGAAACGATCAATGGCGGCTGCTGACGGGACCTTTGGGAGCCGATGCGCCGACCTTCGTGCGGCAGGCCGTCTACCTCTACGACGCGTACTTGCCAGCGGGTCGAAGCATCGATCTTCCGTCGAAGCCGAGTTTCGATCGCTGGCTTTACGTCTTCCGGGGCAACATCGTCGCAGGCGAGCACAAGGCCGGGAGGCATACCGCGCTGCTGTTCGCCGGCGACGGCGCCTCGCCGAAGGTGGAAGCGAGTGAGGACACGGACCTTGTCGTCTTTCTCGTCGACCGAACCGCAAGATTTTCGCGCGGGGGAACGATCAGCGGTTGAAGATGCCGTGGGTGGAATCTTGGCAGCAGCGCGCTCTAGCGCAGCGGCAGCAACTCGAGCTGGCCCTGCGCCTTCCTGACGGCCGCAGCGAACCAGCTCTGGCTTGGCGCTTCCTTGGCGAAGCATTTCGTGTAGGCGTCCATCGCCTGGTCTTCCTTGGCCATGCTGTCCTGCGGGGTTTTCCTGGCCATCATCTGCTTCCAGACCTTCTCGCAAGCCGGGATCTCGGCCGTCTTGACGGCGTCGGTTACGGCGAGGAAGTAGACCTTCTCGCCCCGGATCGCGACGACGTCGATCTCACGCGGCGACCCCTTCAGATCACCATTGCCGCGCACGCCGAGAACGGCGACCGCGGCGCTCGCCGCCGCAGGCTTGGTGATCGGCAACTCGGCATATTTGGCGAAGGCGGAGTCCTGGATCGCATAATAGTAGAAGCGGTCCGACCTGAATGCCGCGTTGATCTCCTGCGGCATGCCGTCCTCGCTGTGCTCGCGCAGCCAGTGCTTGAGTAGCGCGGTCGTGGTCGCCACGGCTTGCATCTTGTCGCCCTCGGAGGCGAAGCCGAGCCCGTCGAGATGGCCGAAGCCGGAGTCGCCCTTGAAGAGCGTATCGGCGTTCGACTTGCCCTCTGCGGGCAGCCCTTTGATCGCGACCGGTCCCACCAGTTCGCGCAGCACGCCCGTCAGCTCCTTGAGCGCCGCATCGTGCTGCCTGGAGGTCTCGTCGTTCTCCGGCGCCTTGGAGAACTTTGCAATGTAGCGATCGCGCAGGTCGAGATAGCGCTGCTCGGGCGCGGCCGCGTGGGCGGTCGTCGAGAGGACGAGCAGACAGAGCAAGGCAGGCAATCTCATTCAATGTCCGCAGACTGGAGCGATCTCCAGTCTTTGTGCCGGCGCCGGGCGGGTAGGTTCATCGGCGAGGGGCGTGCCCTACTCCGCCGGCGTGAGCTGCCGGTTCAGGCGCATCGCGGCCATCTCACGTACGCGGACGCGGGCGCGGCGCTTGCGCCACCAGATCACGACGCCGGTCACCGAAAGCGCGGCCACCACCAGCCCCATGATCGAGATCAGGATGCGGCCGAACAGCCCGACAATCCGTCCCGAATGCAGCGGAAACTGCGCCTGCACGAAGATATCGGCGGCGGTGCCGACCCATGGCAGCCGCTCGCCGAGCGGATGGCCGTCCTCGCTGTCGTAATAGAGCTGCGCCGGGCCGACGCCGCCGGCGCCGTGATCGTCGCCGGGATGGAAGAAGGCGGCGGCATAGACGCCATGGGCGGGGCCGTAGCTTAGCGCGCCGACCGGGGTGGACCACCCTCGCCCCTTGCCGTCGGCCGCCGCGCGCGCGGCGATGTCGGCAAATGTCACCTTGGGCTCGATCGGATTGTCGAGATCGCGGTACGGCCGCTGCTCATACGGCGTCGGCGTATAGTTCGACACCATCTTCATCAGCGGCGAGAACACCTCGAAATAGAGGTTCAGCGAGAACGCCGTGAAGGCGATGACGAACAACAGCCCCCAGGTCCACAGGCTGAAGGCGCGGTGGATGTCGAAATTGATCCGGTAGGCGCTGCCCGACGTCTTGATGGTCCAGGCCGGCGCCCAGCGCGCCCAGAAGCCGCGTTCGAGCTGGCGCGTGACCTGCGGCGCCCGCGCGGCCTTCGCGCCGCGCCGTGACGGCAGCGTCAGATAGAAGCCGACGAAGCAGTCGATGGTCCAGATGATGGCGATGATTCCGAGCAGGCGCATGCCCCAGCGGTCGCTGCCCCAGAACTCCGGGATGTGCATGGTGTAGTGCAGCTTGTAGAGGAACGAGACGAAGTTCTCCCGCGTCACCGGCCATACCGCGCCCCAGTAGCGCCGTCCCAGCTCGACGCCCGTGTTGGGATCGAGGAAGACCTGATTGTAGTCGAGCGGATAGCGCTTGCCGGTTGCGGGATCGATCCGCGGCATGACGAAGAACCACAGCGAGTGGCCCTCCTCCGGCGACATGAAGAGGTAGACGACGCGCGCACGGGGATCGCGCTGCTCGATCAGCTTGGCGAGCTCGATCGAGGGAATGGCCGGGCCCTTGCTGGTGACGTCGAACAAATGGCTGTTCAGGACGTCGTCGATCTCGTGATCCCAGGAGATGATCGCGCCGGTGATGCCGGAGAAGAACAGGAATCCGGCCGTGAGCAGTCCCGCCCAGCGATGCAACCGACCGAATATCGCTCTCATCGTTCGCCTCTCATCAAGCAGGTCCGGCCCCCGTTGCCGGACCGTCGTCAGTTGAACTCACCAGCGATACGTCAGCTTGCCGATCGCCTTGCGTCCCTCGGCATACATGCAGCCCGACAGGCCGTAGCAGGCGGCGACGTAGCGTGTGTCGGCGAGGTTGGTGACGTTCAGCGACAGGCGCCAATTGTCCCTGGTGTAGGCAAGCAGCGCATCCAGCACGGTCGAGGCTCCCACCTTGAATGTGTTGGAATCATCGCCCCAGGTCGCGCCGACATAGCGGATGCCGCCGCCGAACTGGAGACCTGCGAGTGGCCCGCCCTGAAGCGTATGGTCGCTCCACAGCGAGGCGCGGTTGAGCGGCACGGTGACCGGCGCCTTGCCGACATTCACCGGATCCTGCGTGACCATGGCATCGACATAGGCATAGGCGGCGCGCAGGTTCCAGCCGTCGGCGAGTGACATCGTGCCTTCGAGCTCGACGCCGCGCGATTTCACCTGACCGGTCTGTTCGGCAAAGGTGGCCCCAGGCACAAAGGTGACGACGTTGTCGCGCGTCAGGTCGAAGGCGGCGAAGGTGAACAGCGCATTCCATCCGAGCGGCTGGTATTTGACGCCGACCTCGTACTGGACCCCGGTTTCGGGATTGAGCATCTGTCCGGACGGACCGGTCGCGAGCACGGGCAGAAACGACTCGGAATAGCTGAAATACGGCGCGATGCCGTTGTCGAAATTGTACATCACGGCGGCGCGGCCGGTGAAGGCCGAGGCATCCTTCGAGACCGACGTATTGGTGGTCGAGAGATTGGTGTCGAGCTGCGTCGTCACGAAATCCTGGCGGCCGCCGAGCTGGAACGACAGCCGGCCGAGCTTGATCTGGTCCTGCGCATAGAGGCCGAGCTGCGACTGCTTGACGCCTTTGTTGTCGTACATGTCGCCGATGGTCCAGTCATAGCTGTAGACCGGGTTGAAGACGTTGATCTCCGGCGCCGACGTCGAGACGGCAAAGGCGGTGTCGCGGAACGTGGTGTTGCGATAATCGAGCCCGACCAGCGTGGTATGGCTGAGGATGCCGGTGGTGAACTTGCCCTGGAGCTGGTTATCCACCGCGAAGGAGTTGATGTAGGAGTTGCTGTAGCTGCCGAAACGCCCCAGCTGCCCTGCCGCCTCGTCGGTATATCCCGTGCCGTAGAAGGTCTTTTCCTCGTTGTGCTGATAGGCGTAGCGCAGGTTCTGCCGGAACGTGATGTTGTCGGTGAAATCGTGCGAGAGCTGGTAGCCGGCGGTTGCGATCTCAGTGTTGAACGCGTTGAAGCTCGGCACGCCCGCGAAGAACGAGACCGGGATGGTGCGGCCGTTGTTCGGCCACACGGTGCCCGAGGCCGGCAGGAACTGAAGGCCCCACCCTGCCCGGTCCCTCTGGTAGTTGGCGAGGATCGTGATCGTCGTGTCCTCGTTCGGCTTGAAGGTGACGGCCGGCGCGATGAAGACGCGATTGTCCTTGGTGAAGTCGACCTGGGTCTCGCCGTCGCGCACCACCCCGGTGAGGCGCCACAGCACGGTGCCTTCCTTGTTGGCGGGGCCACCCATGTCGAACTGGCCCTGATAGCGGTTGAAGCTGCCGCCGGAGACCGAGACCTCGCCGAACTGCTGCGCGGTCGGCAGCTTGGTCACGTAGTTGAGGATGCCGCCGGTGCCGCTGCCGCCATACATCGCCGAGGACGGCCCCTTGAGGACCTCGAGGCGCTCGGCGCCGTAGGGATCGAGCCCGTTGAAATGCACGTAGTTGCTGGAGGGGATCCGCAGGCCGTCGACGTAGAGGCCCGACATGGTCGTGTCGAAGCCGCGGATCTGGAGGGCGCCGAAGCGGGTGTCCGAGCCGCCATTGACGTCGCCGCTGACGCCCGCGGTGTAGCGCAACGCTTCGCCGATCGAGACCGCGCCCTGGTTTCTGACCTGGTCGGTGGTGACGACGGACACCGACTGCGGCGTTTCGATCAGCGGCGTATCGGTCTTGGTGGCGGTGCCGCTTCGCGTGGCGACGAACCCGCGCACCGGACCATTGGCGCGTTCACCGGTGGCGCCGTTCGAAGCCGACTGGGTTGGCGCAGCTTGCTGCGCGGGAGCGCGCCGATTGGTGCGGGAGCTGCGCGTCGTTGCCGACCGTCGCGACGGAGCAACCGCCGCGGGACGGGCGCGCTGAGCCGGCGCTTCAACGGAGACCGCGGGAATTTGCGTCTGCGCCTGCACGGCACCGAAGGGGACGACGAGAGAAAATGTGCTGACGGCGCCGAAGAAGAGCACTCGAAGCTGTCGAAGACGCGTGTCGGAACGCGAATGAAGTTGGAAGTTGGTCACGTCTTGCGAGGCCCCACGCACTGCCGGCTTTGCCGGTATCGTTCTTGATGCCCCGCCCTAACGCAGGCGATTTCGGAGTGCGATAGGAACAGCGTTAGAATTTCTCCAGAGCGGTGCGCAGCAACTGCGGCGAATGCGCCCATGCGCGATCCAACGTGCACGTGCTCCGGATCTGGAATCCTTCTAGACGAACACGATCGATCGACCGGACAGGACATCCGGCGACATCGAAAGGAAGCGCGGAGAACGAATCCTTTACCATGCCCGTCAGGCTCGATTGAGCCTGAGGAACCCCGGAGGTAAATTCAGCTGCGGGATACTTCATTCATTTTGCTGAACGCACCGCAACGTTCTGTGCCGGCGCGTGCTGGGCATCCGGAGTTCGACGTCCATGAGCGAATTGCGCGCGGCGACCAGGCAATCCACGGCGAGGACGGGGATCATCGAGTTTGACGGCGCCAGGGGCATCGTCAGCATCCCCTGCACGATCTCGGACGTGTCAGGCACGGGCGCAAGACTGAAGCTCGACTGGTCGCTGTCGTTTCCGAAACAGGCCACGCTGATCTTTGCCGACGGGCTGCGAAAGCCCTGTCGTGTGGCATGGCAGAAGCGAAGACTGCTCGGCGTCGCGTTCGCGGATGGTGTTGCGAGCCTGGACGAACAGGCCCTCATGATGACCGAAGCAGAGCAGGCTCTGCACCGGCAGCATATTGGCGCGCAGGTCAGAGGCGCGCGCGAGGCACGCGGCTATACCGAGAGCCAGATCGCGAACCATCTCGGCGTCTCGCCCGAGTTCGTGTCGCGTGCCGAGAGCGGGGAGCTGAGCATCCCCCTGCATCAGCTCACCCACATTGCCGATCTGCTGCTGGTCGACCTCGACAGCCTGGTTGCCGGCCCGGCGTCGATCGGATCGCCGCCCGGCGAGGCGCGCGCGAGCGACGTCGAACTGGCAGCGGAGTGAATTCGCGCCGCCGAAGGCGACATCACTCGCTGGCTGCAGCCGCGAGGGGTGCGAGTCTCCGATGTGTAAACGTTTATGTCAGCGATGCCGCAGCCGGCGGTTGACCCGGCGCGCCAGATAGTCGCCGGCGCTCTGGACGAGCTGCACCAGCGCGATCAGCACGACGACGACGGCCAGCATCATCTCCGGCATGAAGCGCTGGTAGCCGTAGCGGATGCCGAGATCCCCCAAGCCCCCGCCGCCGACGGCGCCGACCATGGCGGAGTAGCCGAGCAGGCTCACCACCGCGAGCGTCAGCGCCAGCAACAGGCCGGGCAATGCCTCGGGGATCAGCACCTTGAATACGATCTGCATCGGCGAAGCCCCGAACGAGGACGCGGTCTCGATCAGGCCGCCATCGACCTCGCGGATCGCAGCTTCGACGAGACGCGCGATGAACGGCGTCGACGCGATGGTCAGCGGCACGATTGCCGCGGTCGAGCCGATCGATGTACCGGCCACGAGGCGCGTGAACGGGATGATGGCCACGACCAGGATGATGAAGGGCGTGGAGCGCGTCGCGTTGACGACCATGCCGAGCACCCGATTGACGACGGGGGCCGCGAACAGCTCCCCTTTCCGGCTGGTCGCCAGGAACACGCCGAGCGGCAGGCCGAAGGCGGTGCCGAGCAGCGCCGCGATGCCGACCATGTACAGGCTTTCGAAGGTGGCCTGGACGATGAGGTTGATGAGTTCAGGCGACATAGCCGAGACGCTCCGCCGGGAATTGATATTGAGACAGCCAGGCGAGCGTCCGCGTCACCGCGTCTTCGCCGCTGGAAATGCCGAGAGGGATACCGAGGGTGAGCGAGCCCACATGCTGGCCGCCGATCTCGTCGATGCGGGCCGCAAGCAGCGCAAGGTCGAGGCCGAGCTCGCGCGCGAGCCGTGCCACCAGCGTGTCGCCGGCCCCTGCCCCGCGCACCTGGACGCGGATCACGGCCTGCCCGCCGGCAGGCGGCACCGGCACGATCCGGCTCGCCAGCGACACCGGCAGGCTGTCGCCGATCACCTCGGCCAGGAAGGATTGCGTGATCGGATGTTTGGGATGGGTGAAGATGTCGGCGACATGGCCGCTCTCGACGACGTGGCCGGCGTCGAGCACCACGACCTCCCTGGCGAGCTGGCGCACCACGGACATCTCGTGGGTGATCAGCACGATGGTCACCCCGAGCTCACGGTTGATGTTGGCGAGCAGGTCGAGGATCGCGCGCGTGGTCTGCGGATCGAGCGCGGACGTCGCCTCGTCCGACAGCAGCACGCTCGGCCGCGTCGCCAGCGCCCGCGCAATGCCGACGCGCTGCTTCTGGCCGCCGGACAGCTCCGACGGATAGCGGTCGTGCTTGTCGGCGATGCCGACGAGAGCGAGCAGCTCGGCGACGCGGGCCTTGATGTCGGCCCTGGCCCAGCCGGCGATCTCGAGCGGCAGCGCGATGTTGTCGGCCGCGGTGCGCGACGACAGCAGGTTGAAATGCTGGAAGATCATGCCGATCGAGCGCTGCGCCAGCCGCAGCTCGCGGCCCGCCAGCGCCGAGATATCCCTGCTATCGACGATCACGCGTCCCGTGGTCGGCTTCTCCAGCCCGTTGATCAGCCGGACCAGGCTCGACTTGCCGGCGCCGGAGCGGCCGATCACGCCGGTGATGGAGCCGCGCGGGATCGCGAAGTCGATGTCCTGCAGGGCGTTGACGCCGGGCTTGCCGCGATAGGCCGGATAGGTCTTCGAAATGCCTTCGAAACGGACCATCGCGTCCGGCGCGGTCGCGGCAGGTGAAATCGCTTCGCGCGTATCGATCCTCTGTCCGATCGCGAGCGATTGGTGGGCGTTCATGGCGGCGGCCTTCATGTACAATAGTTCGCTTGCCCGCATGCCCCCGGGGGCGCACGGGAACCAGGTCGCATCGCGCGACGGGGAATGAAACTGCGACCGGGCGCCCGGGTGGAACGCGCTGCACCGCAGCATGCACCATCGCCCGAACGGGTCTTTCTTGCAATGTCAGATATTTGCGGGGAGTTGGACGAAGTTTTCCAAATCCCGCCCCGGCGAAGAAAATTCATCTGCCGGGGGCTATCGGCCTTCGACCCGGCTTACCTGCCAAACTGCAACCAGGGCAGCACGATCAGCAGGAGCCCGGCGAAATAGAGCAGCCCGAAGATCAGCCCAAAGCCCCAGAACTGGCCCTTCCCGATATAGCCGCTGCCGAAATACATCGGCGCCGGCCCCGTGGCATAAGGCGAGATCACGCCCATCAGGCCGAGCGAATACATGCAGAGCATGGCGAGCGTCGTGACCGGTAGGTCGGCGATGCCCGATCCGACCGCGAGCACGACGGGCAGCACGGCGGCGGCATGCGAGGTGATGCTGGAGAAGAAATAGTGGATCCAGAAGAACAGTGCGACCAGCAGGAGCATCGCGGTTGACGGCGACAGCCCCGCGAGCGGCTTTGCGTATTCGTTCGCGAACCATTTGATGAAGCCGATCTCGTTGAGGCCCGAGGCGAGCGTCAGCAGCGAGGTGAAATAGAAGAACACCTCCCATGCGCTCTTCTCGCTGACGATGTCGGCAAACTCGATCACGCCCGTGACCAGCATCAAGGAGATCACGATGAAGACGACGGTGGTGGCGTTGACGAAATTCGAGCCGAGCAGCGGCACGTGGATGTCCGGGCTGGAGCCGGCGATCCACAGGAACATCGCGAGCACGATCAGCGCCAGCATGATCCACTCGTTGCGCGACATCGGGCCCATCTCCGCGAGCTCCTTTGCCGCCCATTCGGAGATCTCGGGGCTGCGCTTCACTTCGGGCCGGCAGATCGCGTAGCTCAGCAGCGGGACGAGGATCATCAGGAGGATGCCGAGCGGCGCAAAGCCGATGAACCACTGGCCCCAGCTCACCTCGACCCCGACGGTCTTCTTGGCGATCGCCAGCGCCGCTGCATTGGGCGCGAGCGCGGTGAAGAACAGCGAGCTGGTGACCGCGGTCGCCGCGAACGCGGTCCACATCACATAGGTGCCGATCCTGCCGGCGGTCGGTCCTGGCTCGGAGCCGTAGATGCGCGGGATGTTGCTGATGATGGGATAGACGATGCCACCGCTGCGAGCGGTGTTGGAGGGCGTTGCCGGCGCGAGCAGAAAGTCCGACATCGCGACCGCATAGCCGAGGCCGAGCGTGTTGCGGCCGAGCTTTTGCACCAGCACCAGCGCGATGCGCCGACCCAGCTGGCTCTTGCGATAGCCGATCGAGAACACGAAGGCGCCGACGATCAGCCACACCGTGCTCTCGGCAAAGCCCGCCAGCATCCAGCGCAGCGACTTGGTCGGATCGGGATCGATATAGCCACCGACGCCTGCGACCGTGAGCCCGATCAGGCCGACCGCGCCGACCGGCATCGATTCCAGGATGAGCCCGGTGATGACGGCCGCGAACACGGCAAAATAGTGCCACTGATTGACGTTGAGCCCTGCTGGCACCGGCCACAGATAGATCGCCAGCCACACCACGAGCGGTGCAACCAGCTTCCAGCGAAACCCTTTCGCCTCAGGCGCCTGCGAGCTAGCGGCCATGGGTCCTCCCCCTCGATTGTCGTTGCGTCGTGCCGCCCGTTGGCCGGGCCGCTTTTGTCCCTGCGCGGCGTATACGGACTGTCCGCGGCGCGATCAATGGCTTGACGCGGGTTCTGCCGCCCGCTGCTTGTTTTTCCCTGGTGGTCACAAATGCCCGGTGCGCCGATGCTCCGGCTCGCCGCCGCGGACCGGAAACCGGATGGTGGTCCCGATGGTGATCCAGTTGGCGTTTTCGCCGGTGATGTTGCGGCCGTAGATCAGGTCGACGGAGAAGATCTCGTTCGGCCGGTAGCGGACGCCGGTCTGGAAGCGCGGTTGCACGACGCTTGCGATCTCGGATGCGCCGGCCTGGCCAAAGGCCTCGATCGTCCACTGCAACGTGTCGGTGAACTTCCAGTCGAAGCCGATGCCGTAGGTCAGGTAGTGGCGATCCACGGTGCGATCCCAGAGCCAGCCGCCATTGACGTTGATGCGCATGGTTTCGGACAGGCGGAAGGTCGCGGGGATGACGGCAAAGGCGGACAGCGCCTCGCCGGTCGTCGCGTCGAACGATCCACCGCCATAGGCCGACAATCCCCACCGGCCGATGCCGGTCGGGATGAAATTCGTCTTGGCTTTCGGGGCCACCGTCGTGCTCCAATCGCCATCGCTGCGGGCCCGGATGGTCTGCATGCTCAGCTCGATCGGCCGGAAGGGATCGACGACGCAGGAGGGATTGGCGACCGCGGAGAAATCCGTGTTGGAAGCACTCGACATCCAGCTTTCGACCTTGCAGGAGCCGACCTCCGAGATGTCGGCAGCATCCACCGCATAGGCGCCATTCGCGGCGCGCGCATCCTGCGCCGCGAGCGCGACAAGAGCCGCGATTGCGGCGGTTATTCCGGTTTGTTTGCACCATCCCATGGCCCGATGTTAGCAGAGTCTTCGCCTCGACAAGGCCCGGATTCTGGGACTATCTTCGCCTCATGAGTGAACATCATCACCACCACGATCACGACCATTCCGAACTGTCCGAGACCGAGCTGCGCGTGCGCGCGCTCGAGACGATCCTGACCGAAAAAGGCTATGTCGAGCCGGCCGCGCTCGATGCCATCATCCAGGCCTACGAGACCAGGATCGGCCCGCACAACGGCGCCCGCGTCGTCGCCAAGGCCTGGACCGATCCGGCGTTCAAGCAGGCGCTGCTCGAGGATGGCTCGAAGGCGATCGGCACGCTCGGCCATGTCAGCCGCGTCGGCGACCATCTCGTCGTGGTCGAGAACACGCCGCAGCGGCACAACATGGTCGTGTGCACGCTGTGCTCCTGCTACCCCTGGGAAATGCTGGGGCTGCCGCCGGTCTGGTACAAGGCCGCGCCCTACCGCTCGCGCGCCGTGAAGGACCCGCGCGGCGTGCTCGCCGATTTCGGCGTGGCGCTGCCCAAGGATATCGAAGTTCGCGTTTGGGATTCCACCGCCGAGACGCGCTTTCTGGTGCTGCCGATGCGGCCCGAGGGCACGGAGGGCTGGAGCGAGGAGCAGCTCGCCGAGCTCGTCACGCGCGACTCCATGATCGGCACCGGCTTTCCCAAGATGCCAGGAGCGCCGTCGTGAACGGCGTGCACGACATGGGCGGCATGGACGGGTTCGGCAAGGTCGAGCCCGAGCCCAACGAGCCGGTATTCCACGCGGCGTGGGAATCCCGCGTGCTGGCGATGGTGCGCGCGATGGGCGCCGCCGGCGCCTTCAACATCGACACCTCGCGCTTCTATCGCGAGACGCTGCCGCCGCATGTCTATCTGACGAGCTCCTATTATCAGAAGTGGTTCCTCGGGCTCGAGGAGATGTTGATCGAGAAGGGCTACCTCACCCGCGAGGAGGTCGCTGCGGGCCACGCGATGCAGCCGGCCAAGGCGCTTAAGCACGGCAAGCTGGAGCTCGACGACGTCGAGCGCACCATGGTGCGCGGCAAGTTCGCCCGCCCTGCCCCGGCTCCAGCGAAATTCAACATCGGCGATCGCGTGCGGGCGAAGAACATTCATCCGGCGACGCACACGCGGCTGCCGCGCTATGTCCGCGGCCATGTCGGCGTGGTCGAGCTCAACCACGGCTGCCACGTGTTTCCGGATTCGGCGGCGATGGAGCTCGGCGAAAATCCGCAATGGCTCTACACGGTCGTGTTCGAGGGCAGCGATCTCTGGGGCGCGGACGGCGATCCGACCTCGAAGGTCTCGATCGACGCGTTCGAGCCGTATCTGGACCCGGCGTGATGAGCAGCACGCTTGCTGCCGCCGCGACCGCGGCGATCCCGAGCATTCCCCGCGATGACGACGGCCCGGTGTTCCGCGCGCCGTGGGAGGCGCACGCGTTTGCGATGGCCTTGAGCCTGCACGAGCGCGGCGTCTTCACCTGGCCCGAATGGGCCGCGGCCCTGGCCTCCGAGATCAAGCGCGCGCAGGCCGCCGGCGACCCCGATACGGGCGAAACCTACTACCTGCACTGGCTCGCCACGCTGGAGGGGCTCGTCGCACGAAAGGGCGTCGCATCCACCGAGACGCTGCACCGCTACCGCGACGCCTGGGATCACGCGGCGGATCGTACGCCGCACGGCAAGCCGATCGAGTTGAAGCCGGAAGATTTTGGCTAGCTCGGTAATTGGCACGCTCTTGCCAAGCCCTACGCTGTCATTCCCCGCGACCCGGCTACGCCAAGGCTTCGCCGGGGTTGAGGTCGAGGGGCGCCGAAGCTTTAGCGTAGGCGGCAGGCGGGGAATCCAGTACGCCGCGGCTTCTCGGCTCAAGCACGGTCTCTGGAATACTGGATCGCCCGCCTGCGCGGGCGATGACACTAAGCGTGTAGCGTCAGCGACCCGCCACATACTCCCGCCACCCCTTCGCCCGCAGGCTGCACGCCGGGCACTCGCCGCAACCGTATCCCCAATCGTGCTGCGCGCCGCGTTCGCCGAGATAGCAGGTGTGCGACTGCTCGCGGATGAGATCGACCAGCCCGTCGCCGCCGAGGTCATGCGCGAGCTTCCAGGTCGCGGCCTTGTCGATCCACATCAGCGGCGTATGCAGCTCGAACTGCTTGGCCATGCCGAGCGAGAGCGCGGCCTGCATGGCGCGGATGGTGTCGTCGCGGCAATCGGGATAGCCGGAATAGTCGGTCTCGCACATGCCGCCGACGATATGCGTGATACCGCGGCGATAGGCGAGCGCGGCGGCAAAGGTCAGGAACACCAGATTGCGGCCAGGCACGAAGGTGTTGGGCAGGCCGTCGGCGCCCATCGCGATCGCAACGTCGCGGGTCAGCGCTGTCTCGGACACGGCTGCCAGCGTCGGGATCGACAGCGTATGGCTCTCGCCGAGCCTTGCCGCCCAATCCGCGCGCAAAGCCCTGATCCCCAAAAACAGCCGGTCGCGGCAGTCGAGCTCGACGGCGTGGCGCTGGCCGTAGTCGAAGCCCAGCGTTTCCACGCGCGCAAAGCGGCTGAGCGCCCAGGCGAGGCAGGTGGTGGAATCCTGGCCGCCGGAAAACAGCACCAGGGCGGTCTCTGATCGGAGTTCGTCGCTCATGGGCTTGACCTAGTCCACTTCGACGGCGCCATCAATCCGGCGGTCCGCTCCCCCGCGTCTGCTTAGGCGCCATCATTTGCCGTCTACGGCTCGCTCTGGTAGTATCAGGATGTCGCCACACGATAATTCATGGGCCGACTCTCGTGGGCTATTTTGAACGTCTGGCCAGCAGCAGTTTCAAGACCACGGAAGACGGGCGCCGACTGTTCTTTCCGTGGGGCGTGCTTGGCCGCGGCTACGTCCTTGCCTCGGAGGACGATTATCGACTCCTCCGTACGCAGGTAAAGGCCTACACGGTGATTACTTTCGCGTGCCTGCTCGTGCCCAGCTTGTTTCAGGCCTACGCCTTTGCGGCCGCGGTAGTGATCGTCCTGATTGGATGGTACCTGGCCTGGATGTGGTTCTTGCTGCGCCGACTAGATGTTACCGATGAACGACTGTCCATTCGAGAAAGCCTCAAGGCGCTCAAAGCGCTCCAGCCGACAGGTCCCTGGACCGTACCAGACCCAGCGGTCACGAGTTCGAGAAAGGCCTCTGATTAGGCCGGGCAACCGGTGGAAATCAACACGGTCGCACCGCGTTCCACTGGGATCACATCGCTGATTGCGGCATAAGGCCCGGACCTTTGACATCTCGGTGCCCGCAATGACCCCTTCCCGCGACATTTCCCGCCTGATCGAGATCATGGCGGCGCTGCGCACGCCGGTGACCGGCTGCCCCTGGGACCTCGAGCAGGATTTTGCGACCATCGCGCCCTACACGATCGAGGAGGCCTATGAGGTGGTGGACGCCATCACCCGCGGCGATCTCGTTGATTTGCGCGAAGAGCTCGGCGACCTCCTGCTCCAGGTCGTGTTCCACGCCCAGATGGCTTCGGAGCAGAACGCGTTCGCCTTCGGCGACGTCGTCGAAGCGATCACCCGCAAGATGATCCGTCGCCATCCCCATGTCTTCGCCGACAAGGACGGCAATCTCGCCTCCTCCCACGTCAAGGAAGTCTGGGACCGCATCAAGGCCGAGGAGAAGGCCGAGCGGGCTGCGCGCCGGCCGCCGGAAGCAACGCCGTCGCACAAGTCCCTGCTCGCGGGCGTGAAGGCCGGCCAGCCCGCGCTGATGCGCGCGATTGAGCTTCAGCGCAAGGCCTCCACCGTCGGCTTCGACTGGAACGATCCGCGCGCGGTGCTGGCAAAAATCCGCGAGGAAGCCGACGAGATCGAAGCCGCGCTCGACCGCAACGACAAGCAGGAGCTTGCGGAAGAGACCGGCGACCTGATGTTCGCACTCGTCAACCTCGCGCGCCATGTCGATGCCGATCCGGAAGCCGCGCTCCGCGCGACGAACGCGAAATTCGAGCGGCGGTTTGCGTTCATCGAGCGCGCATTGGAGGCGCAGGGGCGCACGTTGGAACAGGCGTCGCTCTCGGAGATGGACGCGCTGTGGAATGCGGCCAAGACCGCCACCTGACACAAGGGGACGACGTGGACATCAGGCAAGACGATCCGACGGCGCCATATGTCGCCGACTTGCTGGCGCATCATCTGGAAGAGCTCCGCAGCGTCATGGGCGAGCACGCGCAGGCGCTGGACGCGAGCGGTCTTTCGGTCGCATCCGTGACGTTCTGGACCGCCTGGCACAATGGTGCGTTGGCCGGCTTCGGCGCCCTCAAGCAACTCGATGACACGCATGGCGAGGTGAAGTCGATGCGCGCCGCGCCCACTGCGCGGCGGACCGGGGTCGGGCGAGCCATTCTGGACCACATCATTGCCGAAGGCCGCAAGCGAGGATATGCGCGTCTCAGCCTGGAGACCGGCACTGCGCCGCTGCACGCCCCCGCGATCTCGCTCTACCGCAGTGTCGGCTTCGTACCCTGCGAGCCGTTCGCCGACTATCAGGCGAGCCCACACAACCAGTTCATGCGCCTCGACCTGTCCAACTGATTACGCCGCGTGATGCGGCACCGCGTCGAACCGGTTCACCACGATATCGCGCTTGGTCTCGTCCACGCGCACCGTCATGTCGAAACGGCCGTCATGCAGCTCTTTCGTCAGCACCTCGGAATTCCGATGCAGCCAGCTGATGCCGGCGCCGTCGGCGGCGTCGATGGAGAGATCGAGCGTGGTGCGTTTGGCCGCAAGCCGTTCCTCGATCGCGGCGAGCAGTGCGTCGACCCCCTCGCCTGACACGGCCGAGACCAGCATCGCCGGATGATCCTCCGGCCTGCGCGCGGCGATGTTCAAAAGCTCCTCACGCTGCTCGGCGTCGTAACGATCGATCTTGTTCCAGACCTCGATGATCCGGCCTGAATCGTCGGGGTTGATGCCGAGCTGGCGCAGCACGGCGTCGACGTCGCTCTGCTGCGCCTCGGCGTCCTCATGCGAGATGTCGCGGACATGCAGGATGACGTCGGCCTCCAGCACCTCCTCCAGCGTGGCGCGGAAGGCCGCGACGAGCTGCGTCGGCAGATTGGAGATGAAGCCGACCGTGTCGGACAGCATCGCCTTGCCGCCATGCGGCAGGGTGAGCGCGCGCAGGGTGGGATCGAGCGTGGCAAACAGCATGTCGGCCGCCTGCACGTCGGCGCGCGTCAGGCGGTTGAACAGTGTCGACTTGCCGGCATTGGTGTAGCCGACCAATGCGACGACGCGATACGGCACGCGCTGGCGTCCGGCGCGATGCAGGCGCCGGGTCGCCTGCACTTTCTTCAGTTCGCTCTCGAGCTTGGAGATGCGCTCCTGGATCAGGCGGCGGTCGGCCTCGATCTGCGTCTCGCCGGGACCGCCCATGAAGCCGAAACCGCCGCGCTGGCGTTCCAGATGGGTCCAGGATCGCACGAGGCGCGAGCGCTGATAGTTGAGATGCGCGAGCTCGACCTGGAGCGAGCCTTCCTTGGTCTTGGCGCGGCGGCCGAAGATTTCGAGGATCAGGCCGGTGCGGTCGAGCACCTTGGCGTGCAGCTCCTTCTCGAGGTTGCGCTGCTGGATCGGCGCCAGCGCGCAATCCATCACCACGAGTTCGACGTCGAGGCTCTTGGCCAGCGCGGCGATTTCTTCGACCTTGCCCTTGCCGATATAGGTGGCGGGGCGGATCTGGCTGATCGGCGCGATGATGGCGTCGGCTATGACGAGATCGATCGCGCGCGCGAGGCCGGCGGCTTCGTCGAGCCGGGCCTCGGCGTCTCGCACGACATGACTTTCCGATTGCGCGTCGGCACCGCCCGCGCGCACACGCAAGTAGGGGCCGACGACAAGCACCCGCCCCGTTTGCTTAGCCCCTGCCGGCCGCGAACGGTCGGCATCCCCGTCGAAATTCCGGGGTTCCAATCAGGTCACTCTCAAGCCGGCTGATCCTCGCCGCCTTCGAACAGCTGGATCGGAGCGCCCGGCATGATGGTCGAGATCGCATGCTTGTAGACAAGCTGCGAGTGACCGTCGCGCCGAAGCAGCAAACAGAAATTGTCGAACCAGGTCACGATGCCCTGGAGCTTCACTCCGTTGACCAGAAAAATCGTCAGTGGCGTCTTGGTTTTGCGAACGTGATTAAGGAAGGTGTCCTGTAGGTTTTGTGCGCGGTCTGCCGCCATTGTTTTTTTCTCGCTTTGAGTTTCTTTTTATTGCGCCGGTTGCGGCCCTCTTGGTGAAATTCGGGGCCTCGTCCGGTTGCCGTTCCTCATGAGATCCCCCTCGGAGGAACAGCGGTTCGATTAGAGGACAGGTCGCGTTATTAGGCAAGCCGCTTCACGCGGCAGGCCACGCCGTATTGCCCCGAAAAACTACGGAAATCGATGATTTTCCTCACTTATCCCTGAGGCGCAAACGCAACGTCGCGGCGTCAGCCGACGCCGAGCGCCTTCAGCTTCCGATGCAGCGCCGAGCGTTCCATGCCAACGAACTCGGCCGTACGAGAAATATTTCCTGAAAAACGGCTGATCTGTGCAATCAAATAGTCGCGCTCGAACACCTCGCGCGCTTCGCGCAGCGGCAGGCCCATGATGTGCTCGCCATTGTTGCTGGTCGGCATCGCCGGCACCATGGAGCCGACGTCCTGCGGCAACATGTCGGCGGTGATGATCACTTCCGGTCCGCCTGCGGCCAGAATCATGACTCTCTCAACGTTGTTGCGAAGCTGGCGCACGTTGCCGGGCCAGACATGCGATTGCAGCACCGCCATCGCGTCCTGCCCGATCTGCCGCTTGGGCAGGCCGCTGCCGGCCGAGATCTGCTCCATGAAGTAGTCGATCAGTTCCGGAATATCCTCGCGCCGCTCCGACAGCGCGGGCACGCGGATCGGCACCACCGAGAGGCGATGATAGAGGTCCTCGCGGAAATGGCCGGCCGCGATCTCCTCTTCCAGGTTGCGCGCCGTCGAGGAGATGATGCGCACGTCGACCTGCACCTTGGCGGTGCCGGCGACGCGCTGGAACGACTGCTCGACCAGCACGCGCAGGATCTTGTTCTGGGTCTCGCGCGGCATGTCCGCGATCTCGTCGATGAACAGCGTGCCGCCATGCGCTTCCTCGAGCGCACCGGGCTTGCGCGGCTGCTCGCCATTGGACTGCTCGACGCCGAACAGCTCGTGCTCCATGCGCTCGGGCGTGATCGCGGCGGCGTTGATGACGACGAAGGGACCGTCGGCGCGGCCCGAGGCCGTGTGCAGCGTGCGCGCAGTCAGCTCCTTGCCGGCGCCGGCGGGGCCGACGATCAGGATGCGGCTGTTGGCCTTGGCCGCGCGCTCGATGGTCTGGCGCAGCTGGTTCATGCTGGGCGAGCGGCCGACCAGCGAGCTTGCGCTCGGCGCGAGCTGCTTCAGCTCCTTGACCTCGCGCTTCAGCCGCGAGTTCTCCAGTGCCCTGGTGGCGACCAGGATCAGCCGGTCCGCCTTGAACGGCTTCTCGATGAAGTCGTAGGCGCCGCGCTTGATCGCGGCGACCGCGGTCTCGATGTTGCCGTGGCCGGAGATCATCACGACCGGCAGATCGGCATTGTCCTTCTTGACCTGCTCCAGCAGCTGCAAGCCGTCGAGCTTGGAGCCCTGGAGCCAGATGTCGAGGAACACCAGATGCGGCCTGCGGTTGGCGATTTCGGCCAACGCCGAGTCGCTGTCGCGTGCGGTCCGGGTGACGAACCCCTCGTCCTCGAGGATGCCCGCAACGAGATCCCGAATATCGGCCTCATCATCGACAATCAGAATTTCACTTGCCATGGGTCGCGCCTGTCTTGTCAGCTGCCTGTTGAGGCTTCGATCTTCGTTGAATCATTGGTCATTTCAGCCGGCTCTTTGGTTTCGGCAGCCGGCCCTTTTGTTTCCGTGTCCTTGATGGATTCCTTGGCGATTTCCGCTTCCTTGATCGTTTCCGCGGTCGTTTGCTCGATCGCGTTCCTGGCGGCCGGCGCCTGCTCGGTCCCCTCGGCCTTCGCGGGCGCGCCGGAGATCGCAAAGCGCATCCGCATCCAGGCACCGCGCTGGCCCGCACGGAAGTCGGAGGCGTCCTTCAACTCGATGCGCCCACCATGGTCTTCAAGCACGCGGCCGACGATCGCAAGGCCAAGGCCGGTGCCCTTGGCCCGCGTCGTCACATACGGCTCGAGCAGCCGCGAGCGCGCCACCTTGGGCAGACCGATGCCATTGTCGATGACATCGATGAGCACGTCCTCGCCCTCGCGCGACACCACGACGTCGATACGGCCCTTGCCGAGCTCTTCCGGCGGCACCTGCTCGATCGCCTCGGTGGCGTTCTTGACGATGTTGGTGACCGCCTGCGAGATCAGCCGCCGGTCGAACTGGGCGCGCAGCGGATCTTCCCTGAACTCGGCCTCGATATCGAGCTCGGGATGGGCGACCTTCATCAGGAACACCGCCTGCCGCACGGTGTCGGCGACGTCCTCGCCCTCCATCACCGGTTTCGGCATCCGCGCAAAGCGCGAGAATTCGTCGACCATGCGCCTGATGTCGTCGACCTGACGCACGATGGTGTCGGTGCACTGCTCGAAGATCTGCTTGTCCTTGGCCTCGGTGATATCCTTGCCGAACTTGCGGCGGATGCGCTCGGCCGAGAGCTGGATCGGCGTCAGCGGGTTCTTGATCTCATGGGCGATGCGGCGCGCCACGTCGCCCCAGGCCGAGGTGCGCTGTGCCGACACCAGTTCGGTGATGTCGTCGAGCGTGATGATGTAGCTGTCGTGCGGCTGGTTCTTCTCGGCGCTGACGCGGACCGAGAGGTTGCGCTCCTGTCCGTCGCGCGTGATCGTGATCTGGCCCTGCACCAGGCGCTGGGTGCCTTCCCGCGCCGTCTTCATCATCTCGTCGAGCTCCGGCAGGACGTCGGAGAGCGCATGACCGAGCGTCTCCGCTTCGGAGTGACCGATCAGCTTCTCGGCGGAGCGGTTGAGGATGCCGACGCTGCCCGAATTGTCGACGCCGATGATGCCGGCGCTCGCCGAGGACAGCACCGCCTCGATGAAGCGGCGGCGGCTGTCGATGAGGTCGCTGGCGTTGACGAGCTCGTCGCGCTGGCTGCGCAATTCCTGCGTCATCTTGTTGAAGGTCTCGCCGAGCTGGGCGAGATCGCCCTCCGACTGGTGCACCGGCACCTTCACATGAAGGTCGCCGGTCGAGACCGTGTGGGCCGCGTTCATCAGCCGCCGGATCGGCGATACCAGCGAGTTGGCGAAGTTCAGCCCGATCAGCACCGAGGCCATCAGGATGGTCAGCGCGATCACCGCAAACATCAGCGCGAAGGCGACCTGGATGCCGAGCCGCCGCGACTCGATCTGGGCATATTCGGCGACGCTGACCTCGGTCTGCTTGAGCTGGTGGACCACATTCGGATCGAGCGGCCGCGCGACATAGAGAAAGGTGTCGCTGAAGGCGCGCAAGCGGATCACCGCCGCGACGAAGCTCGCATCCGGCAGCACCGCGATCTCGGGCTCGGACTCGTTGACGTTGCTGAGGAAGTCCGGCGCCGGTGGCGAATAGGCCAGCCGCATGCCGGTGTCGGCGGATTCCAGGATGTTGGTGTTCTTGTCGATGATCATCGCGCCCGGCAGATTGCGGGAGCTGGCACTGGCCGTCAGCATCTCGCGAAACGACCGCCGGTCCTGGTCGTAGAGCGGCCGGGCGTGCGCGATATCGTTGGCCATGCCGAGAATGTCGCCGCGGATCAGCTGCGCATGGTCCTGCATATAGGCCCGCGCGATGTTCAGCGAGTTCTGGATGACCTCCTTGGTCGGCCCGGAGAACAACCGGTCGAGGCCGCGCTCGAGGGTGACGTTGGCGACGACGGAAACCAGCACGGCCGGAAGCACCGCCACGATCGAGAACAGGCTGACGATCTGGACATGGAGACGTGCCGCCGCCCTGCCCCGCCGACGCGCCAGGATGAGCTGCCAGAGCTCACGGACGATGATCCCGACCAGGAGCAGGATCGTGCCCGCATTGATCAGATAGAACGTGCGGACCACCTCCGGCGTCGGATCGATCCGCGTGAGACCGGTCAGGACCAGGAAGGTCAGCAGGCCCGACAGCAATGCCAGCGCCACGGCAAAGGGCGCCAGCCAGCGTCGCGGCGACCAGCGTCGGGGCTCTTCAGCTGGGGCCGTGTCAAAGGATGCGGCCGAGGTGTCTGCGCTGGTCATTCCGGCAATGGGTGCTGAAAAACGGGGTCCGCGGTGGCGGCGGATACTGATGTATTCCTACCACATTGTTGCCGAATTGCGACAATTCCGCGGCGTCCCCGCCGCGACGGACCGGCGCATCCACAGGGCATGTCGGGCCAGCGGGAACGGAGTCCGGCCGTTCCGGCTTGACCCGGATGGATAGGTTCTTTCTCGCGATAATGGTCGCGGCCGTTCTGCTGCTGATCGTCGCTTCCGACCTGCTGGTCAACGGCCACGGCATGCAGGCACCGGCTGACGTGGCCATGCTGCCGACATCAGGCCGCCTGGTCAGATAGGTGCGACGCCGCGTCCTGCGGTCGAATGACCAATTTGAATGTTCCGGCGGAACAAGTCGGTCCTATCAGGACTTCTGCTCACCGCGTTAGCCATCAAGGCCAGCGCGATTCGGACAGGCTCAGCTCCGCTGTGGTAGGGGGAGCTGAGCCACCGTCCCGGAAAACTAGCCCCCGCTCCGGTAGACCTGGATATCGAGATCCCGGATCTTCTTCCGCAGCGTGTTGCGGTTGAGGCCGAGCAGGTCCGCGGCGCGGATCTGATTGCCGCGGGTGGCGGCGAGCGCGGCCGTGAGCAGCGGCACCTCGATCTCCTTGAGGATACGGTGATAGAGGCCCGGCGGCGGCACGCCGTTCGGGAAGCCCTGGAAGTGCGAGGACAGATACGCCTCCACCGCGCCGCCGAGATTGTCGACGCCCTGCTGGACCGCGGCACCGGGGCTGACCGTGGGCGGCGCCAGCTCGCCGTCGATGACGGAGCCCGTGATCACGTCCTGCGGATAGAGCGCGGCGAGGCGCCGGGCGAGATTTTCGAGCTCGCGCACGTTGCCGGGCCAGCGGTGCTGCTTCATCCGCTCCAGCGCCAGCGTGTCGAGCTTCTTCGGCGGCAGGCCGTCCTTCTCGGCCAGCGTGAAGAAGTGCCGCACGAGGTCCGGCAGGTCTTCGATGCGCTCGCGCAAGGGGGGCAGCCGCAGCGGCACGACGTTAAGGCGGAAGAACAAATCTTCGCGGAACAGGCCCTGCTGGATCAGGACGCGCAGATCCTTGTTGGACGCCGCGACGATCCGCACGTCGGTCTTGATCGGGGTGCGGCCGCCGACGGTGGTGTATTCGCCCTGCTGGAGCACGCGCAGCAGGCGGGTCTGCGCCTCCATCGGCATGTCGCCGATTTCGTCGAGGAACAGCGTGCCGCCCTCGGCCTGCTCGAACCGGCCCGAGGCGCGGGTGTTGGCGCCGGTGAAGGCGCCGCGCTCATGGCCGAACAGCTCGGACTCGATCAGGTCGCGCGGGATCGCCGCCATGTTGACGGCGACGAACGGGCCGTTGCGGCGCTTGCCGTAATCGTGCAGCGCGCGCGCCACCAGCTCCTTGCCGGTGCCGGACTCGCCCGTGATCATCACGGTGAGGTCGGTCTGCATCAGGCGCGCCAGCACGCGGTAGATTTCCTGCATCGCCGGCGAGCGGCCGACCAGCGGGATCGCCTCCATCTCGGCGTCCTCGTCCGGCGTCGAGGTTCGCTCCTTCGGCTCGGCGAGCGCACGGCCGACGATGGCGATCAGCTCCTTCAGGTCGAAGGGCTTTGGCAGATATTCGTACGCCCCGCGCTCGGAGGCGCGGATCGCCGTCATGAAGGTGTTTTGCGCGCTCATGACGATGACGGGCAAATTCGGCCGCATCTTCTTGATCCGCGGCAGCAGGTCGAAGGCGTTTTCGTCCGGCATCACCACGTCGGTGATGACGAGATCGCCCTCGCCCTGGCTGACCCAGCGCCACAGCGTTGCGGCATTGCCGGTGAGCCTGACCTCATAGCCGGCGCGGGACAGAGCCTGGTTGAGTACCGTGCGGATGGCGGTGTCGTCATCTGCAACGAGAATGCTACCTGCGGGCATTGTTAATCCTCATTTTGCCCCCTGTGATGCAGACGACGACTTCCCGGCAGAGCCGTCGCGACTGCTGTGATCGGCATGTTTGACCGATGTGGAATACATCGGCATCAGCACGCGGAAGGTGGTTTTGCGCGGCTGAGATTCGCATTCGATGATGCCCCCGTGATCGCCGACGATCTTTGCGACAAGCGCAAGGCCCAGACCCGAGCCGGTCTGCTTGGTGGTCACGAAGGGATCGAACAGGTTGGGCAGAAGATCGTCCGGCACGCCTGGTCCGTTGTCCCTCACGCAGAATTCGAGCGGCAACGATACCCGGGATTTTTGACCGGGGACTGACAGGCGTACGCCGGGGCGGAACGCGGTGGTGAGCTGGATCTCGGCGTCGGGCACGTCGATCAGGGCTTCGGCGGCGTTCTTCACGAGATTGAGGAACACCTGGATCAACTGGTCCTGGTTCGCCAGCACCGGCGGCAGCGAGGGATCGTAGTCCTCGATGAAGCGGATGTTGCGGGCAAAACCCGACTGCGCCAGCCGCTTCACGTGATCGAGCACCGAATGGATGTTGACCGGCCCGCGCACCACGGGGCGCTCGTCGCCGAACACCTCCATGCGGTCGACCAGCGTCACGATGCGGTCGGCCTCGTCGCAGATTAGCCGCGTCAGCATGCGGTCCTCGGAGGACGCCTGCTGCTCCAGCAGCTGCGCCGCACCGCGGATGCCGGAGAGCGGATTCTTGATCTCATGCGCGAGCATTGCTGCTAGCGCTATCACCGAGCGCGCGGCGCTGCGATGGGTGAGCTGGCGGTCCATCTTGTCGGCGATGGTGCGCTCCTGGAGCATCACCACGATATGGCCGGGCCGCTCCGTGAGCGGGGCGACGTGCAGATCGACCTGGCGGTCGCCGCCCATCCGGGGCGTGCCGAGATCGACCTTGTATTCGTTCACCGGCGAGTTCGACGAGCGCACCTGGTCGATCAGCGCCAGCAAGGGGCTGCCGAACGGCACCAGCTCTTTCAGCGACTGCCGCTTCAGGAACTGCGTCGAGATCTCGAAGAAAGCTTCGGTTGCGATGTTGGCGCCGACGATCTTGCCGTCCGGCCCGATCATGAGCACGGGATTGGGAAGCGCGTCCAGGATCGCATCGCTGTCGGACGGAAGCGGCCGACGATGTTCAGCGGCTGAGCTCATGCAGCAGCGCTCCATGCGAAGTCGTCGAAGGCATCTTGCAGTGACTGGTGAACGAGGCGCGGATCCTCGGACGTCAGAATCGTCTGGCGCCAGGATTTCAGCTTCGCGGCCGGCGCGCGGCTCGCTTCGGCCGCGACGTCGAGCGCCCAGCCGAGATGCTTGCGGGCATGCTTGAGGCCGACGCGCAGGCCGTAGAGGGCGCACACGCCTTCATAAAGCGTGCGGACATAATGGAGTTGCGTCGCGAGCGACGGCGCGGCTTCCGCCGCCCCGCCCTTCAGGCGACGGCCGATCTGGCCGGGCAGCCAGGGTTGGCCCTGCGCGCCGCGGCCGATCATCACGGCGTCGGCGCCGGAGGATTCGAGCGCCGCGAGCGCCTTCTCGTAGGAGGTGATGTCGCCATTGACGATGAGCGGAATCGAGATCGCCTCGCGCACGGCGCGGATAGCATCCCAATCGGCCTCGCCCTTGTAGAACTGGCAGCGGGTGCGGCCATGCACGGTGACGAGCTTGATGCCGGCGGCTTCCGCGCGCCGCGCCAGTTCCGGCGCATTGCGGCTGCGATCGTCCCAGCCGAGCCGCATCTTCAGCGTCACCGGCACCTTCACCGCCGCGATCGTCGCATCGATCAGGCTGACGGCATGGTCGAGATCCCGCATCAGGGCCGAGCCGGACTGGCCGCCGGTGACGTGGCGGGCCGGACAGCCCATGTTGATGTCGATGATATCGGCGCCCTCGGCCTCGGCGATCCGGGCGCCTTCGGCCATCCAGTGCGCCTCGCAGCCGGCGAGCTGCACCACATGCGGGCCGATTCCGGTCGCTTCGCAGCGCAACCGGGACATCCGGTGGCCGTTGGCGAGCTCATCGCTGGCGGTCATTTCGGACACCACCAGACCTGCCCCAAGCTCGGCGACCAACCGCCGGACGGGCGAGTCAGTCACTCCCGACATCGGTGCCAGGAAGACCGGGGTAGCGACCTCAATATCGCCTATTTTCAAGGGCTTGGAGCCTAATCCTGCCGGGCCGGTCACAGTGGTCTCATTCACTCGCAGGGCCTCATCGCACCTGCCATGATCTATCTTGCGCACAATTCTTGTGCAGTCAAGCGTCATGCCTACAGTTTAGACAGTTCTGCAAATCTTTCAAGTGCAGTGCAACAAACTGCTGTTTCCCACAATCCGGGGAAACCCCCTTTTTTTGCGGGCCTGCCGTGCTAGAGGCATGCCGGCAATCACCCACTCCCGACTCTTTCATTAGCAACTGAGTATTTGAGTCCTATGGCGAAATCACAGCGCACCGCAGTCGTTCTTGTCGCGGCAGGTCGCGGCCTGCGCGCAGGCGCCGGCGGGCCGAAGCAATATCGCGAGATCGGCGGCCAGCCCGTGATCTATCGCGCCATGGAAGCCTTCAGCCGCCACCCCGACGTGTTTGCCGTGCAGCCCGTGGTCAACCCCGACGACAGCGCCATGTTCACGGTAGCGGTCGCAGGATTGAAGCACGAGCCGCCGGCCAATGGCGGCGCCACGCGCCAGGCCTCGGTGCTTGCCGGTCTCGAAGCGCTGGCACGGCACAAGCCCGACATTGTCCTGATCCACGACGCCGCGCGTCCCTTCGTCTCGGAAGGCGTGATCTCGCGCGCGATCGATGCCGCCAGCCGCACCGGCGCCGCGATCCCCGTCGTTCCCGTCACCGACACCATCAAGCTCACCGGTGAGAGCGGCAATGTCGAGGACACGCCGGACCGGGCCCGCCTGCGGATCGCGCAGACGCCGCAATCCTTTCGTTTCGATGTCATCCTCGAGGCGCATCGTCGCGCGGCGAAGGACGGACGCAGCGATTTCACCGATGATGCCGCGATTGCCGAATGGGCGGGATTGACGGTTGCAACCTTTGAAGGCGATGTTGCCAACATGAAGCTCACCACTCCCGAAGACTTCGTGCGCGAGGAAGCGCGCTTGGCTGCCCAGCTCGGCGACATCAGGACCGGCACGGGCTACGACGTGCACGCCTTCGGCGAAGGCGACCACGTCATGATCTGCGGCGTGCGCGTGCCCCACAGCAAAGGCTTCCTGGCCCATTCCGACGGCGATGTCGGCCTGCATGCACTGGTGGATGCCATCCTCGGCGCGCTGGCCGACGGCGACATCGGCTCGCACTTCCCGCCGAGCGATGCGAAGTGGAAGGGCGCCTCCTCCGACCAGTTCCTGAAATACGCCATCGAGCGCGTCACCCAGCGCGGCGGCCGCGTCGCCAATCTCGAGGTGACGATGATCTGCGAGCGGCCGAAGATCGGCCCGCTGCGCGACACCATGCGCGCGCGCATCGCCGAGATTTCCGGTGTCGACATCTCGCGCGTCGCGGTGAAGGCGACGACCAGCGAGCGGCTCGGCTTCACCGGCCGCGAGGAAGGCATCGCGGCCACCGCGAGCGCCACCATCCGCCTGCCCTGGAGCGTGTAAGATCATGGGCGGCAGCGACGCACGCGCCCTCTCCCGCTCGCTGCTCGATTTGTGCCGGATGCGCAAGCTGACGATCGCCACGGCCGAATCGTGCACCGGCGGCCTCGTTGCCGGCGCACTGACCGACATCCCCGGCTCCTCCGACGTGATCGACCGCGGCTTCGTCACCTATTCCAACGACGCCAAGCGCGCGATGCTCGGCGTTGAAGCAGGTACGCTCACCAATTTCGGTGCCGTCAGCAAGGAGACCGCAACCGCGATGGCGATCGGCGCGCTGGAGCGTGCCGGTGTCGACCTAGCGGTCGCCATCACCGGCATCGCCGGCCCCGGCGGCGCCACGCCCGGCAAGCCGGTCGGCCTCGTCCATTTCGCCGCCGCCGCCCGCGACGGCCGCATCATCCATCGCGAGCATCGTTTCGGCGCGATCGGCCGCAGCGCCGTGCGTCAGCGCTCCGTGGTCGAGGCGCTGCGCATGCTGATGGACCTCGCTCGCGGCCCGCAAGTCGCGGCCAAGCCGCGCCGCGCCGCCGCCGCAACCCGCCTGCGCCCGCGTGTGACCCGCTCGCCGCGAAGGCACGCGGCGAAGCGCAGGCCGCCGCGCTCGCCGCGGGGGTGAACGGTTCCGTCGTCCCGTAGCCCGGGTGAGCGAAGCGACACCCGGGGACACCACGGCAGAAGTCCCGCATGTCGCTACGCTCATGCGAACTACAATTGTGCGGGCTGTCACTTACATCTCGGCCAGTTCTCTCAGCTTCGCGCCGGCGATCCGGAAGAACCTCTTCTCCGGTAGCGCCCGCCCACCAAGCATCTCGTAGAAGTGCTGAAGCCGCAGGTCATCCGCATCGGCAGTCCAATCGATGCGATCGTGCCCCTCCTGGCGCGCGATTTCGGCCAGTCGCGCCATCAGCCGTTTTCCCAATCCAGCTCCGCGTCGGTTGTCACGAACGTAGAGCTCCTTCAGGAAGAAGCCTGACGTCAAACCCGGTCCGGGATAGATGGCACTGAAACATGCAAGACCTGCGATTTCATCGTTCTCACAAGCGAGCAGAATTCGCGATCCGGCGGGCCTCGACCTCAGCCCGTCAATGATCATGTCCCGTGCGGGGCAGACGGCGCGATAGTGAGCCTGCATCTCGATCAGCGCATCGGCCACGTCATCGAAATCGGCGTCCGCGATTTCCCTGAAAGTCGTCAGAGCGATATGGTCCATGGCCGATCCCTGTGGTCACACAATATCCGTTAGCCTCACGGTAGCGATATACGCCGTTTGCCCGCAGTTGTGTTTCGTGTCGAGGTGAGTGGAAGCACAAGGCTCGGGCGAGCGGTCCCACGAGACCGCGATGCTGCGCTGCTTTTCAAAAAGCACGCAAATCTTGTCGAATCCGATCGTTATATGCAGTGCAAGAGCGCGACCAAACGTCATCGTTCCCTTCCGAACTTGCGCGCGACTATATTGGCGCAATAATGCCGCTCTATGTTGTGGTCCGGAATCAACCGGCCCAGCCTTCTGGAGGGCGACGAATTGCTCGCTCGCACCACTGCTCTGGCAATCATTGCCATCCTGGCCGCCATTGACGCTGTGGCCGCACAAACGGCCAACCAGCCGCCGGATACCATGGCGGCGCGGGTCGAGGCCTGCACGCCCTGTCACGGCAACAAGGGCGAAGGCACCAGCGACGTCTATTTCCCGCGGCTTGCCGGCAAACCCGCCGGCTATCTCTACAACCAGCTCCTCGCCTTCCGCAGCGGCCGGCGCAAATACCCGCCGATGAACTATCTGCTGGAGTTCCTGCCCGATCCGTACCTGGAGGCGATGGCGGAGTACTTTGCCAGCGAGCATCCGCCGCTGCCGCAGCCGGCGCCGAGCGAGGTCAGCAAGGACGTGCTGGCGCAGGGCGAGCAGCTTGCGACGAGCGGCGATGCCGGCCGCAACATTCCGGCCTGCGTGAGCTGCCACGGTCCCGGGCTCACGGGCATGCAGCCCGGCATCCCCGGACTGCTGGGCTTGCGCGCGCCTTACATCAGCGCTCAACTCGGCGCCTGGCGCTACGGCACGCGCACGGCCAAATCGCCCGACTGCATGCAGCTCGTCGCCGGCCATCTGACCGAGGCCGACGTCACCGCCGTTGCAGCTTGGCTCGCGACGCGGCCGGCGCCCGCCAACCCGGCTCCCGTGCCGAAAGGCACCTACGCGCTGCCGTTCGGCTGCGGCAGCCAGCCCAACTGACGAGGCGGATGATGGGCTCAAGACTGTCGATCGCACTCCTCGCTCTCGCCGCGTTCACGACGGCCGCGCCGGCGCAGGACAAGGACAAGACCGGTGATATCATCGCGCGCGGCGAGTATCTCGCCCGCGCCGGCGACTGCACCGCGTGCCACACCGCACCGGAAGGCCGCCTGTTCGCCGGCGGCCGCGCCATGCCGACGCCGTTCGGCACGCTCTACACCTCCAACATCACGCCGGATCCAGAGACCGGGATCGGCAAGTGGAGCGCGGACGACTTCTACAAGACCATGCACAACGGCCGCTTCCCGGATGGCGGACTGATCTATCCGGCGATGCCGTTTGCGTCCTACACAAAGGTCACGCGCGCCGACAGCGACGCGATCTTCGCCTATCTGCGCTCGATCCCGCCGGTCAGCCAGAAGAACAAGCCGCACGATCTGCGCTTTCCCTATGACAACCGTCAGCTCATTCTCGGCTGGCGCACGCTGTACTTCCGCGAGGGCGAGTTCAAGCCTGATCCGACCAAATCGGCGGAATGGAATCGCGGCGCCTACCTGGTCGAAGGGCTCGGTCATTGCGGCATGTGCCATTCGCCGATCAATGCGCTCGGCGGCACCTCGCAATCGGACGCCTTCAAGGGCGGCCTGATCCCGATGCAGAACTGGTACGCGCCCTCGCTCACGTCCAACCGCGAGGCAGGTCTCGGCGACTGGAGCATCAAGGACATCACCGATCTGCTCCAGACCGGCGTTTCGGCGCGCGGTGTCGTCTACGGCCCGATGGCCGAAGTCGTGCACAACAGCCTGCAATATCTTGATGACGCGGACACCAAGGCGATGGCGGTGTACCTCAAGGGCATCTCGGAGCCCTCCCCTCCGCCGCCGGCGAGCTCGGCGCTGCCGACCACCGAAAGCAGCCTGCTGATCAGCCTCGGCAAGACCGTCTATGACAAGAACTGCGCGAGCTGTCATGGCACGCAGGGCGAAGGCAAGCCGCCGCACTGGCCGCCGCTCGCCAACAACCAGTCGATCGAGATGCAGTCGGCGGTCAACCCGATCCGCATGGTGCTCAACGGCGGCTATCCGCCGGGTACCAAGGGCAATCCGATGCCATATGGGATGCCGCCGTTCGCCGGCCTGCTCTCCGACAACGAGGTCGCCGCCGTCGTCTCCTACATCCGCACCGCCTGGGGCAATCGCGGCACGCCGGTCTCGGCCCGCGAGGCCAACGAGCTGCGCTCCGCACCGCTGAACTGAGGACGCCAGAGAAACGTCATGATCAATTCCGATCCGCCGACCAGCCCAGCCGCCGCCGACCAGGCCGTCGAGGAGGTCGTCGCGCAGGGCCCGTCCGGCGCGATCGTGCTCGCCGGTATCGCCACGGCCTGCGTGGTCGCGATGTGGCTCGCCTTCTATCTGTTCGTCTTCCTGCCGCGCGGATCGCTGCAATGAGCGCAGAGGACACCCATGGCAGCGCCGAGGTCGCAGCCCGCGTCGAGCGGCGCTGGGCGACTATTGCCGTGATCATCATCGTGGGCATGGCGCTGCTGGCGGCGTTCGCCGGCATCCATCGCGCAACCATGCCGCAGCCGCGCGTCGAGACCACCGATCCCTCGCGCATTCATCTTTCGGGCGAATTCGTCGAAAGCAATCTCGGCAGCGTTCTCGAGGCCAACGGCAACGTCACGGTACGCGCGATCGGCCAGCAATATTCCTTCACGCCGGCCTGCATCGTGGTGCCCGTGGATACGCCGATCACGCTCCGCGCCACCAGCGCCGACGTCGTGCACGGCATCCTGATCCAGGGCACCAACGTCAACACCATGCTGGTGCCGGGCTACATCTCCGAGCAGCTGATGCGCTTTACAAGGACCGGCGACTATCTGATGCCCTGCCAGGAGTTTTGCTCCTTCGGCCATGAGGGCATGTGGGGCAAGGTCAAGGTGATCGACAAGACCGACTTTGCCAATCGTGCGAAGGGCGGCGGGAGGCTGAGCTGTGTTGGCCAATAGGAAGCTCATCCTCGCCCATTTCTGGTTTGCCTTCGCGCTGTTCGGCGTCGCGCTCACGCTCGGCGCCTGGCAGATGTTCATCCGCAGCCCGATCGGCACCTGGCTCTCCAACCCCGAGCTCTACTACCGCTCGCTGACCGCGCACGGCACGGTGATGGGCTACGTGTTCCCGACGCTGGTGGCGATGGGTTTTGGCTACGCCATCAGCGAATCCGCGCTGGAGCAGCGCCTGGTCGGCGTGCGCTGGGCCTGGGCCGGATTCTGGCTGATCGTTGCCGGCAGCATCATGGCCGTGATCCCGATCGCGCTCGGGCGCGCCTCGGTGCTCTACACGTTCTATCCGCCGCTGATCGGCAACGTCTTCTACTATCTCGGCGTCGTCCTGGTCGTGGTCGGCTCCTGGATCTGGGTCGCGCTGATGGCGGTCAATCTGCGCGTCTGGCGAAAGGCCCATCCCGGCGCGCCGGTGCCGCTTGCCATGTTCGCCAATGTCGCCGGCTCCTATCTGTGGGCGTGGACCGCGGTCGGCGCGGCGCTCGAGCTGTTGCTCCAGATCATTCCGGTTGCGGCGGGGTTGAAGGCGACGATCGACGCCGGTCTTGCCCGTGTCTTCTTCTCCTGGACGCTGCACGCCATCGTCTATTTCTGGCTGATGCCGACCTACATCGCCTATTACACCATCGTGCCGCGCGCGATCGGCGGCCGGGTCTATTCCGACACAATGGCGCGGATCTCGTTCATCCTGTTTCTGGTGGTGGCGATGCCGATCGGCATGCACCACACCTTCGCCGATCCGCAGGTCGGCGCCGGCTTCAAGTTCATCCATTCGGCCTTCACCGCACTGGTCGCGCTGCCGACACTGCTGACGGTGTTCACGATCTGCGCCTCGGTCGAAATCGCCGCGCGGCTGCGCGGCGGGCGCGGCCTGTTCGGCTGGATCAGGGCGCTGCCCTGGGACAATCCGATGATGCTGGCGCTCGCGTTCTCGTTCGTCATGCTCGGCTTCGGCGGTGCCGGCGGCCTCATCAACATGAGCTATCAGCTCGACGCATCGATCCACAACACGCAGTGGATCACGGGCCATTTCCACCTGATCTTCGGCGGCGCCATCGTGATCATGTATTTCGCGATCGCCTATGATCTGTGGCCGCACCTCACCGGGCGCGAGCTGACCGACCTTCGCCTGATCCGCACCCAGCTCTGGCTGTGGTTCGTCGGCATGATCATCACCACATTCCCCTGGCACTGGGTCGGCATCCTGGGCATGCCGCGCCGCATGGCCTATTTCGACTTCGGCGATCCCGCGATCGCGCCGCAGGCGCTCTCCGTCACATTCTCCGCGATTGGCGGTTTCATCCTGCTGACCTCAGGCATCATATTCCTGGTCATTCTGGCCCGAGGGATGCGTGCGCCTCAGGCTGACGCCGGCCCCTATCGCTTTGCGCTGGCCGTGCACCAGCCGGCGACGGTGCCGGTCGCGCTCAACACCCACGCGCTGTGGGTGGCGCTGATGATCGCGCTGACCATCACCAATTACGGCTATCCGATCCTGACGCTGGCACTGACCGAGGGCACGTCGGTGCCGGCCGTCTATGTGGGAGCGCAGTGATGAGCACGCGCGACCTCTTCACCTTCCGTAACGGCCATTTCAAGATTGGCGTCGGCATCACTGCTGCGATCCTCGTCGTGACGGCGATTGCCGGATTCATCGTGCTGCCCTTCGCGCAGCCCTGGGTGCAGTTCGCCAATGTCTGGGATGCGATCTGTAGCGCCGCCGGCGTGCCGCGGCGCGCGGCAAGCGTGACGGCGCCCGAGCAGAGCAAGCGTCTTTCGGAGGTCGTGCTCACCTCGCATACGCTGTCGCGTCCGAGCCAGGAGGCGATTGGCCGCGGCGCCACGCTCGCGCAGCGCTGCGCGATCTGCCACGGCCCGACCGGCATCAGCCGCGCGGACTCGCCCAACCTCGCCGGTCAGTATGCGGCCGTGATCTACAAGGAGCTGCACGATTTCCGTTCCGGCGCGCGCACCAATGCCGTGATGTCGCCGTTCGCCGTCAACCTGACCGACCAGGAGATCGCCGACCTCTCGAACTACTACGCCTATCTGCCGCGGCTGCCGGCCTATCACCCGACGCCGCTTCTGCCGAAACCCAACATCGTCATCTACGGCGCGCCGATCCGCGGCATCGCGCCGTGCGGCGCCTGCCATGGCAGCCTCGACAACAAGACCGGCAGCCCCTGGCTGGAGGGCCAGTCCGAGGCCTACATGAAGGCCCAGCTCCAGGCCTTCGCCTCAGGCGAACGGCGCAACGACATCAGCCAGCAGATGCGCAACATCGCGCGCGCGATGACGCCGCAGGAGATCGAGCAGGCCGCGGCCTACTACGCCTCGCAGCCGCCGGATGTTGTCAAAGCGGTGGATTGAGCCCCACTGTCATCGCGAGCGCCTTGTCCGCCATAGCTCGAAGAGCGACGGCGGAAGCGAAGCAATCCAGAGTATTTCCTCAGAGGGATTCTGGATTGCTTCGTCGCAAGGGCTCCTCGCAATGACGGCGGAAAGAGTGTGCCCAGCCTAGACTACGTCGACGCCAGCTTCGGTCGTCCGTAGATCGCATCCGCGCGCTTCTCGAATGCGGTGGAGAAGCGTGCGAACGCGGCATCGAACATCGAGCCCATCAGCATCGCCAGCATGCGGCTCTTGAACTCGTAGGCGAGGAAGAAGCCGACGTCGCAGACGCCCTCACCTTTGGGCTCGAACGTCCAACGGTTTTCCAGATTACGGAACGGGCCTTGCAGATATTCGACCAGGATTTTCAGGTTGGCGCGGTCGAGCGTCACGCGGCTGGTGAAGGATTCCTTGACCAGCTTGAACGACACCGTCATGTCGGCGACCAGCACCTCGGTGCCGTCGGGCTTCGCCATCCGCTGCCGCACCTTCAGCGCGCTGCACAGCGGCACGAACTCCGGGTAGCGCTCGACATCGGCGACCAGATCAAACATCTCGGACGCACTGTGGTTGACGCGGTGCTTGCTCGAAACTCGATGCATGGTACGTCAGCGGGCTTGAGCTGCCCGCGCAGCCTTCAGTCTCGCGAAATCCTCGCCGGCATGATGCGACGAGCGGGTGAGCGGGCTCGCCGACACCATCAGGAAGCCCTTGGTGTAGGCGACCTTTTCATAGGACGAAAACTCGTCCGGCGGCACGTAGCGCATGACCGCGTGATGCTTGCGGGTCGGCTGGAGATATTGCCCGATGGTCAGGAAGTCGACGTCGGCCGAGCGCAGATCGTCCATCACCTGCTGCACTTCATGGCGCTCCTCGCCGAGGCCGACCATGATACCGGACTTGGTGAAGATGGACGCATCGAGCTCCTTGACCCGCTGCAACAGCCGGATCGAATGGAAGTAGCGCGCGCCCGGCCGCACCGTGAGATAGCGCGACGGCACGGTCTCGAGATTATGGTTGAAGACGTCGGGCCTGGCCGCGACGACGATCTCGAGCGCTCCGTCCTTGCGCAGGAAGTCCGGCGTCAGGATCTCGATCGTGGTCGAAGGGCACGCGGCCCGGATCGCACGGATGGTCTGGGCGAAATGCTCGGCGCCGCCATCGGCAAGATCGTCGCGGTCGACGGAGGTGATGACGACGTGGGCAAGACCGAGCTTGGCAACGGCCTCGGCAACGTTCTGCGGCTCGGCCGCATCCAGCGCGTTGGGCAGGCCGGTCTTGACGTTGCAGAAGGCGCACGCGCGGGTGCAGGTGTCACCCATGATCATGAAGGTCGCGTGCTTCTTGTCCCAGCACTCGCCGATGTTCGGGCAGCCCGCCTCCTCGCACACCGTGTGCAGGCCGTTGGCGCGCACAATGTTGCGGGTGTCGGCATAGCCGCGCGTGTTGGGCGCGCGCACGCGGATCCAGTCCGGCTTCGGCGGCGAAGCGGAATCGGGGCGATTCACCTTTTCGGGGTGGCGCGGGCGCAGCGGGTTCGTGATGGTATCGACAATAACGACCATGGGGTGTCCGGTCTGTTCAGGTCCTACCTAGTCGGTCTCGCCCGGCATCGCAACCCGGCTCGCACCGCTTCAGGGAACATGGCAGATATGGGCAATATCCTGCTCTGTTTTCAGGCGATTCTCACCTCGAATGGCTCCAACCTTGAAGACCTCTACACCGCGGCTCGGCAAGGCCCTGAAGCGCGCCTTTTTTGGCCGCAACGTCCGCGAGGTCGCCCATGACCTGATCGGTGCCACCATGCTTGTGGACGGCGTCGGCGGCCGCATCGTCGAGGTCGAGGCCTATCATCATACCGAGCCGGCGGCGCACTCCTACAACGGCCCGACGCCGCGGAACCAGGTCATGTTCGGCCCGCCCGGCTTTGCCTATGTCTACCGCTCCTACGGCATCCACTGGTGCGTCAATTTCGTCTGCGAGGAGGAAGGCTCGGCCGCGGCTGTGCTAATCCGCGCGCTGGAGCCGACGCACGGCATCGCCGCGATGCGCCGCCGCCGTCACCTCCAGGACGTGCACGCGCTGTGCTCGGGCCCGGGCAAGCTGACCGAGGCGCTCGGCATCACCATCGCGCACAACGCCCTGCCGCTGGACCGGCCGCCGATCGCGCTGCATGCGCGGACGGAGAATTTCGAGGTGGCGACAGGCATCCGGATCGGCATCACCAAGGCCGTCGAGCTGCCCTGGCGCTATGGCGTCAGGGGCTCGAAGTTTCTGAGCAAGCCGTTTCCGAAGTGACTGTCATTCCGGGATGGTCCGAAGGACCAGACCACAGGTGCGCAATTGCGCACCGGGGAATCTCGAGATTCCGGGTTCGATGCTACGCATCGCCCCGGAATGACGGGCGTCCTAAGAGGCAAGCTTCAGCCGCTCCAGCGCCTCGAGCAGCTTGGCCTTGCGGGCCAGCGCCGCCTCGCGCTTTTCGCGCTCCTCCTCGACGACCTCGTCGGCCGCGTTGGCGACGAATTTTTCGTTCGCCAGCTTGGACTCGGCGCGCTTGATGTCCGCGTCGGCCTTGCCGATCTCCTTGTCGAGGCGCGTGCGCTCGGCGGCGACGTCGATCACGCCCTTCAGCGGCAGCGCGGCCACTTCGCCGCGCACGAGGAGCTGAACCGCGCCGTCAGGTGCGCGATCGGCGAAGGAGATGTCAGACAGCCGCGCCATGCGCTTGATGACGTCGGTCCAGCGCGGTGCGCGTTCCCTGGCCTCGGCCGAGGCGCCGACGAGCACCAGCGCGGTCAGCGTCGCCGGCGCAATGTTCATCTCGGCGCGCACCGAGCGGATCTGCGTGATCAGGTCGATCACCCAGCCGATCTCGGCTTCCGCCTTGGGATCGGTGAAGTCGGCATGATCGAAGATCGGCATGATCAGGGCCGGCGAGATCAGCGGATCGGTCGGACCGGCGGCTGCCGCGAGCATCACGAGTTGCTCCGGTGTCGGGGCGGAGGGCTTCAGCGGCCATTGCGCCAGTGCAAGCAGGCCGTCGCGCTTGGCCGTCACCTCCCACAACTCTTCGGTGATGAAGGGCATGAAGGGGTGGAGCAGCTTCAGGATCTCGTCGCGCGCCCAGGCGACCATGGCGCGGGTCTCGTCCTTGGCGGGGCTGTCCGGGCCAAGGAGTACGGGCTTTGCCAGCTCGACATACCAGTCGCAATAGACGTTCCAGACGAAGCGGTAGATCGCGCCGGCGGCATCGTTGAAGCGATAGGCCTCGATCGCCTCGGTCACCTCGCGCGTGGTGTGCGCGCTCTCATGCGCGATCCAGCGATTCAGCGTCTCCTTGGCCTTTGCCGGCTCGAAACCGTCGGGCACGGCGCAGTGGTTCATCTCCGCGAAGCGGGACGCATTCCAGAGCTTGGTCGCGAAATTGCGGTAGCCCTCGACGCGGCTGGTGGCGAGCTTGATGTCGCGTCCCTGCGCCGCCATCGCGGCCAGCGTGAAGCGCAGCGCGTCCGCACCGTAGTCGTCGATCAGGTGGAGCGGATCGATGACGTTGCCCTTCGACTTCGACATCTTGGCGCCCTTCTCGTCGCGGACGAGGGCGTGGATGTAGATCGTCGAGAACGGCACTTCCTTCATGAAGTGCAGGCCCATCATCATCATGCGGGCGACCCAGAAGAAGATGATGTCGAAGCCGGTCACCAGCGCGTTGGTCGGGTAGTAGCGCCGCACCTCGGGTGCATCTTCGGGCCAGCCGAGCGTCGAGAACGGCCACAGCGCCGAGGAGAACCAGGTATCGAGCACGTCTTCGTCGCGCGTGATGAAGCCTTCGCGCTTGTTGCGGTCGAGCGCCATCTCGCGCCCCTGCTCGGCCGTGATGACCTCCTGCTCGACGTAATAGCCGAGCGCGTGGCTGACGGCCTCCTCCTCGGTCTCGGCGACGAACACCTTCCCGTCGGGCCCGTACCAGGCGGGGATCTGGTGGCCCCACCAGAGCTGGCGCGAGATGCACCAGGGCTGGATGTTCTCCATCCACTCGTAATAGGTCTTTTCCCAGTTTTTCGGCACGAAGCTGGTTTCGCCCGAACGCACCGCCGCGATCGCGGGTTTTGCGAGTGTCTTGGCGTCGACGTACCACTGGTCCGTCAGGTACGGCTCGATCACGCTGTTGGAGCGGTCGCCGTGCGGCACCATGTGGGTGTGCGGCTCGATCCGCTCGACGAAGCCGAACGATTCCAGCCGCTCGACGATGCGCTTGCGCGCGGCGAAGCGATCGACCTTGTTGAACTCCTCGGCGAATTGCGAGGCGCCTTCCGGCAGGCCGCGCAGATAGTCCTCGTTGTCGAGGAGATCGAGGCAACCTTCCTTGTCGAGCACGCTGATCCGGCGCAGGCCGTGGCGATTGCCGACCTCGAAGTCGTTGAAGTCGTGCGCCGGCGTCACCTTCACCGCGCCCGATCCCTTCTCCGGATCGGAGTAGTCGTCGGCGACGATCTGGATCTTGCGGCCGACCAGCGGCAGGATGACGTTCTTGCCGACCAGCTTCTGATAGCGCTCGTCATCGGGATGCACGGCGACGCCAGAATCGCCGAGCATGGTCTCCGGGCGCGTCGTGGCGACGACGATGAAGCTCGAGGGATCCTCGGGGCTGAACGTCTTGCCCTCGATCGGATAGCGCAGATACCAGAGGCTGCCCTTGACCTCGGTCTGCTGCACTTCGAGATCGGAGATCGCGGTCAAGAGCTTGGTGTCCCAGTTCACCAGCCGCTTGTCCTTGTAGATCAGGCCGTCGCGGTGCAGCTCGACGAACACCTTGATGACGGCCTTGGACAGGCCCTCGTCCATGGTGAAGCGTTCGCGCGACCAGTCGCAGGACGCGCCGAGCCGCTTGAGCTGGTTGATGATGGTGTCGCCGCTCTCGGCCTTCCACTGCCAGACCCGCTCCAGGAACTTCTCGCGGCCCATCTCGCGCCGGCCGGGTTGCTGGCGCTCCATCAGCTGCCGCTCGACCACCATCTGGGTGGCGATGCCGGCGTGGTCGGTGCCGGGCTGCCACAGCACGTCGCGGCCGCGCATGCGCTCGAACCGGCACAGGATGTCCTGGAGCGTGTTGTTGAGGGCGTGGCCCATGTGCAGCGAGCCCGTCACGTTCGGCGGCGGGATCACGATGGTAAAGGGCACTGCGTCGCGGCGGTCGGGGCGGCCGGCCTTGAAGGCACGGCTGTCCTCCCACACCACGGACATGCGGGCTTCGATATCGGCGGGCTGGTAATTTTTCTCGATCATGGGGCTGCTAGAAAGCCGCGCGCGGGGGGCAAGTCAACGAAAAGGTCAACGAAAGCTCAGCGGCAAACGGGCTTTCCGGCCCGGTCGGCGGACCGAATGTGACGCACAAGCGGGGCTTTATCAGGGCTCAGCGGCCCGCTCTACCTGCCGCCGCGCGAGACCCGCTCGATTTCGGCCTTGACGATGCGTTCAACCAGCCCCGGCAGGTTGTCGTCGAGCCAGGATTTCAGCATCGGGCGCAGCATCTCCTTGACCAGGTCCTCCAGCGTCCGCGCGTTGCTGCTGAGCACCGTATGGGCCAGGGAATTGAAGGCGGATTCGACCGCTGAGACCGTCGATTGCGCGAGGATCGGCTGCTGCGGTGGCAGCGGCGGGGCATCGAAATCCACCGGCGCGTAGGACGGCGACGGGCGCGGTGGGGGCGATTCGGCGAATTCGAGATCGTCGCGCGGCTCGACCTTGCGGAAGCTCGGCGGCGGCGGAGGCGGTGTCGGCTCCGGGTCCATCGCCATGTCGTCGGTCAATTCGAGCACGTCGGGCTCGGGCTCCGGCTCGGGTTCCGGAGCACGAACCTCAGGCGCTGACGTGGCTGTGTCGAGCCCCGCCAGCAGCGCGTCGATATCGTCCTGGGAGTTTGGAGAGACATTCGCCGCAGGTGCAGGCGGCGGGGGCGGCGCCGGCTTTGCAGCCGGAGGCGGTGCGGGCTTCTCGGCGGCGGGTTTGGCGGGTGCGACCTTGGCGGGCGGAATGTCGTTCATCGCCTGCGGCTTTGCTGCGGGCGCCGCAGGCGCCGCAGCCTTCCCGGGATTCGCGATCTCTGCCGGCGGCGGCTTGGCCTCATCGTCGGCAATGATGCGCCGGATCGAGGCCAGAATCTCCTCCATCGAGGGTTCTGTGACCTTTGCAGGCTGCGTCATCTCCGACTCCACATCATCAACGCCCTCGCATGCGTTGTTTTACACCAAGCACGACAGGATTGGCCGGTTCCGCAACGGACGCCCCGACATTTTCGTCACGGCAGCCCGACTTGTCCCCAGATCACGGCTCAACGTGCGGCGGTGCGCCCCTGCCCTCGGCACTCAAGCTTTACGCACACGACATCGAATGCGGGGCGAATCGACCCGCATCTTCTTGGCAAGGCTATGTCAGGGATTTTGATGATTGCAAGCAAAGCACCGGTCGGCGTCGGCTGTTCGCGAGGCCGACCGGATGACTACGGGAATCAGCGCCCGTCGGGCGTACGCACGCCGCCCCAGCTGTCACGGACCTGATGGTAGTGAACGCTGGCATCGTAGACCGTGGTCGCAAGACCGAGCACCTGGGGCGCCAGACGGCCGACGGCGGCAAGGACGTTATACGATGCCACGACGCGGTCGTGCTGCGCCGTCACCAATGCGACGCGCGCATTGACCAGCGCCTGCTGCGCGTTGAGCACGTCGAGCGTGGTGCGCTGACCGGCCTTGGCTTCCTCGCGCACACCGTTGAGTGCGATCTCGGACGCCGTCACCTGCGCTTGCGCGGACTGCACCTGCGCCTTGCCGGCCTGCAAATTCCCCCAGAACTGCACCACGTTCGCGCGGGTCTGGTCGCGCGTGGTTTCGAGGTTGAGACGCTGCTGCGCCAGGTTTTCCTTGGATTGGCGGATCAGCGCATATTCGCCACCGCCCTGATAAATCGGCACCGAGACCTGCGCGATCGCGGATGCGTTGAACGAGCGCAACTGAATCAAGGACTGTTCGTTGGACTGCGTGGCCGCTGCCTGGATCGTAACCGTCGGCAGCAACGCACCTTCGGCGACTTTGACCTGCAAGAAATTGACGTCGATGCCATACATTGCGGCCGTGACGTTGGGATGCTCGACCAAGCCGAGCTCGACGGCCGAAGCGAGCGTTGACGGCAGGAACCGGTCGACCGGCGAGCCCGGTGCGAGGTTCGTCGGCTCGTTGCCGATGATGCGGCGGAAGTTCGCCCGCGTCGTGGTGAGGTTCGCCTCGGCGGTAAGCGCCTGCGTTCTGCCGGCAGCCAGTTGCGCTTCCGATTGCGCAACGTCGGTGCGCGTCACTTCGCCGACGTTGAAACGATCACGGGTCTGCTTCAGTGTTTGCTCGAGCACGCGCACGTTGCTGCGCTGGACTTCCAGCGTGGCGGCATCGCGCAGATAATCCATGTAGGTCGTGGCGGCCTGGAGCAGCAAGCTTTGATCGAGGCTGCGCAGCGCTTCGCGGGCACCGGACACCTGACTCTCCGCCGCCCGCGTTCTGTTGGCGGTCTGGTTGCCATTGTAGAGCGTCTGCGTGGCGGTAATTCCAGCGCTGCGAGGCAACACGGATCCGTGGATTGAGTTACTCCCCACGCCGCTCTGCAAATCCGTATATTGATAGCCGCCGCTCGCAGTCAGCGCGACCCTGGGACGGTAGCCCGACAAGGCCTGCGGCACGTTCTCGTCGGTCGAGCGCACCTGGGCACGCTGCGCGTTGAGCTGCGGATTGTTCTGATAGGCGCGCACCAAGGCGGCCTCGATCGTGTCCGCCAAGGCAGGCGTCGGCCCGGCAAGCGCCAGCACCAAGACCGAAACCGCCGCTCCGGTGAAGAGCTTCACCCCATGCATCCCAAAAATTCCGTTCATTCTAACGTCCGGCTCGTGCCCGCGAGCTGGGTTACGTCTACCGAGTGGAGTCGTTGCCCCGTCGCAACATAGGACGCGGATCGACGCGACGGAACTACCTCAAGGTAGTTCTCGGTGGAAACTCTTCACGTGCAGCATCCCGGCCACACTTCTGATTCAGAACGGGATTTTAACGGGCTTTGGGCCGTCAGAAGACGAATGCGGCGGCCCGTTCCAGCCCGGGGAGGACCGGGGCACCGGCATCGAACAGCGCCCGATGGCCGAATTCGCCGTGGGTATGGGTCACAATCATGGCCCGCGGCGGCCGGGATTCGGCAGACACCCCCACCAGACGCCCGCCTTCCCTAAGCTGCCCGAGCAGCTCCTCCGGCGTCACCTCGACAGCGCCATTGAGGATGATCACGTCGTAGGGCGCGCCAGAGGGGTCCCCCTCGGTGCAGGAAGCGACCTTGCAGGTGACATTGGCGAGCCCGAGGGCGGCGAAAGCGTCCTTGGCCTTCGCGACCAGGGCCGAATCGCATTCCGTTGCGGTGACCTGACGCGCCAGCTTGGCGGCCAGTGCGGCGAGGTAGCCCGTGGCGCAGCCGACGACCAGCACGTTGTCATCCTCGCCGATCTCGGCGGCCTGGAGCAGCTTGCCGGTCAGCTGCGGCTTGATCAGGAACCGCTTGCCGCCGCCCTCGCTCACATCGAGGTCGAGGTCGAGATAGGCCAAGGCCTGCCGGCTCGCCGGCACGAAGGCCTCGCGCGGAACCGTGAGCATGGCGTCGAGGACGCGGCGATCAGTGACGTCATTAGTGCGCACCTGGCCATCGACCATTTTGAGGCGCGCGGTCGAGAAACCGGACATTTGCGGACCCTGAAATGCGGACGATGCCGCGGACGAAAGTTGCGGCATCTTTGGAACATGCCCGGCGAAAACGCAACATGGGCGTTGGCCTCCGCCGGCCAACGCTTCCGCGACTCACCGCATCAGGGGGCGATGGACTATTCGATCGTCACCGCGAGGCGGCCGATCAGGGCGGCGACCTCGTCCAGCCGCGCCGAATCGGGCGTCTCGACCGCGCGCGCCAGGCAGGCGATGCATTCGTCGTCGCTGAGCTCGGGAATGTCGGCCGGCAGAATCGAGGGAGCCAGTGGGGCACGGTCGATCTGGATGTCGGGCATGGGAATCAGCTCCGTAAGGGTCCGGCCCGTCGAAGCTCGAATTGAATTAAGTCGATTTGGTGCCAGCCCTCCGGGCGCGAAGCCGCGGTCAGGACACGTTTGCTTGAACACGATTCTGCATCGCATGCGGGCCCGCAAACGTGTTGAGAGACGGCCCGAGCAACGTCGCGCGCCGCATCAAGGCACGAGTGCAAGCTACTGAAATTGCGGTAAAATTTGGCTCCCCGGGCTGGATTCGAACCAGCGACCATCCGATTAACAGTCGGATGCTCTACCGCTGAGCTACCGAGGAAAAGGGCGAACCGTTCGTTCGCGCGCGGCTGCGTATAACAAAGCCGGTTGCGCTTGCAAAGGACGAATTCGTCATCTTCCGCAACGCGCCTGAGGAAGGGCCGGACGGCCCCTCCTCCGGGCCTGTCAGGCGGAAAACTATTCGGCGACGAAGGACGTGGTCTTGGTGCCGGCGTCGTAGCGCAGCCGCAGCGCGGTGAACTTGCAGAGATTGACGTTCTTCCAGAGCACGGCCTCGTCGTAATTCTGCCAATCGACGCGGATGTTCCAGACACATCCCTCGTCGTCATCGTCGAACTCGACATAGGTGCTCGCCTGATTCTGCAAAACCTTGTCGAGCTCGTTGTCCCATTCGTCCAGGCCATCGTCCGGCGCGTTGAAGCCCAGGAATTTGATGGCATAGCCGGTCTCGTTGACGACGGTGACGTTGCGGGCATCAGCTGCGAACGACGGTGTGGCGGCAATCGAAAGACCGATCGCGATCAGTGCAGACAGAAAATACTTCATGTGAAATTCCCTGGATCGAAACAGGCTTTGAGCGCCTGACGTCGATCGGCGCAGGCGCCGCGGCAACAAATGGCGTTGCCTCGAACGATTCGTCCGGAGCGTGATCGAAAGGTTCAACACGCCTCGATCAGCACTCCGGAGCTGTGCGCGACGCGAGACGCGCACGGGGATTTCTTATCGATTCGAATTCTCCGCAGCAATGAACGGGCATTCATAGGTCGGCGGAGTTTGCTTTCTCCGGCACGGGCGCCGGCACCGCGGCACCGTTGCTCTTGCCCGTCACGGCACCGACCAGCGCCTGCACGGGATCGTCGCCCGGCGCAAAGCCGCTCTGGCGCAGGATCTCGTCGATCATCGGACGCAGCGCGTGCACCTTGAGCAGCTCGCCCGCGAGCCCTTCACCGAAACCGACATTGCCGCCGGCGCCGTTGCCGTTGCCGCCGAACGCGCCGCCGGTGTGCAGGATGCGGACGTCCTTGAGGTTGGCGATCGGCCTGACCATCTCGGCGAGTGCCGAGGGCATGGTCTCGATCCGCTTCTTGGCGAGCTCGAAGTCGATGACGTTGGCGCCGAGCTTGTTCTGCGCCTCGTTCTTGAGCGTGATGATTGCGGCCTCGGCCTCGCCGATATTCCTGACGCCGACCGCCTTGATCTTGTTGGACTCGGCTTCGGCGGTGGCCAGCGTCTTGGTGGCCTCGGCGCGATCGAGTGCCGCCTTCTTCTCGGCCTCGGCCGCCACGATCACCTCGGTCGACTTGCGCTCGGCCTCGGTTCGCGCCGCGAGCACCTGGGTGAGACGAGCACGGTCGGCGACCTCGACCGCGCGTGCGGTCACGACCTTTTCCTCCGCAGAGACGGCGATCGCCTCGGCCGTCTTGGCTTCGGCGACGGCTTCCGAGGTCTGCTTGCTCTTGGCCGCGATCTGGATCTCGTTCTCCTGGGTCGCGATCTGGATCTCGCGCTGCGCGTCGGTCTTGCGCTTGTTGATGGCGAGATCCGACTCGATCACCGCGGTTTCCTTGACCTGCTTGGCGCCCGCCTCCTTCTCGGCGACCGCCCGGTCGGTGTCGATGCGGGCGTTCTCCTCGGTCAGGCGCGCGGTCTGGGTTGCGGTCGCGACTTCGGCGCGGGTGCTCGCGGTCTTGTTGGCGATGTCGCGCTCCTGGGAGAGCTCGGCCTCCTTCTTGGTGCGCTCGATGGTCAGGGTCTGCTGCCGCGCCTCGAGGTCCTTTTGCGCAATCGCCACCTCGTTGTCGCGCACGATCGAGTTGCGGTCGCGCCGGCGCGTCTCGGTAACGGTCTTGAGCTGGGTCAGACCTTCGGCGTCAAAGAAGTTTTCCGGATTGAAGAATTTCACATCGGTCTGGTCGAGCTTGGTCAGCGACACCGATTCGAGCTCGAGACCGTTGGATTTGACGTCCGACTCCACGGTCGCTTGCACGTGCTTGACGAAGTCGCTGCGCTTTTCCTGCAACTCCAGGATCGACATGGTGGCCGCCACCGAACGCAGACCGTCGACGAATTTCGCCTCGACCTGATTACGCAGGGCTTCGGCGTCATTGGTCAGCGCGCCCAGAGTCTGGCTGGCGAGCGCGATGCTCTCGTCGTCGGGGCGGACGCGCACGTAGAACTCGGCGACGATGTCGACGCGGAGGCGGTCCTTGGTGATCAGGGATTCCCGCTCCTTGCGCTCGACGGTGAGCCGCAGCGTCTTCAGATTGACGCTGGCATAGGAGTGGAAGATCGGCAGGATCATGGCGCCGCCGTCGAGCACGACCTTCTTGCCGCCGAGGCCGGTGCGCACGAAGGCCTCGTCGCGCGTGGCGCGCTTGTAGAGGATGGTGAAGACGATCCCCAGGACGACGATCAGCGCGACGCCGATCATGGCCGGGACTGCGATGTCAAACATAACTTTCTCCGCTAATGAGCTTTGGCTGGCTAACTGCTTAGAGTCGGCTTGGACGGCTTCAGTTCATCGTCGGCCTTCACCGCCACGAAGCGGGTGCCGACGCGATCGACCAGAAGGACCATGGTTCCCTGCTCCAATGGTCCCGATACGGGCGCCGCGACCGCCCAGACGAAGTGCCTGTTGCCGTGGACGTCGGCGACGCTGACGCGGCCGGGCGGCCCCTGATCGAGCGGACCGATGACGACCTCGCCGACGCGGCCGACGAGGTCGCCGAGGCCGACGGCATAGCTTTCATCTTTGGGAATGGCCCGCGCGATGGCGCGGCTGGTGACGCGGACCAGCGGAACCGAGGCGGCGACGGCCCCGATCGAGGCGATCGTTGCCGGCAAGGGACCGGCGACCAGCCGGGCGATGTCCTGGATCAGGAATCCGGTGATCGAGAAGGCGCCGAGCATCAGCAGCAGGAAGATCAGCAGCGGCACGCCGCCGACATTGATCCACGAAATGGCGTTGAGCACGCCGTTATCGCTGGGGTGACTGAAATCGATGCCGGTGCCGAGCATCTCGCTCAAGGAGGCTCCGACCAGCATCGTGATCACCTCGAGCGAGCCGACGATGACGATCATGGCCGCCGCGATAGCGAACGGCCTGACCTCCGGCGCCATGACGTGTTCGAGCAGTGCGCTCATGACACATTACTCAGGAGCGCGACTTCAACCGCGCCAGCCTCGCTGCAATCTCCTTGTCGCGATGCAACGTACTGAGCTTGTCGATGTCACTTGAAAACGGGATGGCTGCGGGAACGCCGGTGGCGCGCGCCACCGCCCTGCCCGCACGTAGCGCCTTCGCCGCTGCCGAGGCACCGCCGGGCTTCCCGGGCGACGTCGAGGCCTGGTGACTTGCGACCGCCTCGCTCTTTGCGAGATCGGCGCGGCGCTGCTCGGCATCTTGCAATGCCGACAGCACGGCGCGCAGGGACGTCACGCATTGCTCGATCTTCTCATTGTTCTCGTCGATGGCGCGGGAGAGCACCTCGAACTGCGCCTCCAGGTCCATCTGCCGCGCGATGCCGGCGCGCGCGAGATCGTCGCGGCTGTCAGCGATCACGCTCTCGATCTTGGCAGTGAGATCGTTCATCTCGCGCTCGATCTCGGTGCGGCGCGCGTTGAGGCGGTATTCCTCGGCACGCGCAGCCGCCAGCGCGTCGCGTGCCTCGCTCTCGGCACGCTCGATCTCGCGGATGGCCTGGCCGACCACTTTCAGCTTGTTCTTGCCTTCCGCCTGCTCGATCGCGTCATAGGCGATCCCGGCGATCAGGCGCCCGACCCGGGACAGGAAATTGTCGGGGGCGGCAGCGATGGTATCCATGGCGTTCTCCTCCTCTGGCAGACTGTTCGGCGTGACGCCGTAGTGAACTTCAAAGCCGTCGTCGGTGCGGATCAGGTGTGCGGGCGCGCTCTGCCCCCAGCCCTCGGCATAACCGGCGTAGTCGAAGGGCACGCTGAAGCGCCCTTGCACGGTCGCAATCGAAATGGTGGCGGGACCCTTGATCTTGGCGAGCTTGTCGTCGAGCGGCAGGCGGCGACCTTGGGCGGCGCGATAGTCGGCGCGGTCACGCAAGCCCAGCGTCACCAGCCGCGACGGCAGAGCGGTTTCTTTCCGGATCGGCTCATAGGCGTGGGCGTGGAGCAGGACCACGTTGGAACCCACATTATGGGTCCGCGCGACCTCATCCAGGATCTCCATCATGCGGTCATAAGCCCTAAACGTCGCCTCCATGGCGGCCTTGGCGGCCGGATCAGGGGCAAGCCTGTAACGCAGCGCCGACGGCGCGTTTCGGGGCGACTGGCTCATGGAAAGCACTAAAGCACCATTTTGGTGCTTTAGGAAGGGGAAGCTCGATCACGTTCCACTGATCCTTGGGCACTCCATGGGTTAGTCGCTGGCGGGCTCTGGCGCGTTCAAGGCTGGCCCTTCACCCCTAGATCACAGCCGATCAAGACTTCTTGCACGCGCGGGTTGCAATTTGAGATGAAGTGGAGGGAGCATATGTCGCTGTTGCCTGGCTCCGTCATCCTGAGGTGCGAGCGATGGGGCGCGGTGCGCCCCATCGGGAGCCTCGAAGGATGAACGGCCGGGATACAGCCGGGCCGTTCACCCTTCGAGGCCTCCGCTTCGCTTCGGCACCTCAGGATGACGGTGATAGACCTTGCCCGCGTCATTCTGCGCGCGTGCAATTGGACACACCTTTGCATCCTCGCGGCTCATCTCGCCCGAGCTTTGCTTCATCGCGACACCCTCGTCTGTCAGAGGGCGCAGGGAAGACCGGGTGCCGGCCGGGCACCCACGGTCCACTGTGCGAAAGGTGGCNACAANAATCTGCACAGCGGCATACAGGTGAAGCCCAACACACGGCCTTCCCTGCGCAGTGGTTTGACGGCTTATGCCGAGTTCTCCCCGGGGAGCGATGCACTATTGCCCCCGTCGCCTTGCCGATCGCTGATGCGCGTGCCCGGTCGGGCCGCCACATCACCGCAAGACTTGGCGCACAGACCCCGGGCGCCAGGACGACACGGTTTTGCCGTACGCAGATCACACCGGTCGTGTGCGCGAAGGCAGTCGCTCACGGTTTCCCGCCCTGCGATGCCTATCGCGCCGATGTGACTAGCGTCCACCGCCGCCCACCCCGCATGTCGTGACGATCGCGATACGCCCCTCTGACCGGGATGAGGTGGCGCATGACTACGCCAAAGCCGAATTTCGGTAAAGTGGAATATTTTAGTGGCCGCGCGTTGACCGGCATCTTGCGTGTCTTGCCCGTCGGGCAACGCAAGGTCTTGTAGCCCGGATGAGCGAAGCGATATCCGGGGTTCGTGCCCGCGGATACAGAGATCCCGGATATCGCTTCGCTCATCCGGGCTACGAAAGCTACGAAGTACGCATGCCTCACGGCCGGCGGCACACCAGGTCGATCTCGATCAGCGCGTCATAGGCAAGCCCTGTGACGCCGACGCAGGTGCGGGCCGGCAGCCGGCCGGGCGCAAAGTACGTGCGGTAGGTCTCGTTCATAGCCGTATAGTCTTCCTTGAAACGCGTGAGGTAGATCCGCGTCATCACGACGTGCTCGAGGCCGAGATCGAGGCCTGAGAGGACCACCTTCAGATTCTCCATGACGGCTCGCGTCTGCGCCACGATGCCGTCGGGCAGCACGCCCGGCGTTTGCGGCGTGTCCGGCATCTGGCCGGTGACGAATACAAAGCCGTCGGTCTCGACGGCGTGGCTGAAGGGCGCGACCGGCTTCGGTCCGCCGCTGATCATGTGGAATTTCACCTGGACTGTCCTTGTTACGGTGCGCTCTCGAACAGGCGCTTGCTGAGGATGGCGTGTACCCCCCAATTGCCGTCGACGACCTGCGTGACGCCAAAATCGACGGCGGCCGACATCAGCGCGATCGCCTCGTCCTCGCTGAGACCCTTCACGTTCATCAGGAAGCGCCGCATCTTGCGGAAGGCATCCTTCATGGCAAGGTCGAGCGAGGATTTTGCGTAGACCTCGCTCTGCCCCTGCGCGCCGAATTCGGCGAGATAGTTGGGATGGCTGAAGCCGGTCAGCACCCAGTCGGTCGCGGTCTCGATCAGGGGATAGGAGAGATCGGCGAAGGGGCGGCCGGCAAGGTCGGCCTTCTTGTGCAGGATCACCTCGAAAGTGCCGGTCATCGAGCATTCGATCGCGGTGCCGCTCAACTCGCCGTCGCCCTGCGCCGCGTGGGGATCGCCGACCGACAGCAGCGCGCCGGGAACGGAGACCGGAAGGTAGACGGCCGCCCCCTTCCCCAGCCGCCAATTGTCCAGATTGCCGCCGAAATAGGACGGCGGCACGGAGTCGATGAAATCAACCTCGCGCGGCGCCACCGCGATCACGCCGAAATGTGGCCGCAAGGGAATGCGGATGCCGTCGAGTACCGCATGGCGCCGCTTCACGGTGCCGGGCGCGACGGGAACGCCGGGATAATCGTAGGTGGGGTGCACGACGCCGAACGGATCGGTCTGCGGCTCCCAGCGATAGGAATACAGCGCGCGGGCATGCGGCGCATCGGCATCGTCGAATATCTCGTAGATCGTCACCGCCTCGCGGGGCTTCGGTCCAGACAGGAACTCGTCGTAATGATAGCCCCACCAGGCCGCGACCGAGGAACCGAACACGCGGCCCGCATGTTTCGGATGGCGGCTCGCGCGCGGCACGATGTCGAGGATCCGCACCTCCAGCACGTCGCCGGGCTGGGCATCCTTCACCGCCACGGGGCCGGTGCAGATGTGCACGCCAAAGCCTTCGCCGGCGCCGCGACCGAACACGCTGGCGTCCATCGGGCCGGCGCCGCGACGATCCACGTTCTTCTTCTGCCTGGTCCAGCCGAACACGCTTTCGGCGGCGGCGTCGCCCGCGATCATCAGCTCGGGGTCGTCGGAGGCGTGCTGGGTCAGCGTCTCGATGGTGATGGTATCGCCCGAGGCGATCTCGAGCTGCGGCGAGAGCGAGCGGCTGAAATAGCCCCAATGAACACGATTGGCCTCGATCGGTAGATGATGGTGCTTGCGTCCAGCCGTTCTCGGTTCATCGGAGGCTGCACGCAGCACATTGCTGCGCACCTCCGCACCCACCTGATGCGCGCGGAGCTGCGCCAGCGCCTCCTGCGGCCAGCCGCGCTGGCCGGTGATCCCGTGCTGCGACGTCGCGCGCTCCGCCTCCTGCTGGCGGAACTCGCGCGGCGGCAGGCCGAAGCGGTGGCGGAAGGCGCGGCTGAAATGCGCGGAATCGCCAAAGCCATAGGCGTAGGCGATCTCGGAGATCGAGCGATGCGCCTCGGTCGGATTGGACAGGTCGGCCCAGGCGCGCTGGAGCCGGCGTTCGCGGACGTAATGGGTGAAATTGTCGCCGACCGTCTCGAACAGCTTCTGCAAGTAGCGCTCGGAAATTCCCTCGGCCTGCGCGACGCGCGCGGGCACCAACTCGGGATCGTCGAGCCGGCGTTCGATGGTCTGGCAGATCCGGTGCAGCAGCGCGGCCTGTGTCGCGCTCGATCCGGCATCGGATGTCGAGGCCGCCAGTTGATGCGCGAGCGTCAGCAGGAGGTCGACGAGGCTCTGCGCGACCGCATTCCATTCGGCATCGCTCAAGGTGTCGAGCGTGCGCGCGGTGGCATCCAGCAAGCGCGAGAACACATCGGCAAAGCCGCTGGGCGGAACGACCCGGGGCTCGCCGAGCCGCGGCTTGCCCGAGAGGCGTCCGTGCAGCGCTTCCGACGTCACCGACAACACGATGGCCCGCATGTCGCGCTGGAACACGATGCTCCAGTCCCCCCCGCTGCGCGGCAGCAGCACGAGATGGCCGACGGGAACGATGCGGTGGCCGCGGGCGCTCTTGAGCACCATGCCGTCCTCGACCGGTATCAGCGCGATCGGAAGCTCTTCACTCGCTTGCGCGAGCGGCGCGATGCTTTGCGCGCCCGCGGCCATACGCGTCAGCGCGACGCCCGAGGCCTGGCGATGCGACGCCGTTGCGTGCCCATCGAGGAAGGGATGGCCGGTCGCGGGTTGCAGGCCGACGGCAGCCAGCACGTCCCGCCAGGCTTCGGGGCGGTCGTCTTGCGCATAGGACTCGCTTGTGAACGGCCGGAAGCTCATCGGATCGACCCAGACTGCCGTCGATCGAAGCAACCTCCGTGCCAGACGCACGCGATCCTCCGTCGCCGCGACGGGCCGCAAATGGGGTTCGTTGGTCATCCTCTCATTCCGAAAACAGGCTAACCTTCAACGTGTTAGAGCATGATGAGCTCGTATTGACGCTCGTCATTCCGGGGCGCGCGCAAGCGCGAACCCGGAATCCATCGGGCGCAGAAGACGGTGGTGAAATGGATTCCGGGTTCGACGCTTTGCGTCGCCCCGGAATGACAAGACGCAGAGATCTAGTCGCACCGGAAGATGTTCTTGCGGATCGTGCCGTGCACGCCCCAATTGGCGTCGACCACCTGGGTGACGCCGAAATCGGCGCCGACCGACATCAGCGAGATCGCCTCGTCCTCACTGAGGCGATGCACGGTCATCAGGAACCGGCGCAGCTTGCGGAAGGCATCGCGCATCGCGCGGTCGAGACTGCTGTGATTGGCAATCTCGGTTTGTGCGTCGGCGCCGAGCGCGGCGAGATAGTTCGCATAGGTGAAGCCGTAGAACGACCAGGCCTGATCGGTCTCGAGCATGGGATGGTCGAGACCTTCCAGATTGGTGCCGGCGAGGTCGGCCTTCTTGTGCAGGATGAATTCGAAATCGCCGGTCAGCGATGTCTCGATCGCGGTGCCGCCGAGCTCGCTGTCGCCTTGCGCGGCGTGGGGATCGCCGACCGAGAAATAGGCGCCGGGGACCGCGACCGGATAGAACATCCGCGCGCCCTTGCCGATGCGCCAGTCGTCGATGTTGCCGCCGGTGTAGCTCGGCGGGATCGAGCTGACGAAATCGGCTTCCGATGGCGCAAGGCCCATGGTGCCGAAATGCAATCGTGCGGGCACCTTCACACTTGCGAGAATGTTCTCGCGCTTCTTGATGGTGGCGTGATCGACGCGGACGCCGGGATAGTCGATGGTCGGATGCACGATGCCGTCGGGGTCGGTCTGCGGCGTCCAGACGTAGTTGTAGACCGCCTTGGCGTAGGGCTCGCCCGAGGTATCGAGCTCGAAGATGGTGACGACCTCGCGCGGCTTCGGCTCCTCGATCAGGTCGTGATAGTGAAAGCCCCAGTTCGCCGCGACGTTGGAGCCGAAGCAGCGGCCGGCATGGCAGGCGCTACAGCTCGGCCGCGGCCGGACGTCGAGGATGCGAACCTCCAGGATGTCGCCGGGCTCGGCGCCCTCGATCGCGACCGGCCCGGTGAGGAGATGCACGCCGATCCCCTCGCCTGCGCCGCGGATGAAGGGACCTTCGACCGGACCCGAGCCGCGGCGCGCGACCGCCTTGTGCTCGCGCGTCCACTGGAACACGCTTTCGGCGCCGGGATCGCCCGCGATCATGCGCTCGTAATCGTCGTTGGCATGATGGGTCAGCGTCTCGATGGTGGCGCGATCGCCGGAGCGCAGCGTCAGGGCCGGAGCGACCTTCTTGGAGAAATAGCCCCAGTGGACGGTTCGCGGCGAAACCGGCAGCGTGAAATGCTTCATGACGTGGCCTCTTCGGGGGGCTTGGATCTTGTGGCGACGGCGCTCATCGCACCGCCTCCGGAATCTTGTCGGCTTCCATCACGCTGAGGAAACGCGCGGTCAGCGGATTGCGGGGGTTGGTGAGAACCTCGTGCGCCGGCCCCTCCTCGATGATCGCGCCGCCGCTCAGGAAGGCGACGCGGTCGGCGACTTCATCGGCGAAGCGGATCTGGTGCGTCGAGATGATCATGGTGAGGCCGTCGTCGATGGCGAGCCGCCGGATCACCTCCAGCACCTCGCTGACGAGCTCGGGATCGAGCGCGGAGGTCGGCTCGTCCAGCAGCAGCACGCTCGGGTTCGGTGCAAGCGCGCGGGCGATGGCGACGCGCTGCTGCTGGCCGCCGGACAGATGCCGCGGCAGCGCATCGGCGCGATGCGACAGCCCGACCCGGTCGAGCAGCTCGGTGGCGCGGCGCTCGGCATCGATCCGGGTCATGCCGTGGACCCAGCGCAAGGGGCCGGCGATGTTCTCCCTGGCCGAGAGGTGCGCGAACAAGTTGAACTGCTGGAACACCATGCCGACGCCAACGCTGGCCCGTTCGTTGGCGAGGTCGCGGGGTGACAGCGGCTTGCCGTTCTCGCCGAAGCCGAGGCGTCGGCCGCCGACGCGCACGGTGCCGGCGTCCCAGTTTTCGAGATGATTGACGCAGCGGAGCAGCGTGCTCTTGCCGGAGCCGCTGGGGCCGAGCAGCGCCACCACCTCGCCGACGCGGACCGTCAGGTCCAGACCATCGAGCACCTTTTGGGCGCCATAGCTCTTGGTGAGGTCCCTGGCCTCGACCGCGATGTTGTTGCGCGCGATGGTCGCGGCGCGGCGGGTTCGCTCCTCGCGGGTCAGCGCCAGCGGCGGCGTGGCGGTCAGCTCTGCCGGTGCGGGCTCCGGATCATCAACGGCGATCGCGGCAAGTTCGAGCTTGGTGCCGAGATCGACGCGGCGCCACGGCAGGTAATCGGCAAGCTTGCGCTGGCGCCCCTTGGCCCGATCGAGATCGAGCAGCCATTCGACGAACAGCTGGATGGCACTGATGGCAAAGGTCAGCACGAGATACAGAAGACCCGAGGCAAAGAAGATCGAGAAGAAGTCGAAGGTCGAGGACGCCAGCTGGGTCGAGCGCAAGGTCAGCTCCTGGACCGCGACGACGGAGGCCAGCGAGGAATTCTTCAGCGCGCTGACGGCCTCGTTGCCGAAGGCCGGGATCATGGTGCGGATCGCTTGCGGCGCGATCACCCGCCACATCAGGATCCGCGGCGTCATGCCGAGCGCCTGGCCCGCGGTCACTTGGCCGCGATCGACGCCGAGCACGCCGGCCCGCAGCATCTCGGCGATGAATGGCGCCTCGTTGCAGGCGAGCGCGAGGCCGGCCGCCAGCACCGCCGGCAGCTTGATGCCGATATGCGGCAGCGCGTCGTAGGCGAACACCATCTGCAGGATCAGCGGCGTGCCGCGGAAGATCACGGTGTAGGCCCTGGCGATCGCCGCCAGCAGCCAGAAGCGGGAGAGCTGCATGCCGGCGAGGATCAATCCGAGGATCAGTCCGCCGCCGAGCCCGAGGGCGGTCACCTCGAGGGTGAGCTCGATGCCCTCGAGCAGGTACGGCATGCTCAGGTAATGGAAGAACAGCGACATCAGTCGACCGTCATCGGGGCGGGGCGATCTTTGTTGAAGAAGGACATTCAGGCGCGTGCTTCACCCCTCCCCGCCGGGGAGAGGTGAAGTCGGGCAGCGGCTGCCCGCTGCTCTAGTCGGCCGTCAGGATGTCCGGCTCCTTGAAGTTGTTCACGTCGAGCCCATGCTTCTTCAGAAGCTCCATGTGCGTGCCGGCCTTCTGCACCTCGATCAGCGCGGCGAGCACGGCGTCGCGGAATTTCGGCTTGTCCTTGGGAACGGCGATGCCGACCGAATACGGGATCGTCACCGCGATCGCCTTCTCCAGCTTGTCCGGATAGGCCTTCACCGCGCTGTCGACGGTGTTGACGTCGTTGACATAGGTGTCGGCGCGACCGGCGAGGATGGCCTGGATGCAGTTGGCGTTGTTGTCGTAGAGCTGGACGGTCGGCTCGGGCTTGCCGGCCTTCTTGCACTCCGGCATCAGGGCCTGGATCAGGGGCACCTCGACATAACCGGTGTTTTCGGCGGCAGCCGCGCCGCACATCGACATGTTGATGCCGTTGATGCCCTTCGGATTGCCCTTGGCGACCAGCACGCCGTCGAACACCTTCGAATAGGTGATGAAGTCGGCGGCCTTGGCGCGCTCCTTCGTGGCGTAGATGTCGGAGATGACGATGTCGGCTTGTCCTGCGGCGAGCGTGGTGAGGAGTGCCGCGAACGTCACCGGCTTGTAGGTCAACTTGAAGCCGAGGCATTCGCCGATGGCCTCGCCAAGATCGATGTCGAAACCGATATATTTGCTGGGATCCTTCGGGTCGATCGTCTCATAGCCCGGCGTGTGCGGGTTGATGGCGTTGACGAGCGTCTTGCCCTTCCAGTCCGGATATTTCTCCTGGAGCGCGGCACAGGCGGCGGGCGCTGCGGCCTGCGCGCTCAGCGGTGCAGCGGCGAGAACGCCGAGAGCGATGGCGGCGCCGAGCGCGACCTTGCGCCACGGCAAATTTGCGCGTGCGATCCCCCGCCGCACGTTCCGCCGTATTTGGGGCAATACCCGTCTCTCCATCTCCAGCTCCTTCGAATTGTCATGGCACTGGCCATGTTCCAGATCTCGGGAGCGAGCCTAGGTGGAGTGCGCCGGGGAAAGCTTGTCCGCGGGCGTACAAAAAATTGGACGGTGGGGGCCCGCGATTTGGGCAAGCCCCTGCACAAAAACTGTTCGCAGGCTTTGGGTGCGGCGATACGCGATTCCGAATTCGGGAGAACCAAATGATTTCGTAATAGGCCGTGGTCGGCACGATTAGGGAATCATTCGGTTGGGTCATTTGACAGAGATATGACGGGTTCCGGACGTATCTATGTGCGAGGTCCGAAGCAGATCGTCGTTCCTCCACAGCCTATCCGCAACATATCCACAGGGTGACTATGCCGGATTCGCGAGCCCGCACGAGCCACTTGCTGCGCACAAACTCACAGACCTGGTATGTCAGCCACCGGCCTGATCGAACTGGGTGCGGCAAGCCTCGCTCAAGCTTGAGCGGTTACGGCGCAGGCAGGCCGTGATGGCGCGGACATTGGGGATTTCGCCGGCGCAGAGCCGGTAGACGTCGGGAGTGCAGGCCCGGCGCTGCTCGGGCGTTCCCTGCTGCGCGTGAGCCGCGGAAGCAAACAGCGTCAGGAACAGCCCGACCGTCGAGGCGCGGCGCGCCCGGCTCCTCACACCCGCAAGCCGCAAGAACCTTGCCTTCATGACGAAGTCTCCTGTCTGCCCTGCCCGCCCCGGCCCGCGTTGGCCGGTGTGCGAAGGGGTAGGAGAAATAAACCGCCGAGATGATCTCATTCACACTGGCGGCCGGCCCGGGATGCCAAGTTCTCGCGGGGATTTTTCAGGAATCGCTAACCATACGGGACCCGATCGCCGGATCGTTAAAATGCGAGCGATCGGGTCAATCGGGAAACAAACCGGCTTTGCGACATTGCGCCATCCGCGTTCCGGAGGGTGCGATGAGCGAAGCCGAATTCAACTTGCTGCTGGATGCCGTCCGCGACGCCATTGTCCATGACGATTTTGCGCCCGCGCCGGAGGAGGAATTCGTGCCCCGCTCGTGGAGCTTCGACGCAACGCCCAAAGCCGCCAATGACAATGAGGGCGCCTGGCCCATCCTGCCGTTTCCGGACGGCTGGTACGCGGCCTGCTGAGGCCAGCTTCACCGTGAGCGGATGCGCCCGCCTGCTGGGCGGTTCGGCATCGCCACGCGCCGGGACCGGCACGGCCACGATCAATTCTTGACGCGCTCCTCGCCGTCCTGCGGCACCCGGTCGGGTGCGGCCGGCGGAAAGATGCTGTCATAGATCGCGCGCGCCTCGCGGATGAGGCGAGCCCGCTCCAGCTCGGATTTCGGGACAAATCGAACGACGTCGCTCACGTGTTCTCCAGCTTTCAGTTCCTGATGCATCACTTCGCAGATGCGAAGTCTATGCCATCGGGCCTGAATCGCTGGTTCCCGCCAAGCCCCGGGCAAACCCGGTGGTAGCGTTCCGCCTCACCCCGGCAGCCGGCGGCGAGCGGCATCGGCGGAACCCGCGCTGAATTTGATTTTTGCTGAAAAATCAGAAGCTTGTGATGGAGGCCACGACCAGAATTGAACTGGTGTACACGGTTTTGCAGACCGTTGCGTAACCACTCCGCCACGTGGCCCCGTAAGGGCGGACCAATATAGGGGATCAATGGCTTAGGCAACCGCCTTCGTCCGACTTTGGCCGCAACGGCCTCTTTCCGATGTGGACCGAAGTCAGGCTCGCTTGCCGCGCCGGACACCGCGCCGGCGGTCCTTGACCACCGGCTTGGGCGCCAGCTCGGGCATCTCCTCCTGGACCTCGCGGTAGCGCGCCAGCATCCGCTCGAAACTCGCGTGCAAGGTCTCGGCAATGTCGGGCCGCCGTTCGAGACCGGAAAGCATCGTCGCGGCCGCCTCGATGGTCGACAGCCCGTCCTTGCGCGGCTCCTTGCGCAGCCGCCCGTAGCGCGAGGGGCGCGACGGGTTGAGAATCACGCGCTGGCATTTCAGCATCCAGGGATTGCGCCACCACAGCGCCTTGGCCTGGCTCCAGGTGCCGTCGAGCAGCACGATTCCTTCGAGCTTGCCGAGGATCGCGCGCTGGTTCTCGGCGATCTCGCCCTTGCGGGTCAGCGCCACGATCTCGCCCTCGGCCTCGAGATCGGCGGCGCGGGCCGAGCCGAGATAGAGCACGGCCCAATGGGAGGCATTCTCGACCGGCTGCCCCAGCGCCTTGGACAGGCTCGGCCAGGACAGGCCGACGCGCACCACGGCCTTGGGGAAGTGCTTCGCGGTCAACCGCGCGGTGCCGAGCGCCCTGTCCTGCTCCTGCGGGTGCTGGAGGATCAGGAGGCCGAGGCGATTCTCAACGGGCGTGACACTGTCGCAGATGCACAGCGGCATCGGCTTCTGACAGTGCGGGCATTCGGGGATCGGGTCGGCCGGCGCGGCGGCAGTGAGGTTCGACATGGCCGCCGCTATACGCTTTGCACCGCGGTTCAACAACCTATTCCGCCGGTGTGGCCAGCGGACGCGGCGCGGAGCGGCGCCGCAGGCGGTCGATCAGCAGGTAGATCACGGGCGTGGTGTAGAGCGTCAGGATCTGCGAGACGAACAGGCCGCCGATGATGGTGATGCCGAGCGGACGGCGGAGCTCGGTGCCGGGCCCGGTCGCGACGACCAGCGGAATGCCGGCGAACAGCGCCGCCATCGTCGTCATCAGGATGGGGCGGAACCGCGCCTGGCAGGCCTCGAAGATCGCCTCCGCCGAGGACAGGCCACGCTGGCGCTCGGCGTCGAGCGCGAAGTCCACCATCATGATGCCGTTCTTCTTGACGATGCCGATCAAGAGGATGATGCCGACGAAGGCGATCACCGTCAGCGGCGTATTGGTAATCTGCAAGGCCAGCAGCGCGCCGAGGCCGGCCGAGGGCAGCGTCGAGATGATCGTGAGTGGATGGGCGAGGCTCTCATAGAGCACGCCGAGCACGATATACATCGCCACCAGCGCGCCGAGGATCAGCAGCGGCTGGCGGCCGCTGGTCCTGGCGAAATCGCCGGCATTGCCGTCAAAGCTGCCGCGGATGCCTTCCGGCATGTGCAGCTCCTCCACCGCGCGCTGGATGTTCTGCGTCGCGGCCTGGAGCGGCACGTCGGGCAACAGGTTGAACGACACTGTGGTCGAAGGGAACGACTGCGAATGATAGACCGCGAGCGCGGCAAGACCGCGCGTCGCGCGCACCACGGCCGACAGCGGCACCTGCACGTCGCCCGCGCCGGCGACATAGATGCGCTCGAGGTTGGAGGGATCGACCTGGAATTTCGGATCGATCTCCAGCACGGTCATGTACTGGTTGCGCTGGGTGTAGATGATCGAGATCTGCCGCTGCGAGAACGCGTTGTTCAGCGCGTTGTCGATGTCCTGAACCCTGACGCCGAGCGCCGAGGCCTTCTGGCGGTCGATGCTGAGCGTAAGCTGAAGCCCGCCGGGATCGCGATCGCTGGAAATGTCCGTGATGCCTTCGACGCTCTCCATGCGCTTGGCGACGATCGGCGCCCATTTCTGCAACAGGTCGAGATCGGTCGAGGAGAGCGTGTACTGGTAGTCGGAATCGCTCTGCCGTCCGCCGGCGCGCACGTCCTGGGCGGCGAACATGAAGAGGCGGATGCCGGGCACCGGGAACAGCGCGCGCCTGAGACGATCGATCACGACCTGTGTCGAGACGTGGTCGCGCTCCTCCGGCGGCTTCAGGCTGATGAACATGGTGCCGCGGTTCGAGGTCGCCGCCCCCGGGCCCCCGCCTCCGCTGCCGACGGTCGAGCCGATGCCGGCCACGGCCGGATCCTGCATCACGATGTCGGCGAGCCGCTGCTGGAGGCCGAGCATCGACTGGAACGAGATGTCGGCCGAGGCCCGCGTCGCGCCGATGACGAAACCGGAATCGTCGGTCGGGAAATAGCCCTTCGGCACCTTGATGTAGAGCGTCACGGTGAGACCGATGGTGGCGAAGAACACCAGCAGCGTCAGCAGCGGATACTCCAGCACGGTACGCAGGGTGCGGGTGTAGAAGGCGACGATGCGCGACAGCGAGCCCTCGATCAGGCGATCGAACAGGGTCGCGGTGCCGGAGGTGGTCTGCCGGATGTAATGGGCGCAGATCATCGGCGTCACCGTCAGCGAGACCAGCGTCGAGACCAGGATCGCGAAGGTGAGCGTCAGGGAGAATTCGCGCAGCAGGCGGCCGACGATGCCGTCCATGAAGATCAGCGGTGTGAAGGCGGCGATCAACGACAGGCTGATCGACACGACGGTGAAGCCGATCTGCTTCGCCCCCTCCAGCGCCGCCTGGAACGGCCGCATGCCGTGTTCGAGATTGCGGAACATGTTCTCGATCATGACGATGGCGTCGTCGACCACGAAGCCGACGGAGATGGCGAGCGCCATCAGCGACAGATTGTCGATCGAGAAGCCCGCGACCCACATCCCGGCGCAGGTGCCGGCCAGCGCCAGCGGCACCGAGATGCCGGCCGCGATCGTCGGCGTCAGCCGCCGCAGAAACACGAACACGACGACCATCACGAGGATGGCGGTTGCCAGCAGCGTCCACTGCATGTCCAGGACGCTGGCGCGGATCGTGCTGGTGCGATCGACCAGGGTGGAAATGTCCACGCCGGCCGGGATCCATTGCTTCAGCTCGGGGATCAGCGCTTTCACGCGGTCGACGGTGTCGATGACATTGGCATCGCCCTGCTTGGTGATCTGGATCAGCACCGCCGGCTGCTTGTTGAACCAGGCGATCGAGCGCGCGTTGCGGACCGAGTCCTCGATGTCGGCGACGTCGGAGAGCCGGACGAAATTGCCGTTGGAGCTCTTGATGACGATGTCGCGGAACTCTTTCGCCGTGCGCATCTGCTTGTTCAGCGACAGCGTCTCGCTCTGGCGCTCGCCGTTGAAGATGCCGACGGGACCAAGCGGATTGGCGTTGACGATTGCGGTCCGTACGTCGTCGGTGGCGATGCCGGCGTTCGACAGCGCAACGGGATTGAGCTGCACCCGCACCGCCGGCTGGTCGGCGCCGCTGACCGTCACGTCGCCGACACCGGGCACCTGCGAGATGCGCTGCGCCAGCACCGTATCGGCGACGTCGTAGATCGCACTGGCGGACAATGTCTTCGAGGTCAGCGCCAGCACGAAGACGGGCGCGCCGGCCGTGTTCGCCTTCCGGAATTTTGGCAGCGTCGGCAGGTCGCTCGGCAGGTCCACCAGTGAGGCGTTGATCGCCGCCTGCACGTCGCGCGCGGCTTTGTCGATATTGCGGCCGATGTCGAACTGGAGCTGGATGTTGGAGACGCCGAGCGACGACGTCGAGGTGATCTGGTTGATGCCTGATATCTCGCCTAGCCGCCGCTCCAGCGGCGAGGCCACAGTCGCCGCCATCACGGAAGGGTCGGCGCCGGGCCGGCTCGCCGAGACGAAGATGGCGGGGAAGTCGACGTTCGGGACCGAGGCGACGGGCAGGAACTCGTAGGCGACGACACCCAGCAGGAACAATCCGATCGACAGCAGCGTGGTCGCGACCGGGCGGCGGATGAAGGGCTCCGAGATCGATGCCATCACTGCATCCCCTCGGTCGCGCCCGCGACCGGCGGTCCGCCGGGTTCGGCCGGCGGCAACGCCTGCTCGAGGCGGCGGTTGATGCGGTCGAGCGCCAGGTAGATCACGGGCGTGGTGTAGAGCGTCAGCAGCTGGCTCAGCAGCAGACCGCCGATGATGGAGATGCCGAGCGGAAAGCGCAGCTCGGCGCCGGTGCCGCTCTCGATCGCCAGCGGCAGCGCGCCGAACAGCGCCGCCAGCGTCGTCATCATGATCGGACGGAAGCGCAGCAGGCAGGCCTGCACGATCGCCTCGTTCGGCGACATCCCCTGCCTGCGCTCGGCCTCGAGCGCGAAGTCGATCATCATGATCGCGTTCTTCTTGACGATACCCATCAACAGGATGATGCCGATCAGGCCGATGACCGAGAGATCCTGCCCGAACAGGACCAGTGCCAGGATCGCGCCGACGCCGGCCGAGGGCAGCGTCGACAGGATGGTGATCGGATGGATGTAGCTCTCGTAGAGCACGCCGAGCACGATGTAGATCGTGATGACGGCGGCGAGCAGCAGCCAGGGCTGGCCGGCGAGTGCCTTGGCGAATTCGGCGGCATCACCCGCATAGACCCCGACGATGCTGTTGGGCATTTCGATCCGGGTCTCGATCGTCTTCACGGCTACGACGGCATCGCCGAGGGCCGCGCCCGGCGCGAGGTTGAAGCTGAGCGAGATCGCCGGGAATTGCGCCTGATGCGAGATCGCAAGCGGCGCGGTGGTGCGCTTCAGCGTTGCCACCGCCGACAGCGGCACCTGGGCGTTGGGCGCGCCAGCGATGGCGCTCGCGGCGCCCGGCAGATAGAGCTTCGACAGGATCGAGGGATCGCGCTGGTACATCGGCAGCGCCTCCAGCACGACGCGGTACTGGTTGGCCTGGCCGTAGATGGTCGAGATCTGCCGCTGTGCAAAGGCGTCGTTCAGCGTATCGGTGATGCCTTGCAGGCTCACGCCGAGCTGGCCCGCCCGCGTTCGATCCACATCGAGCTGCGCCCGCAGACCGCCTTCCTGCGCCTCCGAGGAGACGTCGCGGAACAAGGGATCGCGCCGCATCTCCGCAACCAGCTTGCGCGCCCATTCCGACACCAGCGCCGCGTCGGTGCCGGTCAGCGTGTACTGGTATTGCGAGCGGCTCGACTGGGTCGATATCTGCACGTCCTGCACAGGCTGGAAATAGACGGTCATGCCGGGGATGCCCGACACCCTCGCCTTCAGCCGGGTCACGACCACGCTGACGTCGTCGCGCCGCTCGCCGCGTGGCTTCAAGGTCATGACGAGACGGCCGACATTGGTGGTCGGATTGACCGAGCCGGCGCCGATCACCGAGACGACGCCGACCACGTCAGGGTCCGCCTTGATGGCGTCGGCCACCTCGGCCTGCCGCTTCTGCATCTCCGCGAATGAGACGTCGGGTCCGGCCTCCGTCACCGCCGTGATCGAGGCGGTGTCCTGAAGCGGCAGGAAGCCTTTGGGCGCCACGACATAGAGAACGAGGGTTGCGATCAGCGTGGCGAAGGTCACGACCAGCGTGGCGCGCTGGCGCTCCAGAACCCAGAGCAGCGTGCGGTGATAGAACTCGACAGTGCGGTCGATGAAACGGCTGATGGCAGCAAGGCCCGGCACCGCCAGTTCCTCATGGGCATGCCTCAGCAGGCGCGAGCACATCATCGGCGTCAGCGTCAGCGAGACCACCGCCGAGGTCACGACCGCGATCGTCAGGGTCAGCGCGAATTCGCGGAACATGCGCCCGACGAGGCCCGACATGAACAAGAGCGGGATGAACACCGCGATCAGCGATACCGTCAGCGAGATCACCGTGAAGCCGATTTCGCTGGCGCCCTTCAGCGAGGCTTCCATCGGGCCGTCGCCGCTCTCCATGTGGCGGACGATGTTCTCGATCATCACGATGGCGTCGTCGACCACGAAGCCGGTGCCGATCGTCAGCGCCATGAGCGACAGATTGTCGAGACTGAAGCCGGCAAAATACATGATGCCGAAGCTCGTGATCAGCGACAGCGGCAGCGCGACGCCGGCGATCAGCGTGGCCCGCAGCGAGCGCAGGAACAACAGCACCACCAGCGTCACCAGCACGACGCTGAGGATCAGCGTGAACTGCACGTCGCGCACCGAGGCGCGGATGGTGACGGTACGGTCGGAGACGATGGTGAGGTTCACGCCGGCCGGAATGGCGCGCTGGACCTTGGGGATTTCGGCGCGGATCTGGCGGACAACGTCGATGACATTGGCGCCGGGCTGGCGCTGGATGTCGATGATGACCGCCGGCGTGCCCTGGTACCAGCCGCCGGTGCGGTCGTTCTCCAGGCCATCGACGATCTGCGCGACGTCGGCGATCGTGACCGGCGAGCCGTTGCGGTAGGCGATGATGACCGGCTTGTAGGCGTCGGCGGCGGCGATCTGGTCGTTGGCCGCGATGATGTAGGATTGCTGCGCGCCATCGAGCGAGCCTTTCGGCCCGGAGACGTTGGCATTGGCGATCGCAGTGCGCAGGTCTTCCATGGCGATGCCATAGGCCGCGAGCCGCGCCAGATCCGCCTGGATGCGCACCGCCGGTTTCAACCCGCCAAGCACGGAGACGCGCCCGACGCCCGAGATCTGGCTCAAACGTTGCGCCAGAAGCGTATCGGCGATGTCGCTCATCGCCCGCAGCGAGATCGTGTCGGAGCGAAGCGCCAGCGTCATGACCGGCGCATCCGCCGGGTTCACCTTGGCGTAGGTCGGCGGATAAGGCAGCGTCTTGGGCAGCACGCCGGCGGCCGCATTGATCGCGGCCTGCACGTCCTGGGTCGCGCCGTCGATGTCGCGGTTGAGGTCGAATTGGAGCGAGATCTGGCTGACGCCGAACGAGCTCGTCGAGTTCATCGCCGACAGCGACGGGATCTGGCCGAGCTGCCGCTCCAGCGGCGCGGTGATCAACGAGGCGATCACGTCGGGGCTGGCGCCCGGCAGCTGCGTCGTCACCTGCACGGTCGGGAAGTCGACCTGCGGCAGCGCCGAGACCGGGAGCGAGAAATAGCCCAGCAACCCGCCGATCAGGAGCGCGATGCCGAGCAGCGAGGTCGCGATGGGACGGCGGATGAAGGGTTCGGAGACTCCCATGGGATGCGCCTGCCGCTCAGGCGGCTGTTGTCGGGATCATGGCTGCTTGGCTCCACTTCCCGATTGTTCAGCCCCCTGCGCCGGTGCCGGACCGGTCTGGCCCTTCTGGTCGCCCTCGCCGCTCACACGCTTGGCGCGGCGCTCCTGGCCGTCCTTGGCGCCGTCCTTCGGTTGGCCATCCTTCTGACCATCCTTGGCCTGACCATCCTTCTGGCCGTCCTTTTTCTGTCCGTCGGGCGCACGCGTGCGCTTTCGCGGGGCGAGATCGGCCGACGGCGTCTGCTCGTCGCGGCCGACAACCACCTTCGCGCCGTCGGACAGATTGGCAAAGCCCGTCGTCACGACCCGATCGTTCGGCGACAGGCCGCTCGCGATCACCGCGTCATGCTCGTTCTGCTGCGTCACCGTCACGGGCTTGGCCGAGACGATATCGCCCTCGCCGATGACATAGCTGAAGGTGCCGATCGGACCACGCTGGACCGCCGATGTCGGGACGACCAGCGCCTGCATCAAGGTCTCGACCTTGAGGCGGACGTTGACGAACTGGCCCGGCCAGAGCTGGTAATTGGCGTTGGGGAACTCAGCCTTGAGCCTGAGCGTGCCGGTGGTCTGGTCGACCTGGTTGTCGATGCCGGTCAGCTTGCCGGTGTCGATCACGGTGACGCCGTCGTTGCCGAACACGTCGACGGCGAGCGTGCCCTTGGCGGCGGCTGCATTGACCCGCATGATCTGCTGCTGCGGCAGGCTGAACCACACCGCGATCGGCTGCAATTGCGTGATGACGACGAGGCCCGTGGTGTCGGCGGCGTGGATGATGTTGCCCTGGTCGACCTGGCGCAGGCCGGCGCGCCCCGAGATCGGCGCGACGATCTTGGTGTAGCTCAGCGTCGCCGCCGCATTGTCGATCGCGGCCTGGTCGGCCTTCACCAGCGCCTCGGTCTGCGCGACCAGCGCGCGCTGCGTATCCGCCTGCTGCTTGGAGCCGGCGTTGGAGGCGGCGAGCTGCTCGTAGCGGGTGAGGTCAATGCGCTGGTTGGCGAGCTGGGCCTGGTCTTGCGCCTTCTTGGCGACCGCCTGATCGTACGTCGCCTGATAGAGCGCGGGATCGATCTCGCCGACCACGTCGCCCTTCTTGACGTCCTGGCCTTCGGTGAAATTGACCGCGATAAGCTTGCCGTCGACCTGCGAGCGCACGGTCACGGTGTTGAGCGCGCGGATCGCGCCGACGCCGTCGAGATAGACCGGGACATCCAGGATGCGGGGCGTTGCCGCCAGCACCGGCACCGGCAGGTCGGGGCGCTGGTTGCGGCCGTTCGCCTGCTGCGGCTGCTGATGCCACACGGTCCAGCCGAGATAGCCGAGGCCGCCGAGGATCGCGAGCGTAACCAGAGTCAAGATGAAGCCGCCGCGCGACGATTTCCTCACCGTCCCCGCCTTCGCGCCATCCTTCTTATCCGGCTTAAAGAGCATTGACCGGTTTCTCCATCCTCGGTTCCCAGCCGCCGCCGAGCGCCTGATACAGGCTGACGATGGCGAGAAGCCGTGCGAGTTGGGCCTGCGACAGCGCGTCTTCCGCCTGGAACAGGGTCAGCTGGGTGTTGAGCACGGTCACGATGTCGGCGGTGCCGGCGCGCAATTGCTGCTCCGACAGATCGAACGCGCGCCGCGAGGCGGTGACGACATCGCGCTGCAATTGCAGCTTGATCGTGGTCTGCTTGATCGAGAACAGCGCATTGTCGACGTCGGCGAAGGCCTGGACGATGGTCTTGCGGTAGGTCTGGAGCAGTTCGTCCTGCCGCGCCTTGGCAAATTCGAAATTGCCGAGGATCTTGCCGCCGTCGAAGATCGGCTGCGTGGCACTGCCGACGAGCTGGAAGAAGGCCGCATGCGGCTGGAACAGCGACACCAGCGCCGAGCTCTGATAGCCGCCATTGCCGGTGAGCTGGATGGTCGGAAAGAACTGCGCGCGGGCATTGCCGATGTTCGCGGTGGCCGACGCAAGCTGCGCCTCCTGCCGGCGGATGTCCGGCCGCTGCGTCAACAGCTCCGACGGCAGGCCGGGCGTCACGCGCGGGATCGCGATGCGGTCCAGGGAGCCGCCGAGCACGCGCACGCTCTCGGGCGGGCGCGAGACCAGCACGGCGAGCGCGTTGACGTTCTGGTCGAGCGTCTGGCGCAGCGGCGGCACCAGCGCCTTCTGGTTGGCGAGCACGCTCTCCTGCTGGGCGACGTCGAGATCGGTGCCGGTGCCGGCCTTGCGACGCTCCTTGACGGCATCGAGGATGCGCTGCGCGCTCGCGATGTTGCGCTGTGAGGTCCGGATGCGATCCTGCGAGGTCAGCACCTGGAAATAGGCATTGGCGACGGCGGACAGCGTCGTCAGTGCGACGACGTCGCGATCGAAGCGGTTGGCGTTCGCCGTCTCTTCCGCAGTCTGCAGCGCATCGCGGTTCTGGCCCCAGAAGTCGAGCTGGTAGCTCGCGCTCAGCGAAGCCTGGTAGTTGACGACCTCACGGCCGCCATTGGTGAGTCCGGAGGCTGAGGAGCCGGACGTGCGCGAATAGGTCTCCTGCCCGCCGCCGGACAGGCTCGGCAGCAGCGCCGCGCCCGCCTGCCGCGCCTGGGCGTCCGCCTGGACGATGCGCGAGACGGCGGCGGCGATGTCGAGGTTGACGGTCTGCGCCTCCTCCATCAACTGCGTCAGCTCGGCCGAACGGAAGCCGCGCCACCAATCCAGCGATGGCGGCGCATCCCCCTTCCCGGCGTATTTGTACTGTGTGGGAACATCGAGCGCGGGATCCGGAAGATCCTGCGTCAGCATGCAGGCACCTGAACTGGCGGCGAGGCACAGCACTCCGAGCCAGCGCGCCGCACGACGCGTCCGGGACGCAGAACCTAGAGACCGCCGCAGGACGATCGCCGGAACATGCTGTGTCACATCCACCCCCCGCCGGGCAGATCGAGCCGCCACCGCGCAGCCGGATTAACCGATTCGCGGCGGGACAGTCGGGGGGCTTTCTGCAGCTCGTTCACAGGTGATGCTTTCAGCGGAACCTTGAGATTCATCCTAGCCGGGCGCGGAACAGCGGGACAGTCCCGCAGGTGCGAGATGGCGGCCCGGACGCGTCGATATCCGCGCCACGAAAGTGCAAGATATGGCTGTCTTGCAGAGACTTCTCGTATTTTCATGCTGTCACGAAGCGGATTTAAGCTTACCAAGATTTCATGTGATATCGGCGCCACACCCGCTCGGATCCGTTTGATCCGGCTGCGCATTGGCCGGCAACACGCTCTATGCGGCTTAAGCTCCACCTCAAAGCGTGGCGAGCCATTCTCACCAAGCCGTCAACGATCGAGAAGGAATACGCAGCTGTTGCGCAGGTGGGTCGTCCCCATCCCCCGGCCGGCGGGAATTTGGCGCGAGGGTTGGCCGCAACGACCATTATCTTCCATGCCCTGACAGTTGTCCGACAAATCATGCCACCGAGATGCGGCGCCGCAGCTCCTCGCTGATCTTTCCCCAAAATATGATTGCCCGAGCGGTCACTTCCACCCGTTTCGCCGCAGCGCAAAAGCCTTTCCCTTTGGCCTCCCAGGCACTAGGTTCTGGCCAACCTGATCAACCCCTTGCCAGCGATTTCCCCCTGACATGACCATTCGAAACGACGTTGTCGAAGCCATTGGCAACACCCCGCTGATCAAGCTCAAGCGCGCCTCGGAGGCGACCGGCTGCACCATTCTTGGGAAGGCCGAGTTCATGAATCCCGGCCAGTCGGTGAAGGACCGCGCCGGCAAGTGGATGATCCTGGAGGCCGAGAAGCGCGGCGAGCTCAAGCCCGGCGGTCTCGTGGTGGAAGCAACCGCCGGCAATACCGGCATCGGGCTCGCGGTCGTGGCGAGTGCCCGCGGCTACCGCACGCTGATCGTGATCCCGGAGACGCAGAGCCAGGAGAAGAAGGACTTTCTCAAGCTGTGCGGCGCCGAGCTGATCGAGGTGCCGGCCCTTCCTTACGCCAATCCCAACAGCTACCAGCATGTCGGCCGCCGGCTCGCCGACGAGCTGCGCAAGACCGAGCCCAATGGCGTGCTGTTCGCCGACCAGTGGAACAACCTCGACAATGCGAAAGCGCATTACGAGTCCACGGGGCCGGAGATCTGGGAGCAGACCGGCGGCAAGGTCGACGGGTTCGTCTGCTCGGTCGGCAGCGGCGGCACGCTCGCCGGCGTCAGCCGCTTTCTGAAGGAAAAGAACAAGAACGTCCGGATCGCCTGCGCCGACCCGCATGGTGCGGGGATGTTCGAGTATTTCAGGACCGGCGAAGCCAAGGCGACGCCGGGTGGTTCGATCACCGAGGGTATCGGCCTCAACCGGGCGACCGCGATCGTCGAGAGCGCGAAGGTCGATGACGCCTATCTCATTCCCGACACCGATGCCGTCACGGTGATCTACGACCTGCTCCAGCACGAGGGCCTGTGCCTCGGCGGCTCGACCGGGATCAACATCGCCGGCGCGATGCGGCTCGCCAAGCAGCTCGGGCTCGGCAAGACCATCGTCACCGTGCTCTGCGATTCCGGCAGCCGCTATCAGTCGAAACTGTTCAATGCGGACTTCATGCGCGCCAAGAACCTTCCGGTGCCGGAATGGCTGGAGAAGCGCAGCAACATCAAGCCGCCCTTCGTTTGATCGTCGCGGTTCGGCCGGGTCACGCCACGTCGCCGCGTTCCGAAGCCGCGGCACAATAGGCGCGCCAGAACTGGCGATAACCCGCCTCGATCTCTCGCGTGTAGACTTCGACATTGCCGGCGCGCGAGGCCGCGATCTGAGCCGGCAGCTCCGCGCGCAACTTCGCCAGATGGGCGGGCTGCGATGCATATTTGCAGGCGATCGCGGCGTAACCGTCGTCATCCTCGGCGACCCAGTCGTTAAGGCCGACGGCGGTCACGATGGAGGCACCGGCGCGCGAGGAGGCGCCGTTGCCGAGCTTGGCGACGACCGGAACGCCCGCATACAGGGATTCCCAGGTGCTGACGCCGCCATTTTGCGGGAACGTATCGAGGGATATGTCGACGTCCCCAAAGGCCGCCAAGTGCTCGTGGCGCGGTGTCGAGCCCATGCAGATGACGTTCTCTTCGGCAATGCCCTCTGCCACGCACCGCGCGATCAGGCGGTCACGCAGCAATGGATCGTCAAGCAGGGTATGCTTGATGATGATCTTCGATCCGGTCACCTCTCGCATCGCTTTCGACCACACGCGGATTGCCTCGTCCGAGATCTTGGATATCCGGTTGAAGACGCCGAAGGTCACGTAGCCGTTGCGGAGCATGGGGAGCTCCGAGGGCGGCACATCCAGGATGGGATCGGTCGTGATCAGGCACGGCAGGTCATGGACCTTTTCGGCAAGCAGATGGCGCGCCGATTCCGGAATGAAGATCGGATCCGCGAGCACGTAATCCATGGCCTGAAGGCCGGTACCGGTGGCATGTCCGAAACCCGTGACCTGGATCGGAGCCGGCTTCCGGGCGAAGACAGGGAGCCTGTTGCCGGTCGAATGCCCGGACACATCGATCAGGATATCGACGTTGTCGGCCTGAATACGATCGGCCAGTTCGTCGTCCGAAAGCTGCCAGGCGTCGACCCAGACGTCCGCCATCGACCTGAATTGAGCGGTCATCTCGTCCCGTAAAGGCGAGCACGAATAGCAGACGATCTCACACTTGGCATGATCATGGAGGCGCAGCACCGGCAACAGGCCGAACGCCGCCGAGTGGTACCAGAATTCGGCAGCGACATAGCCGATCACGATCCGCCTGTCGGGATCGAGCTGCCGCGGCGCCAGCGTCCTTTGCGGCACTCTGGCGCCGATCGTTTCACCCCAATATTTTCGCGCCGCCTGCTGAACTGCGAAATCGGCATCTGAGAGAAAGTCCAGAACGTGGATCTTCCGCGCGATCAAGTCCAGATCCGGCGAGATTGCCAACGCCGCGTCGAGATGTTCGATCGCGGTTGCGATCTCTCCCTGGTTTGCAAAGCAGGCGCTCAGCAGCGCTAACGCGATCGCAGAGCGTGGATTTTCCTCGAGCAACGTCTTGCACGCCAGGATCGCCTGCGCCGTATTCCCCATGCCGAGCGAAACTTCCGCTTTTCCCCGCAAGGCGACCTCGAGCTTGGGCGAAAGCGAAAGCGCGGCATCGAAATCCGCTGCCGCCTGCTCCGGCCGCGATAACGCAAGATTGAGCCGCCCGCGTTGCGCCAGGATCTTCGCCGAACCGGGCCTGATCGCGAGCGCCGCTGCGAGCGCGGCTTCCGCTTCATCGTAGTGCTTGAGCTCGATACTGGCCACGCCTTTGCCGACGAGCGCTTCGGCGTGACGCGGCTGAAACAACAAAGCGCGATCGAAACTTTGCCTGGCGCGCTCAAATTGGCCCAGCGCCAGCTCGGCCATGCCACGATTGCAGAGCGCATCGGAGTGGTCGGGCTTCAGCTTGATCGCGCGATCGTACATCTCGATGGCCTGCTCGGGCAGGTTCATGTGGAGCAAGGTATTGCCGAGGCCGGTCAGGGCCGGCGTGAAATTCGGCTTCAGCGCGATCGCCTTCTCCTGACATGCGCGAGCGGCCTCGAATTTCTGAAGGACGACGTACACGGTCGCAAGATTGTTGTGGGCCTCGTGCGAACGCGGATCGATCGCGATCGCGCGCTCGAGCAGCTGTTGCGCCTCTTCCAGGCGCCCGCCCTGTTGCACGCTCAGGCCGAGCAGGTGCGTGGCGTCGAAATGATCCGGAACGGCTTGCAGGATCTGGCGGCAGAGCGCCTCGGTCTCCGCATACCTGCCCTGGCCATAGGCGCCCGCCGCGGCGGAGATGACGGCGTCCACCTGCTTCTTCAATTTCTTCTGCAATCGCGCATTCTGGAATGCGCGCGCGCCGGCGCTGCTCTGCAAGGTGTCTCTCCGGAAATGGCTCGGGGAGAGCCTAACTGATTCGCGCGCCCGCCCGGCCAGCGGGACCGGCAACAGCTCGGGCATATCCCGGAGCTCTACGCGGGATCTAGCTCAGGAACCGCCTGGTGCCCGACCTGCCTACGCAGCGTCGTCGCTTTCCGAGGCGGCAGCACAATAGTCGCGCCAGAACTGGCGGTAACCCGCTTCGAGCTCACGCGTGTAGATCTCAACATTGCCGGCGGGCGAGGCTGCAATCTGAGCCGGCAGACTTGCGCGCAACTCGGCCAGAAGCGCCGGCTGCGCAGCAAATTTCCGGGCGATCTCGACATAGCCATCGTCATCCTCGGCGACCCAATCGCCGAGACCGACAGCAGCCACGATGGAGGCGCCGGCGCGCGAGGAGGCACCGTTGCCGAGCTTGGCCACCACGGGAACACCCGTGTAGAGCGATTCCCAGGTGCTGATGCCGCCATTTTGCGGGAACGTATCCAGGGAAATATCGACCTTGCCAAAGGCCAACAGGTGATCGTTGCGCGAGGTGGTGCCGAGGCACGTGATGTTCTCCTCGGCAATGCCCTGCGCCACGAAGCGTGCGACCAGGCCGTCGCGCAGCAGGGGATCATCGAGCAAACCATGCTTGAGGATGATCCGCGATCCCGGCAGTTCGCGCATCAAGCGCGACCACACACGGATCGCATCATCCGATATCTTGTAGATACGGTTGAACACGCCGAAGGTGACGTAGCCATTGCGGAGCATGGGAAGCTCGGAAGGCTGCAGATTGGAGACGGGCTCCATCGTGATCAGGCACGGCAGATCGTGGATTTTTTCGGCAAACAAGTGCCGGACCGGCGGCGGAATGAAAATGGGGTCCGCAAGCACATAGTCCATGGTCTGCATGCCCGTGCCCGTCGCGTGCCCGAAGCCGGTGGCCTGGATCGGGGCCGGCTTCCGCGCGAAGACCTGCAGCCTGTTGCCGGTTGTGTGTCCCGATACGTCGATCAGGATGTCGACATTGTCCGCCTGAATGCGATCGGCGAGCTCGTCGTCCGAAAGGTCCCAGGCGTCAACCCAGACGTCCGCCATTGACTTGAACATGGCGGTGTACTCGTCCGCTCCCGGCCAGGAGTAATAGCAGATGATCTCGAAATTGGCGTGATCATGGTGGCGCAGCACCGGCAGCAAGGTCAGGCCCGCCGAGTGTTGCCGGAATTCGGCAGCGACATAGCCGACCACAATTCGCTTTTCCGGATCGAGCGGCCGCTTCGGCAGTGTCCGCCGCGGCAGCTTGGAGCCAATCAAGTCCCACCAATCTCGCCGTACCGCCTGCTGGAGCGCGAAATCGGCTTCGGCGCGGTAGTCCTGCAAGAAGATCTTTCCCCTGATCGCGTCCCCATAGTTCGGCCGGATCGCGAGCGCGCGATCGAGATATTCGATCGCGGCGTCCATCTCTCCCTGGTTCGAATACGCGAAGCCCATCAGCGCCAGCCCCATCTCGGAGCGCGGATTTTGCTCGATCAAGGCCGTTGCGGCCGCCATCGCCTGCGCGGTCTTTCCCAACACGAGGCAGGCCTGAGCCTTGCCCCGGAGAGCCAGTTCGAGCTTGGGCGAGACCGCAAGCGCCGCCTCGAAATCCGCAAGCGCCGGCTCCAGGCGCTGCAGCTCGTAACTGAGCCGCCCACGCTGGGCCAGGATCCTCGGCGAGCCGGGCTTGATCGCGAGCGCCATGGCGAGCTTGGCTGCCGCCTCCTCGTGGTGCCGGAGCTCCATGCTGACCATGCTGTTGCCGACGATGGCCTCGGCGTGACGCGGCTGAAACAGCAGGGCGCGATCGAAACTTTCCTTGGCGCGCATGATCTGTCCCAGCAATATCTCGACCATGCCGCGATTGCAGAACGCATCGGCATAATCCGGCTTGATCTTGATTGCGCGCTCGTGCAGCTCGAGCGCCTGCTCGTACTGCCCCAGATGCATCAGCGTATTGCCGAGATTGGTCAGCGCCACCGCGAAATTCGGCTTCAGCGCGATGGCCCTCTCCTGGCACCGCCGCGCCTCCTCGAAATCGCCGAGGTCGAAATGCACGGTCGCGAGGTTGTTATGGGCATCGTGCAGGCGCGGATCGAGCGCAATCACGCGCTCGAGCAGCTGTTGCGCCTCCTCCAGGCGGCGGCCGTCATGCGCGCACATGCCGAGCAGGTGCATGGCGTCGACATGATCCGGAAGCGCTTTCAGGATTTCACGGCAGAGCGCCTCCGTCTCGGCATATCTGCCCTGGCCATAGGCGGCGGCCGCGGCGGAGATGACGGCATCCGCCTGCTTCATCAATTTCTTCTGCAATCGCGCATTCTGGAATGCGCGCGCGCCGCCGCTGTTCTGCAAGGTTGCTCTCCGGAGGATGGCCTTGGTGAGAGTCTAACTGATTCGCAGCCGAGGCCGGCCGGTCAGCCGGAGCGGCAACCCATCCGGGATTTCCCGGGGCTCGGCGCAGGATCTGGCGCAGGAACAGCTTCGGACACGCGCTGTCCAAAGCTGATGTCGATCATCTCAGCCTTGCACGCCCCGGTCCGGCGCGGCTGACCTGCCTACGCCACGTCGCCCGTTGCCGAAGCCGCGGCACAATAGTCGCGCCAGAACTGGCGATAGCCTGCCTCGACCTCACGCGTGTAGAACTCGACGTTGCCGGCGGGTGAATTGGCGATCTGAGCCGGCAGATCCGCGCGCAGCTTCGCCAGATGGGCGGGCTGGGCGGCATATTTGCACGCGATCGCGGCATAGCCCTCGTCGTCATCGGCGACCCAGTCGCCAAGACCGACGGCCGCTACGATCGATCCGCCGGCGCGCGATGAGGAGCCGTTGCCGAGCTTGGCGACGACCGGAACGCCCGCATAGAGGGATTCCCAGGTGCTGATGCCGCCGTTTTGCGGGAAAGTATCGAGCGAAATGTCGACATTCGCAAAGGCCCGCAGATGGTCGGTGCGCGGGGTCGTGCCCATGCAGATGACGTTCTCCTCGGCGATGCCCTGTGCCACGAATCGCGCAACCAGGCGGTCGCGCAGCATTGGATCGTCGAGCAGTCCGTTCTTGATGATGATCTTCGATCCCGTCACCTCGCGCATCACTTTCGACCACACTCGCATGGCCTCGTCGGAAATCTTGAAGATGCGGTTGAACACGCCGAAGGTCACATAGCCATTGCGGAGCATGGGAAGCTCCGACGGCGGCACATCCAGGATGGGGTCGATCGTGATCAGGCTCGGCAGGTCATAGACCTTTTCGGCCAGCAGATGACGCGCCGATTGCGGAATGAAGATCGGATCCGCGAGCACGTAGTCCATGGTCTGAAGACCCGTACCTGTGGCGTGGCCGAAACCCGTGACCTGGATGGGGGCCGGCTTGCGGGCGAAGACATGGAGCCTGCTGCCGGTCGTATGTCCGGACACATCGATCAGAATATCGATCCCGTCGGCCTGGATACGATCGGCCAGTTCCTCGTCCGAAAACTGCGCGGCCTCGACCCAGACGTCTGCGCAAGCCTTGAAATTCTCGGTCATCCCATCCTGCAACGGCCAGCAGGAATAGCAGACGATCTTGAACTTGGCATGATCATGATGGCGCATCACCGGCAACAGGGAGTACGCCGCCGAATGCTGCCTGAATTCGGAAGCGACATATCCGATCACGATCTGTCTGTCCGGATCGAGCTTGCGCGGCGACAGCGTCCTTTGCGGGAGTTTGGCGCCGATCTGATCCCACCAATATTTCCGCGCCGCTTGCTGGACCACGAAATCGGCCTCGGGCAGGTAATCCAGCACGAAGATCTTGTACCCGATGGCCTCCGGAAAGTCCGGCGCGATCGCCAGCGCCGCATCGAGATGTTCGAGCGCCGTCGCGATGTCTCCCTGGTTCGCATAGCAAGAGGCCAGAAGCGCCATTCCCGCCTCGGATTGCGGATTGACCTCGAGCAGCGTCTTGACGCCCGCCATCGCCCCTGCCGTGTTCCTCACCATGATGTCGACTTGCGCCCTCCAGCACAGCGCGAGCTCGTTCCGTGGCGATTGCGCCAGCGCGGCGTCGAAATCCGCCGCCGCCTGCTGCAGCCGGGACAGAGTCAGATAGAGCCGTCCACGCTGCACCAGAATCCGCGGTGAACCCGGCTTGAGCTCGAGCGCTGTGTCGAGAGCGGCTTCCGCCGCCTCGAAGTGCCGGAGCTCGAGGCTCACCATGCCCTTGCCGGCGATCGCTTCCGCATGGCGCGGCTGAAGCGACAGGGCGCGATCGAAGTTCTCCCCGGCGCGTTCGAACTCGCCGATCATCAGCTGCGCCATGCCACGATTGCAGAATGCATCGGCAAAGTCCGGCTTCAGCCTGATGGCACGTTCGTGCAGTCCGATCGCTTCCTTGGCGAGGCCGAGGTGCAGCATCGTATTGCCGAGATTTGTCAGGGTGATCGGACAATTCGGCTTCAGCGCAATGGCCTTCTCCTGGCATGCGCGGGCGTCCTTGAATTTCTGGAGATCGAAATACACGGCCCCGAGATTGCTATGGGCGTCCGGCGAACGCGGATCGAGCGCAACCGCGCGCTCGAGCAGGAATTCCGCGTCATCGAGCCGCCGGCCATCAAACGCGCGCAGGCCGAGCAGGTGCGTGGCGTGGAAATGATCCGGCACCTCCTTCAAGATCTCGCGGCAGAGTATCTCGACCTCGTCAAATCGGCCCTGCCCGAGCGCCTCGATCGCGAAGGACATGACGGCGTCCGCCTGCTTCCTCAACTTCTTTTCCAAACGCGCATTCTGGTATGCGCGCGCGCCGACACTGCTCTGCAAGGTCTCTCTCCGGAGGATGGTCCGAAAAGAGGCAAGCTGATTCGCATGGTGCGAAGCTGGTGGGTCGGTCAGGCCGGCGAGGCCACCGGATTTTCAGGTGCTCACCGCAAAATCTGGCTCAGGAACAGTTTTGTGCGGGCGTGCTGGGGGGCGGCAAAGAACTCGTTCGGGGTGTTGGCCTCGATGATCTGGCCGGCGTCCATGAACACGACGCGGTTGGCAACCTCGCGGGCAAATCCCATCTCGTGGGTCACGACCAGCATGGTCATACCCTCCTCGGCGAGGTCGACCATGGTGTCGAGCACCTCCTTGACCATCTCGGGGTCGAGCGCGGAGGTCGGCTCGTCGAACAGCATCACCTTGGGATTCATCGTCAGCGCCCGCGCGATCGCGACGCGCTGCTGCTGGCCGCCGGACATCTGGCCCGGAAACTTGTTGGCCTGGTGCGGGATCTTGACCCGCTCCAGGAATTTCATCGCGGTCGCCTCGGCATCCCTCTTGGGGATGTTGCGGACCCAGATCGGCGCCAGCGTGCAATTGTCCAGAACCGTCAGATGCGGGAACAGGTTGAAGCTCTGGAACACCATGCCGACCTCGCGGCGCACGGCATCGACATGCTTGAGGTTCGGCCCGAGCTCGATACCGTCGACGACGATCTCGCCCTCCTGGAATTCCTCCAGCGCATTGATGCAGCGAATCAGCGTGGACTTGCCGGAGCCCGAGGGCCCGCAGATCACGATGCGCTCGCCCTTCTTCACCTCGAGGTCGATGTCGCGCAGGACGTGAAATTCGCCGTACCATTTGTTCAGGCCGGAAATCTTGACGATGGGGTCGGACATGGTGGCCTCGATCAGGTGCGGCGGTGGGCGTTGAGGCGGTGCTCGACGAACAGCGAGTAGCGCGACATTCCGAAGCAGAACAGAAAATAGATGATCCCCGCGAAGGCAAAGCCCGTGAACGCGGTGGACGGCGTCGACCATTTCGGATCCGAGAACGAGGCCCTGAGCGAGCCCAGGAGGTCGAACAGCGCCACGATCGAGACCAGCGAGGTGTCCTTGAACAGCGAGATGAAGCTGTTGACGAGGTTCGGAATGACGTGGCGCAGCGCCTGCGGCAGCACGATCAGCGAGGTGGTCTTCCACCAGGACAGACCCAGGGCGGCCGCGGCCTCGCCCTGCCCGCGCGGGATCGCAGCGAGCCCGCCGCGGACGTTCTCGGCCTGATAGGCGCCCGTGAACAGCGCGATGCCGATCAGCGCGCGCACCAGGCCGTCGACCGTGAAATTGCCGGGCAGGAACAAAGGCAGCATGTAGGTGGCGAAGAACAGCACGGTGATCAGCGGCACGCCGCGCCAGAACTCGATGAAGGCGATCGAGAAGATCCGGATCAGCGGAATGGTGGAGCGGCGGCCGAGCGCCAGCGCGATGCCGATCGGCAGCGAGGTGACGATGCCGGTGACGGAGACCACCAGCGTCACCAGCAGGCCGCCCCACAGGCTTGTCTCCACGATCGGCAGCCCGCCATGATCGAGCCCCATCAGCTTGATCACGATCGCGATGGCGACGAAGGTGACAAGGCTCGATGCGAGCGCACGCCAGCCGGTACGTACGGCGCCGCCGAGGACAAAGGCGATCAGCGAGACGATCACGGCGGTGATGGTGAAATCGGCCCAGACCGACTGGCCCGTGCCCTGGAGCTGATCGCGCAGCCAGGTCAGCGGAAAGATCAGCCAGTAGATCGCCGTGCCGACAAGCACGACGAGGTTGCCGATGACCCACAGCAGTGGAGCGATGGCCGACGTCTTGCTGAGATTGAGCAGGGCCCGCCCTGCCCCGATGATGCTGTCGTCGAACAATTGCAGGAGGCCGGCCGTCCAGCTCAGCCCGAATCCGGCAATGCCGCCGCCGCGCAGCAGGAAGAATGCGACCACCGGAAAGGCGAAGAAGAACAGGCCGGCGTTCAGCCCCTTCGAGGGCAAGCGCGGAACCAGCAGCGGCACCAGCAGGACCACCGCCAGGCCGAGCGTGAGGTTGACCCGCCAGCGCTCGGCCTCGGGATAGAAGCCGTAGATCAGTTGCGGCAGCTTGGCCTGGATGTAGGGCCAGCAGGCGCCGACCACAAATCCGGCATTCTCGGTCAGGCAGGCGGTGCGATCCGTGCCGGCCCAGACCGCATCGACCAGCAGGAACCTGACCGAGGGAATGATGGTGAACCAGAGCAGCAAGGCGCCCACGATCGTGAGCAGAATGTTGGTCGGCGAGTTGAACAGGCGCGTGCGCATCAGGCCGACGAAGCCCGTGGTCTTCACCGGCGCGGGACGCTCGGTGAGCAGGTCCCGGCGGACGAAGGTGGACGAGGTGATGTCGGTCATGCGCCCAGGCTCCGGCTGACGCGCCAACCGTAGACGCTCATGACGGCGCTGGTGACGAGCGAGATCAAGAGATAGACGCCCATCGTCATGGCGATGATCTCGATCGCCTGTCCGGTCTGGCTCAGCGAGGTGCCGGCGAACACCGACACCAGGTCAGGATAGCCGATGGCGACGGCAAGCGAGGAGTTCTTGGTGAGGTTGAGATACTGGTTGGTCAGCGGCGGCACGATCACGCGCATCGCCTGCGGCACGACGATCAGCCGGAGCGTGGTGCCGCGGCTGAGGCCCAGCGATGACCCCGCCTCCATCTGACCCTTGTGCACGGACAGGATGCCGGCGCGCACGATCTCGGCGATGAAGGCGGCGGTATAGCTCGACAAAGCGACCGTCAGCGCCACGAACTCCGGGATGATCCGCGAGCCGCCGGCGAAATTGAAGCCCTTGAGCTGCGGCAACTCGAAGGTGAAGGGCAGACCGAAGATCAGCATCGTGACCAGCGGCAGCCCGAACAGCAGGCCCAGCACATAAGGCCAGATTCGGATCACCTGCCCGCGCTGGAACAGTGCACGCCGCGCATGGAAGCGCAAAGCCAGCGATGCGACAATGCCGAGGACCAACATCGCCAGGAACGGCTCGAACCCGCTCTCGCCGATCGGACGGGGAATGACGAGGCCGCGATTGCTGACGAAGGCGAAGCCGAGCAGCGAAATGCTCTGCCGCGGATTTGGCAGTGCCGCGAGCACCGCCAGGTACCAGAACAGGATCTGGAACAGCAGCGGCAGGTTGCGGATGATCTCGACATAGAGCTCGCCGATGCGCGACAGCAGCCAGTTGGGCGACAGCCGGCACAGCGCGACGACGAAGCCGATCAGGGTGGCGAAGACGATGCCGACCACCGAGACCACGAGCGTGTTCAAGAGCCCGACCACGAACACGCGCAGGAACGTGTCCGAGCCGGTGTAGGGGATCAGGGTCTGGTTGACATCGAAGCCGGCATTGTTCCTGAGGAAGCCGAAGCCGGCGGCAATGTGCTGGTTTTCGAGATTGGCGCGGGCGTTGGAGACGATCTCGTAGCCGATCCAGCCCAGGATCGCCGCAAAGGCAAACTGGACGGCGACGCCGTTCCAGCCTGCCTTGCCGCCCAGGATGCGCCTGATCTTCAGCGCGAACTGGGCCGGCGGTTTTCGAGCCTCGGTGCTCATCGCCGCGTGCCGCCGATCAAGCGGGATCAGCGAATCGGCGGCGCGTACTGGAGACCGCCCTTGTTCCAGAGATTGTTGAAACCGCGGTTGATGGCGAGCGGCGAGCCCGCGCCGACGTTGCGATCGAACACCTCGCCGTAATTGCCGACCGCCTTCACGATCCGGATCACCCAGTCCTTGGTCAGGCCGAGCTGTTCGCCGAAATTGCCGTCGCTGCCGAGCACGCGCTTCAGTTCCGGGCTTTCCAGTTTCGCCTTCTCGTCGACGTTCTTCGAGGTCACGCCGAGCTCTTCGGTGGTGACGAGGGCGAACAGCGTCCATTTCACGATGTCGAACCACTGGTCGTCGCCGTGGCGCACCATCGGGCCGAGCGGCTCCTTCGAGATGATCTCGGGCAGCACCATGTGGTCATTGGGATTGGCGAGCTTGAGGCGGTTGGCGTAGAGGCCCGACTGGTCGGTGGTGAAGACGTCGCAGCGGCCGGCCTCATAGGCCTTGACCGTTTCGTCGTTGGTGCCGAACGCGATCACCTCGTACTTCATGTTGTTGGCCTTGAAGTAGTCGGCCAGATTCTGCTCGGTGGTGGTGCCGGTCTGCACGCAGACCGAGGCGCTGTTGAGCTCGAGCGCGGAATTCACCTTGAGCGACTTCTTCACCATGAAGCCCTGCCCGTCGTAATAGGTCACGCCGGTGAAGTTGGCACCCAGCGAGGTGTCGCGCGAGATGGTCCAGGTGGTGTTGCGCGAGAGTACGTCGATTTCGCCGGATTGCAGCGCCGTGAAACGGTCCTTGGCCGAGGTCGGCACGAACTTGATCTTGGTCGGGTCATTGAAGATGGCCGCCGCGATCGCACGGCAGAGGTCGACGTCGAGCCCGGTCCAGTTGCCCTTGTCGTCGGGCGCGGAGAAGCCCGGCAGGCCCTGGCTGACGCCGCAGGACAGCGTGCCCCGGTCCTTGATGGTCTTGAGTGTTTGCGCATCGGCGGCTTGGGCAGTCAGGCCGGCGGCCAGAGCAAGGGTGAGAGCCAGGGTTACGCGTTTCATGGGGTGAAGGCCTTTCAAGGTCGTCTCAAGGTCAGGAATGTTGTCTCAGGATCGTCTCTGCCAGGGCAATCCGACTTAGGACCCGCCTTGCAAGAGTCATGCTGGATTACCTTGCCGAACACTCGCCGATCTCGGGAGGCCATACCTTAATCCCCGCCGCAGGCGCCCGCCATTATGGCTGTGGCGCAAGGTCCGGTCAGACGATGGATCGAAGGTCGCGGCAGGCCCCTCAACATGCGGCGACTGAATAGCACCTGCGCATCACAGAACGACTGGCGAGCCGGGTCAAGGGGTTGACGGGACTCTTCTGTGTTCTGTTATTAACGACAGCGGCCTTTCGGCCGGCCCGCGGGACGCATCGCGCCTGGCGGAAACGCAGTTTTGAAAGCAGACGCATGGATTCCTCGCCCCCCTCCCAGCAGCAGGCCGAGACCCGGCTGGTGACCTCCGGCCGCGACACCAAGGCGCAGAAGGGGTTCGTCAATCCGCCGGTGTTCCACGGCTCGACCGTGCTCTATCCGACCGCCGAGGACCTGCATGCCCATCGCGGCGAGTTCACATACGGCCGCCACGGCACCCCGACGACCAGGGCTTTCCAGGACACGCTGATGGCGCTGGAGGGGCCGCAATGCGCCGGCGTCGGCATCGTACCATCGGGGCTGTCCGCGATCTCCACCACCCTGCTCTCGGTGCTGAAGACCGGCGACCACATTCTGGTCTGCGACAACGTCTATCGGCCCTCGCGCAATTTCTGCAACGGCATGCTCGCCCGCTACGGCGTCGAGACCACCTATTTCGATCCGCTGATCGGCGCCGGCGTCGACAAGCTGTTCAAGCCCAACACCCGCGCGGTGCTGGTCGAGGCGCCGGGCTCGCAATCGTTCGAGATGCCCGACATTCGCGCCATCGCCGAGGTCGCGCATGCCCGCGACGCGCTCGTCATCGACGACAACACCTGGGCCACCCCGCTCTATCACCGCTCGCTCGAGCAGGGCGTCGATATCAGCATGCAGGCGGCGACCAAATATATCGGCGGCCATTCCGACATCATGTTCGGCACCATCTCGGCCAACGCCAAGGCCTGGCCGCAGATCGTCGAGGGCATCCGCCTGCTCGGCGTCTGCGCCGGCCCCGACGACGTCTTCCTGGCGCTGCGCGGACTGCGCACGCTGTCGGTACGGCTCGCCCAGCATCATCGTTCCGGCCTCGACATGGCGCGCTGGCTCGCGGCCAGACCCGAGGTCGCGCGCGTGCTGCATCCCGGGCTCGAGACCGATCCGGGCCACGCCATCTGGAAGCGCGACTTCACCGGCGCCTCGGGCCTGTTCAGCATCGTGCTGAAGCCGGCGCCGCAGCAGGCCGTCGACACCATGCTCAACACGCTCAAGCTGTTCGGCATGGGCTTCTCCTGGGGCGGCTTCGAGAGCCTTGCGATTCCCTTCGACTGCGACGGCTATCGCACCGCGACCAAGTGGGCGCCGGGCGGCCCTACCTTGCGTCTCCACATCGGACTCGAAAGCACCGACGACCTCAAGGCCGATCTCGATCGCGGCTTCGCTGCCCTCAAAGCAGCAATGTGAGCCTGCTCACAAGGCATCGCGCCTGAGGACGCGGCATCCGCGCCTCGGGAACGCGCCGCCATCGCAAACGTTAACGCCGACGCGCCAACAAATGGTTTGAACCTCAAGCATTTGGCGCTAGCTTCACCAATCGACTCTAGTCCGGACACGGAGCATGGGAACGTTGGTTCTGCTCGATCTGATGGGCGGCGTGGCGCTGTTGTTGTGGGGCCTGCACATGGTCCACAGCGGGATCCTGCGTGCCTTCGGCCCCGACCTCCGCCGCCTGCTCGGCAAGGCGCTCGGCAACCGCGTCAGCGCCTTCGCCGCCGGCCTCGGGCTCACCGCGCTGCTCCAGAGCAGCACCGCGACCGCCCTGATCACCAGTTCGTTCACCGCCGAAGGCCTCGTCAGCCTCGCCGCCGCGCTTGCCATCATGCTGGGGGCCAATGTCGGCACGACGCTGATCGTGCAGGTGCTCTCGTTCAACATCGCCGCTGTCGCGCCGGTGCTGTTCGTGCTCGGCCTCGTCGCCTTCCGCTCCGGACCGCGCTCGCGGATCAAGGACATCGGCCGCGTCTGCATCGGCCTCGGATTGATGCTGCTGTCGCTGCACATCCTGCTCGACACGCTGGCGCCGGCCGAGAATGCGCCCGGCGTACGCGTTGCGATGGCGGCGATCACGGGTGATCCCATCCTGTGCATCGTCGTCGCGGCGCTCGTCACCTGGGCGGTGCATTCGAGCGTCGCCAGCGTGCTGCTGATCATGTCGCTGGCCTATTCGCAGTTCATCACGCCTTATGCAGCGCTGGCATTGGTGCTGGGGGCCAATCTCGGCAGCGCCATCAACCCCGTGTTCGAAGGGGCCAGGCGCGACGATCCCGCGAGCTACCGCCTGCCGGTCGGCAATCTCGCCAACCGCGTGGTCGGGATTGCACTGGTGTTGCCATTTCTGAGCGTGATCGCCGAGCACATGCACGCCTGGCAGCCGGATCTCGCCAGGATGACGGCGGCCTTTCACATCGCCTTCAATGTCGGCACCGCCATCATCTTCATCGGTCTGCTCGACACCATGTCGCGCCTGTTGACCCGCCTCTTGCCCGATCGCGTGGAGGAGACCGACCCGGCCCGCCCGCGCTATCTCGACGAGACCGCGCTGGAGACGCCATCGCTGGCGCTCGCCGACGCCGCCCGCGAGACGCTGCGGATGGGCGACTTCGTCGAGGTGATGCTGCGCAAGGTCATGGCCGCGATGATGACGGGCGACCGTGCCCTGGTGGACCAGGTCTCGAAGATGGACAATGTCGTCGACGGCCTGGATGAAGCCATCAAGCTCTACGTGACGAAACTCATGCGGGGCAGCCTCGACGAGAGCGAGGGGCAGCGCGCGATGGAGATCATCTCCTTCGCCATCAACCTCGAACACATCGGCGACATCATCGACAAGAGCCTGAGCGAGCTTGCGACCAAGAAGATCAAGCGCCGCTTCCAGTTCTCGGCCGAGGGCTCCGAGGAGCTCGCCGCCTTCCACAAGCGCACGATGGAATCGCTGCGGATCGCCTTCGGCGTGTTCATGTCGGGCGATGCGAATGAAGCGCGCAAGCTGCTGGTGGAGAAGACCACGCTGAAGAATACCGAGCTTGCCGCCGTCGAGCGCCATCTCGACCGCCTGCGCGAGGGCCGCCCCGAGACCATCGAGACCACCTCGCTGCACCTCGACGTGCTGCGCGATCTGCGCCGCATCCACTCGCATATCTGCTCGGTCGCCTATCCCGTGCTGGATGCCGCGGGCGAGCCGTATCGCAGGACCGAGACCGAGACGGCCACCCTGCCCGAGTCAGGTGCGGCCTCGGCGCTGCCGCGCTAGCCCGGCACGTAGAATGACCGCGCCGCCCGCCAGGAGCAGGCCCGCGCCGCAAAGCAGGACCGGAGAGATCCACAGCGTCAGGAACGACAGCAGCCGCGCATCCTCGGGCCGGCGGGGATCGTAGGCGATCCTGACCCGTTCACCGTCCGAATAGGGCTGCGCGGTCGATCCTGACGACGACGTGAATGTCATCGTGCGGCCGGCGCCCGTCACGAATTGAAACGTCGGATAGAGAAACGTCCCGCCATGATTGCCGCCGCTTCGTGCGACAGCGCCGGCGAAACGCGCGTCCGTCTGCTCGGCTCTCGCGAGGAATGCGACGGTGCTGCCAAGCTCGACAAGGCCGAACCTAAGCAGGACCAGGCCGACCAGAACAACCGACGCGTACAGAACTATCGACAATTTGCGCATGCCGATCGGGAAATCCGGATGCCCTGCCGCACGCAGCCTTTGATCAACGCTCCAGCGTCTTCGACGCGCGGCCGCGGTTCTTGATGATCAGCATGATGTTGCGAATGTAGATCACGGTGGCCAGCGCCTGTCCGAGGATGATCACGGGCTCGCGCTTCACGACGCCGTAGACCAGTGTCATCAAGCCGCCACCCATCGAGCAGAACCAGAACGCCATCGGCACCACGCTGTTGCCGGCGCGCTCGCTCGCGATCCACTGCACCAGGAAGCGCGCGGTGAAGAACAGCTGCGCGACCAGGCCGAATGCGAGCCAGAAGTCGAACTTGGCGACGAAAACGTCGTAGAGATAGTTGCTCAGCGCCTGGCCGTACTGGATGATCATGCCGTCACCTCGGTTACGTCTGGTGTGGGCTTCTTGCGGCGGATCAGCCACCACACGCCGGCGAGATCCATGATCCCGATCCAGAGCCGGTCGAAGAAGCCGTAGTTGGACACGCCGGAGCGGCGCGGCCGGTCGATCACGTCCACATAGGCGATCTCGTAGCCCTCACGCCGCACCAGCGCCGGCAGGAAGCGATGCAGCCCGTCGAAATAGGGCAGCGCGAGGAAGACCTCGCGCCGGAACGCCTTCAACCCGCAGCCGGTGTCGCGCGTGCCGTCGTTCAGGATGGAATTGCGGACCTTGTTCGCCACGCGCGACTGGAATTTCTTGAAGCCGGTGTCCTTGCGTCCGACGCGCTGGCCGGCCGCGAGCCCGACACGGGCGCCCTTCTCGACCGCCGCGATCAGGTCCGGCAGGAAGGCCGGATTGTTCTGGCCGTCGCCGTCGAGAGTGGCCACGATCGTGCCACGCGCGGCGCGCACGCCGCTGCGCACGGCGGCGGACTGGCCGCCGGATTTCGCGTGACGGAGCTGACGCAGATTGCCCCGCTGCGCCATGATGGCATTGAGCCGCTCGCCGGTCGTATCGGTCGAACCGTCATTGACGTAGATGATCTCGTAATCCCAGCGGCCGTCGAGCGCCGCTGTGATCTCCTCGATCAGGGGCGCGATGTTGTCGGCTTCGTTGCGCACGGGAACGACGATGGAAACCGAAGGCTGGGACGTCGACAAATGAGGCTCGTGGTTGGAATTGGCCTGCGCCTCGGGGAACCGGCGGCCCCGGCAGGCAGCCGCTTTTATGGGGCGGAGGCCCCGCGGGCAACCCTTTTGAGGCGGCCCGAGACCGGCCCTGCGAGGGGCACAATGGTGCCGTCGGCACGGATGGCGAAGCCGAGCCGGCGCGCGGCAAACCAGTAGCGAACGGCCATGGCACCGACGATGCCGACCAGCGCCCCGGCGGTGACGTCGCTCGGGTGATGCGCGAGCAACACGAGCCGTGTCAGCAGGATCACAATCGCGTAAGTGAACATGAACACGCGCAGCCGCGGCCAGAGTGCGGAGACCGCAAACGCCAGTGCGAACGCCGTGATCGCGTGGCCCGACGGCAGGCTGGCATAGGCTCCCGACCCCTCGAACGGGATGAAGTTGAACGGATCGGCCTTGCCGCCGACGAACGGACGCCCGCGGCCGATGAAAAATTTCAGGATCTCACCGACGAGCACGGACAGGGCAACGGACAGGAACAGGAACTGGAGCCGCGTACCCAAGCCCAGCAGCAGCGCACGGCGGGTGCCGTGAAGCCCTGCCGCAGCGAATGCCAGCGTCACCAGCGCGACCCCCAGTACCGAGAGCACGTACTCGTCCTTGCCGAAATCGGTGAGGATGCGGATCGGCCACAGGCCGGGCGCGCCACGTGCCGGCATCAGCTGGATCTCGGTCTGGTCGAACGCGAGCATCAGCGCAATGATCAGGGCTGCGCCTGCCACGCTGAGCCACAGCGAATGCCGCGCCAGCTTTCGGGCGGCCTCGGCACGGCGTGAGTGCGAGGGCGTGCGGACAAGCTGCGCCAGCGCATGCCAGGACACGGCGAGCAATTGTGCGGGATAGCCTGCGCGCGGCGCGATGTTGGTCGAAGCCGGCATCCTATTCGGTGCCTTCCGAGCGGAAGATCGAGATCGAGATCGCGCGCCCTTGCGAGAAATTGTAGCCGTCGATGCGCGCGCCGACCTTGTAGCGCAGCCCGATCGCCTCGGCGCGCTGCACGAAGCTGCGCTCCGAGCGCTGCTCGACCAGCGCGAAGCGGCAGCTGCCCTGCCGCAGGAAGTCCGCCGCGCCCGAGCCGTCGGTGAGCAGTGTCTGGGTGCCCGTCAGGAACACGAGGCTCGGCTCGTGATAGCCGGCAGAGGCCGCCTTCGGCCCGACGCAGGTGACGTTGCGCAGCGCGCGCGCGACCTCGATGCTCGGGAACACCGGCGTCAGCGACGGCAGCACGATGCCGTAGACCACGACCGCCAGCATCAGGGCTGCGACCAGCGCGTTCAGCACCGAGCGCTCGGCGTGGTTGGTGTCGAACAGCCACCAGGCGAACAGGCCAAAGATCAGCGACGCCGCGATGAACGGCCAGGCCACGAAAGCCGGCTGCCGCGTCAGCATCACCGCGCCGACCACCGCGATGATCGAGGCGGCCGCGGGGATCGCGAACCACCAGGCCGAGCCGCGCATCAGCCAGGAGCGCGACAGCACGCGCCGCTCCAGCGCGCCGACGGTCAGGATCGCGATCGCCGGGTACAGCGGCAGCACGTAATGCGGCAGCTTGGTCAGCACCGCCTCGAACACGATCCAGGACGGGACCAGCCAGGCCAGCAGAAACTGCGCACCGGGCTCACGCCGCGCCCGCCACACCGCAGGCGCCGCCATCGCCGCGAGCGGCGCGCCCGGCCAGAAGGTGATCCAGAACAGCGCGAGGTACAGTCCGGGCGGCGCGCCATGGGATTCCTGCGCGCCGATCTTGCTCAGCATGTCGCCGCCGACGGAATCGGCGAAGAAGGCATCGCCCGCGCGCCAGAAGATCGCGACGAACCAGGGCAGCACCAGCACCAGCATCCACATCAGGCCCCAGAGCGGGCGCAGCTTCCAGAGCCAGGAGGCATCGCGGTCCTGGATCGCCAGCGCGACAATGGTCAGGCCTGCGAACATCAGGATCAGCGGGCCCTTGATCAGGATGCCGACGGCGAGCGCGGTCCAGAAGATCGCGGGCCAGCTCCAGGGCGGATGCGTCTCGTCCTCGGCGCGCTGCCAGGACAGATAGGCTCGCGCCATCGCGCCCATCGCGGCGGTCACGCAGAACAGCAGCATTGCGTCGGTCTTGGCGAGCCGCGCCTCGACGCCGAGCAGCACCGAGGCGCACATCAGGAGTGCCGCGAGCACGGCGGCGCGGCGCGTGACGAAGCCGAGGGCCGCCCAATAGGTCATGAGCACGGCGCCGATCGCCCCTAACAGCGAGGGCAGCCGATAGACCCAGATCCGCAACTCGGCCTTCGGCAGCTTGAGTGCCGCAGCGGCTTCGACTGCCGCGGATTGCAACCAGTAGATGCCGACCGGCTTCTTGTAGCGGACGTCCTCCTGGAAGCGGATGTCGACATAGTCGCCGCTCTCCACCATCTGCTTGGTGGCCTGCGCAAAGCGCGCCTCGTCGCGATCGACAGGCGGGATCGTGAAGAAGCCCGGCAGGAACAGCAGCAGCGCGCACAGCACCAGAAAGGCCACCGCGCGGGCGTGGCTGGCCGTGACGACATCGAGCATCGACACCAGCCGGCTGCCCGGATTTACGGGCGATTTCGGCTCGCGGGGGGCTCCAAAACGGGGGCTTGGGTAGGTCTCGGCCATTGGTTCCGCTTACGCTGAAACCGTCATTCCGACAACCGCTTAAGGCCGGGTCATTGAATTCGAATGACAACTGTGTCCGCGGCGCCAGTGGCGTCGATCACGGTGAGCCGCGCAAAGCCCGGACCGGGCGGATCGATCAGCCGCTGGCGGCGCCCGTCGATCTCGCCGAGCGCCGTGCCATTAACCATGACGGTCATGGGCAGAACGCCGCCGGCGACCTTGACCGGCATGGCGGCCGCCTCGGTGCCACCCGACCGGTCGACGTCGATCCGCGAGCCGTTCAGCGGGAACTGGATGTGCAACGCCTGCTCGCCGCCGGTCCGCACCAGTTCCCCGACCGGGCGGAACCGTTTCAAGGGCACCGGCAGCTTGGCGTTGCTGGCGACCAGGGTTCCCTTGGGCGGCTTCGGCAACGGTGTCAGCGTCTTGCCGGTTCGGGCGAAGGCGTCGAACAGGATGGGCGCCGCGGCGACACGGCCGATCAGGCCGGGAACCGGCGCCCCATCGGGCCGGCCGACCCAGACGCCGATGGTCATGCGGCCGTCGAAGCCGACCGACCAGGCGTCGCGGTAGCCGTAGGAGGTGCCGGTCTTGAAGGCGATCCGGTTGTGGGCGGCGTTTTCCGGCGGCGGCGTGCCCAGCAGCACGTTGCCTACCTGCCAGGCCGCGACCTGATCCAGCAGCCGCAGCGGCTCACGGTCGTCCTTGGCAGCGATGATCTCGCGCAGCGGCTTGGTGGTTCCAAGACGGGCAAACCCGGCATAGAGCTGCGCAAGGTCCTGAAGCGTCACCCCGACGCCGCCGAGCCCCATGGCGAGCCCGGGCGCTTCGTCCTTGGGCAGGATGAGATTGCCGCCGGCCTGCCGCAGCCGCGACGCCAGCCGGCTCGCGCCGACGCGGTCGAGCAGCACGATCGCCGGCACGTTCAGCGACAATTGCAGCGCCTTCTTCACGGGCACCGTGCCCTGGAACGTCATGTCGAAATTTTCCGGCGCGTAGGAGCCGAAGCGGACGGGCCGGTCGTCGATCAGGCTGTCGGGATGGACGAAGCCGTCCTCGAAGGCGAGGCCGTAGATGAAGGGCTTGAGCGTCGATCCCGGCGAGCGAATGGCGCGCGTCATGTCGACCTGCCCTGCCCGGCTCTCGTCGAAATAATCCGCCGAGCCGACGCGCGCGAGCACGTCGCCGCTCTCGTTGTCGACGACGATGATGCCGACCGAGATGTTCGCACCCAACGCAATGGCGCGGTCGCGCGCCAGCGGCTCCAGCACCTTCTGGAGATTGGCGTCCAGCGTCAGTTTGATGACGGGCGTATCCTTGACCGTCGCAAGCGCGGTGTCGGAAGCATGCGGCGCCAGGATCGGCATTGGCTTGCGCAGCTTCGGCACGGGCACCGCCTTGGCCAGCTTTGCGTCCTCGAGGCCGACCACATGCTCTTCGACCATGCGGTCGAGCACGCGGTCGCGGGCTTTGAGGGCCACATCGGGATAGCGGTCGAGCCGGCGCGTCTCCGGCGATTGCGGCAGCGCGACCAGCAATGCCGCCTCGGCCAGCGACAGCCGCTTCGGCTCCTTGCCGAGATAGGCAATCGAGGCGGCGCGGATGCCTTCGAGATTGCCGCCATACGGCGCCAGCGCGAGATAGAGGTCGAGGATGTCGCTCTTGCTGAGGGTCCGCTCGATCTCGATCGCGCGTACCATCTGCCGCAGCTTCGCATAGAGCGAGCGCTGCCGCCGCGGCTCCATCAAACGTGCCAGCTGCATGGTGATGGTCGAGCCGCCGGAGACGATGTGGCCGCGCGTCGAAAGCTGCAACGCGGCGCGGCCCAGCGCCAGCGGATCGATGCCGTCATGGGCGTAGAAGCGCTGGTCCTCATAGGCGAGCAGCAGTTTGAGATAGATCGGATCAACGTTCGCCTTGGCGTCGACCGGAAGCCGCCAGCGCCCGTCCGCCATCGCGTAGGCGCGCAGCAGCTTGCCGTTGCGGTCGACGATGGTGGTGGAGACCTGGCGGGACTCGTCGAGCGGGAGAGGACCGAGGGAGTAAACCCACGCGACGAAGGTGATGATGGCGAGGATGAGGGTGAAGGCGGCGGCTGGGAGGAGGCGTGTGACGCCACGCGGTCCGCTGCCGTCGTTCCGGGATGGTCCGTAGGACCAGACCCGGAACCTCGAGATTCCGGGTTCGGCTCTTCGAGCCGCCCCGGAATGACGAGAAACTTCGTCGGCCTCGCTCATCTCTCCGCCACTCACTTCGCCGCCCGCACCTCGACAGTGCCCGTCCCCGTCCGCCCATAGCGCGAGGGATTGTACATGTCCTCGACATAGGCCTGCGGCAATACGTATTTACCCGGCGAAACGGCGCGGACAACGTAGGCAACGGTGAACACCGACTTGGAGTCCGAGGCCCGGTCAACGGCCGCCGTGAAGCGGTCGTCGCGGAACTCGGTATCCTCGGGCTCCTCGCCGTCCTCGATCCAGTCCAGCGTGCCGCTGTCGCCCGACGAGACCAGCTTTGGATTGTCGATCTCCAGCCCCGCCGGCAGATAGTCGGACACCATGATGTGGCCGTACTCGGGCTTCGCCTCGGTGATCTTCAGCAACACCGCGAAGCGCTGGTTCTGCTTGACCTTGCTGATGTCGGCAGGCTTGCCGTCGAGCGTGAAGTAATTGCGCTCGATCTTGAAGCCGTTCGAGGCCGCCGGCTCCGGCGTCACCGGCGAGCCCGACACCGAGACCACCGCCTGCACCGGCGCATCGCCGGTGTTGGTGATCTTCAGCGGCTTGCCGCTCAGCGTGTCCGCCTTGTAGCTGCGATAGAGCGCAGTCTTGACCGGCTGACCGTCGACCTCGATCGAGAGGTTTTCCTTGGCGAGCGCCCGCGCCGCCAGCACCAGCCACGCGTTCTCCTGCGTGGAGGTGTAGGGCGTGAGCCCACGTGCGGTCTCGACCCGCGACACCGCCTGCGTCAGCGTCGCCCTCGGCGCATTGCCTTCGCTGGCCAGCGAGACCAGCGCCGCCGCATCGCGAAGCTGCGAGCCATAGTCAGTGCGGCCGAACTCCAGCACGGGCTTTGGCGCAAGCGAGTCGAGCGCTGCACCATAGACCCGCTCCGCACGGTTGCGGTCGCCGACCAGGGCCAGCGCCGCCGCAAGCTGCGACTTCGCGATCGGCGTCGCGAGGTTGGAGAGCTTGGTGTCGGCGAGATAGCGGAGGTCGCCGATCGGAGCTGCGCCATTGCGCGCGAGCACGTAGAGGCCATAGGCGAGATCGCGCCCGCCGTCCTTCTCCGGCTCGTTGCCGTTGACGACCGAGTTGCGGACGCGGTCGAGCGCGTTCTTGAACAGCACGTCCGGCACCGCAAACCCCTTTTCGCGGGCGCGGGTGAGGAAGTCCGTCACGTACGCATCGAGCCAGGCGTCGTCGCCGCCGGCCGACCACAGGCCGAACGAGCCGTTCGAACCCTGGCGCGCCAAGAGCCGCTCGATCGCGTCACGGATGCGCTGGTCGACCTCGGTGTCCATGGCCAGGTGCGCACCGGCCGCGAGCTCGTTGACATAGAGCAGCGGCATGGCGCGGCTCGTGATCTGCTCCGAGCAGCCATAGGGATAGCGATCGAGCGCTTTGAGGATCGTCGCCGCATCGAGCGCGGTGGACAGGCTCGCCGAGACCGAGACGCTGCCGGTGCCCGGCACGAGGTCGGAGAACATGTCCGAGGTCAGCGTCAGGCTCTCGCCCTTCGCGAGCGTCCGGATCGAACGCCGCGCCAGCACCTGCGTCGCCGCCTTGACGTCGAGCGCATAGTGGCGTGCGAGGGCAAGCCCGTTCGGCCCCTTGATGTCGACGTCGAGCGTCGCCTGCCCCGCCGCGGTCGCGTCGAGCGCGAGCGAGAACGAGTTGCGCTGCTTGGCGGCGAGCTTGACTGTGGTTGCGGGATTGCCGGTCATCTTCACCGGGCCGCCCGTCTTCACGTTGATCACGTAGTCGCCGGCCTGGCCCTCGACATTGTCGATCTCCAGGTTGACCGTGCCGTGGTCGCCGTTGAGCAGGAAGCGCGGCAGGGTCGTGGTCAGCACGACGGGATCACGGATCACGACGTCGGTGTTGGCGCGGCCGAGCTTGGTCGCGGTCCACGCCACCGCCATCACGCGCGCGGTGCCCGCGAACTCCGGAATGTCGAAGCTCACCTCGGCGGTGCCATCGGCTGCGACCGTGACGATGCCGGAATAGAGCGCGAGCGGCTTTTGCGCGGGCGGCGAGCCCTGCAATTCGCCGGCTCCCGCGTCGCCGCCGGACTTGATCTGGCCGCGCGTGCCCGACATGCCGTCGATGAGCTGGCCGTAGAGATCGCGGATCTCCGCGCTGAGGCGGCGCTGGCCGAGATAGTAATCGTCCGGTGCCGGCGGCTTGTAATTGGTGAGGTTGAGGATGCCGACATCGACCGCTGATATGACGACCTTGGCGTCCTCGCCCGGATTGAGCCCGTCGAGCCTGACCGGGATCTTCAGCATCGCATTCGGCCGGATCAGCGCCGGCGGCGTCAGCTTCACCTGGAGCGTGCGGGTCTGCTTGTCGATGCCGAACCATTTCAGGCCGATGGCGCGGCCCGGCATGCGCTGGGCGGCGGCATCGAGCGGACGGCGCAGCGTCGCCACCACATAGGCGCCGGTGCCCCAGTCCTTGCCGACCGGAAGCTTCACCTGCGCGGTGCCCTCCTTGACGTCGATCGTCTGCGTCGTCAGCAGACGGTCGCCGAGCACGTTGACGGTGAGCTTGCCGGCGGTGCGCACGTTCACCGACACCGTCATGGTGTCGCCGGAGGCGTATTGCGGCTTGTCGATCGAGGTCTCCAGCAGGTCCGGCGTGTCGGCGCTGCCGTCGGAATACCAGCCGACGTCGAACTGCACCGAAGTCACCGGGCCGTCGGCGTCGTTCGACTTGACGTCGAGCCGGTAGCGGCCGGGCTGCGGGCTGAGCGAGACCCGCGACGGCTTGTCGGCGGCGATGGTGAGATCGCCGTCGGAAACGCGCGAGGTCGACTTGACGGGCTCGTACTCCCAGTAATTGTTCTGGCGATACCACTGGTAGCGCGATTCCATTTTCAGGAGCTCGTAGCGCAGGCCGTCACGGCGCAGCCTCTCGCCCTCGGGCGAGACGAACACCACGTCGAACTCGGCCTTGTCGCCCTCGGCGACATTCTTGTCGCCGAACAGCGGCTTGATGCCGATCATCGCGGTCGCGGGCGCGACCGGCAGCACGATCTTGCGCTCGACGGCGCGGCCGCCGGTCTCCACCATGCGGACGAAGATCTGCGCCTCCTGCGGGCGGGTCGAAGCCGGCTGCTTGTCCAGCGTCACCGGGAACGTCGCAACGCCATTGGCGTCGGACTCGGGCAGGAACTCCAGCGGCGTACGCTCGTTCGAGGTGGTCTCCTCGTCGGCGACGCCGAATTGGTATCCGGAGAAGCCCGGACGTTCGCTCGCGGGCGCGACCAGCATGTCGCCTTCGAGCTGGAGGCCCGAGGCCGGTGCGCCGTAGAGGAAATGACCGTCGGCCTTAAGCTCCACTGGAGCGTTAGCTTTGATCACCTTGTCCTTGGCGGACAAGCCGAATTCGATCCGGTCGGGGACGTAGTCCTCGACCATGAAGGTGGTTTCGCCCACCGAGGCGCCCTTCGGGTCGGTGAAGGCGCGCACCCGCCAGGTCCCGGTCGGCACGGCCGAGTTGAGCGGCACGGACAGCGTGCGGCCGCCGGCGCCCTGGTCGGACAGCACGGCGCGGCGATATTCGACGCCGTCAGGGCGCTCGACCACCAGGATCATCGGCCCGCCGGTGATGGCATTGCCCTGCCCGTCGCGCAGCAGCGCGGTGAGATAGACGGTCTCGCTGGAGCGGTAGACGCCGCGCTCGGCATAGACGAAGGCGTCGGCGCCAACAGGCACTGCGCGGCCCGCCACGCCACGGTCGGACAGATCGAAGGCGCTCGTCTTGAGGCTGAGGAAGGCGTAGTCGGCCTTCTCGCCCGTGACCGTTAGCATCGCCGGCGACAGGCCGCCCTCGCCGCGCGCAAGGCCGGCCTCGAACAGCACGTGACCGGATTCGTCGGTCTTGCGGGTGGCCAGGATCTCGTTGTTGCGCGCGACCAGCCGCACCTCGGCTTTGCCGACTGGATCGGTCGAGGCCAGCGAGTTGATGAACACGTGGATGCCGTCATTGCCGGAATAGGCCGACACTCCGAGATCGGAGACGATGAACCATTGCGTGGCGAGCTGGGACTCGTCGTCCGAGCCCGGGCCCTTGGCCGCGGCGGTCATCACATAGACGCCCGGCTGAAGCTCGCCGAGCGCCTGATCGACCGGGAACGCCGTGGTGACGTCCTGGTTCAGCGTCATCGCGGTCGCGAGCTCGCCGGACCAGACCTTGACGCCGCGCTCGTTGCCGAGATCGCTGAGCTGGTACTTGGACAGCGTCTTCTGGAAGTCGCTGTCGACCACCGTGTTGATCAGGTTGCGGTCGCCGATCCGGAAGACGTTGATGTTGACCGCGGGCGTGTTGACGCTGACCACGGGAATACCGCGCTGGCCGGTCTTCGGCAGCACATAGGCGCGGCTGGTGAAGCGCACGAAGGGCTTTCGGTCGCGCACATAGACGTTGAACTCGGCCGATTTCGGCAGCCCCTCCTTCACCGTGGACGGCAGGCCGGCGCGCAAGTTGATGTTGTAGCGCTCGCCGTGCTTCAGGCCGTCGACGCAGAGCTGCTTGCCTTCGGCCGACAGCGCCGGCTTGTCCTGGCCCGCCAGCGCGAGGAACGGCGCGAAATCGGTGCGCTTGGCCAGTTCTTCAGAGAACTGGAAGCAGGCCCGCGGACTGGCCGAATCCGAATCCACGGTATAGTCGAGCAGGCGGAAGCCGTGCTCGTCGCGCATCTTCTCGTATTGGCCGCGGACGTCGGCGACCTCGCGCATGTCCAGCGACAGCCGCAGCGCGTCCAGCGCCGGCCGCCACAGCTTGCGTTCGGCCAGCGACTTGCCGAGCACCGCAAGCGCGTCGGCCTCCTCGCCCGGATTGCCCGCGCGCAAATAGGCGATATAGGCGGCGGTCGAGGCGCGCTCCAGCAGGAATGTCTGCTCGCTCGAGTTCTTGGGCAATATCTGGAAGATCACCTTGGCAAGCCGCATCCAGTTGCCGGCATCCTCAGGCGTCGTGGCGGCGATCTGGCCGAGCACGGACAGGCCGGCACGGAAATCACTGCGCTTGAATGCGGCATCGGCGTCCGTGCGCAGCGTCGCGCCGGTCTTGGCGACCGGCCCGGCCTCGCTCTTGATCTGGGCCTCCAGCTTGATCGCGGAATCAGCGAGATCGTCGCGCTTGAATGCCTTGTCGGCGGCCAGCGCCGTGCTCAGGCCAAGCGCCAGCGCGGCGCAGAGTGTGACGGCGCGAACAAGACCGATCATGATGGACTCCCGGAAATCGCGGACGAACGCCGCGGCGGCAAATGAAGTGCGCGGAAAGGTGACCGACTCAAGGCGATGGAACCAGAGGTGCAAATCGTCGCATTCGCCATGACAAGGCAAGCCCAGAGGAGACCGATCGAGATATCACCACGCACGCCGTCCTGATGGCGCAGCCATACCTGACCAATCGACCGGCGGCCGTGTCCCGGAAGCTGACCAGCGTTCCCGGCGATGTGATCCATCGTCCAGTCCGCTGCCGCTCAACCCGGCACCCTGACACCCCACCGTTCCGCTTTGTCGCGCCATTGAGGAAAACGGTTCGGTTCAGGCTTGGCGAACGCGCGGATTTTTCATATTTGGCATGATAGAAGACCGGCAGGCGGTAGCCGAGACCTGCCTGGCCTCAAGACCCGGCCTCAAGACGGTCCCATAGCTCAACTGGATAGAGTAGCGGATTTCTACTCCGCGGGTTGCAGGTTCGAGTCCTGCTGGGATCGCCAGTTTTTCAACATTCCATTAGGACACCACCGAAAAAGGTGCGTGCGCCTCTCGGGACGGTCTCGAACCGCCGTCGCGCGAGCGGATTCGATTTGGCAAGCGGCCGCGCGATGGAAGATGGATGAGACCCTGATCGAAACGAAAGTGCCTAGCCAACCGCAGGGGTTGAGGTTGGCTAGGCGATCGTTCCGATGCATCCAGGGGGATCAATCCAAGAATGCGGGAATAGAATAGCAAAGTATATCAGAGGTTGAATGCCTCTTTGGGGTTAGGAAATCGTGGCATACAGGTTCTGGTAGCGCGCGGCGGCGACCTGCCCTTGATCACGTTATGAATGTCTCCGAACACTGCAGGTTCGAGTCCTGCTGGGATCGACAGTCTTGCTCCTTCGAGCGGATTGGCTTCATTCGGGCTTGGCCGCGCCGACGGCAGAGCCGGAAATCATCCCGGCCCGCGACCTCCGCGGCGACGTGATTTTCAAATCCAGCGCACTTCAAGAAAGCGTGCGCAGGCCTGTCCGGACGACGAGAGAGTCCTATCTATCCGGCATGCCGAAATGGTGTCGAAGATTTCTGTGATGCCGTCATCTGAATGGACAGGAATGGCTGTCGCGTCCGGAATTGCCGTCGCTGCGATGTCGTTTTTGGCGATCGATGCGGGCGTGGACTTGAACTCCGGCGGGATGGCAAAACACCTCGAGAAGGCACAAGCTTCCATTATGAGCGTCGCGGCGAGCCAGCATCAGCTGGCCTTCGCCGTTCGTTCACTGGCGGGTGGGAGCGACCAGAATCGCCGTTCGGCGGATCGACCATGCATCCTGGATTACGTGCACAGGCCGAAACCGGTCGGCATCGATCGCGGCGTTTGACAGCAGCAGCCTGGAACGAGATCACGGTCAGCACGTTGGCTGCAGCTCATGCAGCGCGAGGCGAGCAACGCTTGCGGTGGATCGAAGGCTGCTTCGGCCGGCAATCGTCGGCTGAATCCGACTACTCCGTCGGTTCATCGGCGCGCCGGTCGCGGGCCAGCTGATGCCAGGCAATGGCGAGCTCGATGAGTCTTTGCCGGTCCGGGCCTTCTGAGGCCGCGGCGCGCTTCATCGCCGCCTCGGCTTCGTGCTGTGGATCGTACTTGTTGCACATGGGGCGGATTCTAGCCGTCCGATCTGGACAAGTGCATGGCAATTTCGTCCGTATGAATGCGGATAACCAGCGTTGTCGCGAGCTATTTCAACACGCTGAAATTGTACACGATATGAAACTGCACCCGCGGTTTCAGAACGCCCACGGCGACCGTGCGACGCCCATACCGCACGAAACCGTGAGACCCGGCGTCATTCAGGCGGATGTGAACTGCGTCACATCCTGCGCCCGGCGTCTCGGCTAGAACATCTCAGTGCTCCCAAAGGCGGGAGAAAGCACGAGTGGTCTTGCGGTCATGACACGAGAAGCTGCAGCCGAAGCTCACGCCCCCACCCAGCGAAAAAGGACCGACGTGTTCGGCGTCACCTTTCTTGCGACCATCGGCATCGTGATGCTGGCGTGGATCGCGGGCCTGGTCTGGGGCCTCATGGCGTTCATGACCTGGCTGGTGTCTTGAGGCGCGAGGCGATCAGCCATTCTGCCACGGCGCCAAGATGACAAACCCGGGCAAAAAAGAAGCGGGCCTTTCGCCCGCCTCTTCGTTTCAGAGCTGTCCGCAATCTCAGTAACACGCGCGGGGATCGGCCTGCACATACTGGCCGCTCGGATAGCGGTAGTAGCAATTGCCCTCGGCCAGATAGTAGCCGGGGCGCGAGGCAGCCGTCGCCCCGGCGATCGCGCCGGTGGCGCCGCCGAGCACGGCGCCTGCGGCGGCGCCTGACGCGTTACCCGAGATCAGGCCGCCGAGCAAACCGCCGACAATGGCACCGCCAAGCGCGCTCGCACCGGGATCAGCCGGCGGCGGCGGAGGCGGCGGTTCGTAGGCAACGGGCGGCGGGGCGTAGGCCACCGGCACGTCGTCGTAATACTCCTCCGAGATATAGCCGGGCGGACCGGCCATCCGCTGCGGATAATAGTACCAGACGCCGCCGACATCCCACCACCAGCCGGAGCGGCCGTTGTGGACCTCATGGCGCCAGCGCCCGCCATCCCAGGCGAGATTGCCGCGATAGGCGTTTCCGCCCCAGTCGCGCGCCGGTGCGGGACCCCTGGCGTAGTTACGACCGGGCGGCGGACCGCCCACATTGCGCGGGCCAGGAGCCGGACCGGCACCAGGACCCGCATGACCGGGTCCCGCATGGGGCTGGCCGCCGGGCGGCGGCGCGGGCCGGGCCGCCTGCTGCGGCGGCGGGCCCTTGCGCATGTTCTGATTGTTCTGGGGCGGTGCGCCCGCGGCTGGCCCTGCCGGCGATTGGCCGGCGTCCTTCGGCGGCCGGGCCTCCTGCGCCTGCGCCGAGAGCGCGAGCACCGACATGGCCGAAACCAAGGGAATGATGATCTTCATGCGGCTGGACGCACTCATGCGTGCTTGACCCCCTACTCTTTCGATTGCCGTGGCCGATAGCCGTGGTCCTAGCGCGATAGACGATTCGCCGCGCGCTGGGCTGATGCCGGCTGACATAACTGACCTGCCTGATCGGCGAAGTCGCGTTACAAATGATTAAGATCACGGCATTTTTTGGCTCTACCGGACGTGTTTGAGCGCTGCTAGCGGGCCGGCTCGATCACGTTGCAATTGCTCCGCCCCGACATCAGGCAGTCCTGCATCTTGCTGGCGGCGGTGAGATCGCGGGCAAGCCACCAGCCGACACCAAGGATCACGATCGCGATGATCAGGCCGGCGACCGCGCCGCGGCGGTTGTCACCGGATTGAGGTCCTGGCGCGGATCTAGGCTTGTCACCCGGTTCGGGCTTTGGCGTTGGCTTGGGCTCAGACTCGGGCTTGGTCATGGCGGAGTGATCGCGGGGGCGAGCCGGCTTTAACACCTCTGCGGCGTCGCGTCACATCGCAATCAGTTCCGGCTCAGCCGCGGGTCGCCCGGATCGCATCCTTGCGCGAGGTTTCGACCGCGGGGACCACCTCACGGACGCGTGGTGCGCAGGTCGTGAGCACGAATGCGGTCTGGCTGCACTCCCAGCCGGCGCCGAGGACGGCGCTTTCGATCGGCTTCGGACGGGCGAGCAGCACCGCGGCGGCCGCTGCAACGACCACCACGACGGTGATTGCGAGCGCCTTCAGGCTCAATCCGAAGATGGTCATGCCCGTGCTCCGTCTTGCTGGCGCGGACGCTAGGCGCCGCTCCACATGCTCCCTTATGAGGGACATCACAATTCGGCAGTTTTTCCGGGCTACGAGAGATCGTCGGGGGGCGATTTTCGTCTACCTGATCGGCTGCGAATTGGGTGGCGTTGCGACGCGCGGCGATGTACACGCATCTGCGTCGCGTGGCGCCCGCTATGCCCAGCCGACGTACCAACACGCAGTGATGTAGGGTCGAAAGCGAGGAAGACAAGGCTCGTCGATGAGTGGATTCAGGGAACCCGGTTTTGCAGACCGGCAAAAGGCGGCGCAGGACGCCCGCAAAAATCTTTTGAACAAATTCAAATCCCAGCCCGGGCCAGATGATCCGTCGGTTGCGGCGAAGCGTGCCGAGCGCGAGGCGCTCGCCGCCAAGCGCGCCGAGGCAAAGGCTGCGCGCGAGGCCGAAAAGGCCGAGCAGAAGCGACTTGAGGAAGAAGCCAAGACCGCCGAAGCTGCGCGGCTTGCGCGTGAGGCCGAGGAAGCGGCCGCCAACGCGGCTGCGCTCGAGGCCGAACAGAAGGCCAAGCGCGACGCCCGCTACGCCGCCCGCAAGGCCAAGCGCAAGTAACGTTCAAAGATCACGTTCAATTGAACTTGAACCGAGACATCGCTCCGGGACGGTCCACCTGACCGCCCCGGACGTTCGAGCGCGCGCGTCTGCCTTGCGCAAACGCCTCCCGCGACGACCGAAGATCAGTTCTTCTTCATCATCCCGTCGTCTTTCTTCATCCCGTCCTTCGACATGTGATCCTTCTTCATGCCGTCGTCCTTGGTCATGGCATCCTTCTTCATGCCATCCTTGGACATGGTGTCCTTCTTCATCATACCGTCCTCCTTGCCCATCTTGTCGCCCGTCTTGTCTTGGGCAAAGGCGGCCGGCGACAGCGCCAGGCCAAGCGAGAGAGCGGCAGCCGAGACGCCGAGCGCGATGCGGGTGCGAATGGTCATGACTAGTCTTCCCTTCGAGATGGTGTTTGTCAGCGACGGACGCCGCTATTCAATCTCGACGGATTGCCACGCGACGTTGTTACGCGGTCGCTGATAAATTTCTGCGCGCCCGCGGCGGTCCGTCGTTCGGCATAGTGCGGGGATCGGAAGTGTGCAGCGCAGCACGGTCGACACTTGCCGCGGCATTCGGTCTCGAACTATCAGATGAGAGAACATCGGGCGAAAGACCGGATAGGATGGGCCTATGCGGCGGTCTCACAAGGCCCGACCCAAATCACACCAACAAGAATCGTTCAAAGAAGCGCTCAAGGGGATCACACCATGCTCACGCGCCGCCATCTGATCGCGACCGCCGTCGCCGCACCCGCCATTCTCCGCTTCGGCACCGGCACCGCGCATGCCGCCACCACGCTGAAGATCTCTCATCAATTCCCCGGCGGCACCATCGACAAGGGCGATTTTCGCGACCGGCTCTGCCGCATGTTCGCCGCCGAAGTCGCCAAACGCAGCAATGGCGACATTGCCGCTGAGATCTATCCGAACTCCTCGCTGATCAAGACCAACGCGCAGTTCTCTGCGATGCGCAAGGGCGCGCTCGACATCAGCCTCTATCCGATGCCTTACGCCGGCGGCGAACTGCCGGAGACCAATATCGGCCTGATGCCGGGCCTCGTCACCACCTACGACCAGGGCATGCGCTGGAAGAAGGAGCCGGTCGGCAAGGCGCTCTCCGACTTCCTCGCCGACAAGGGCATCATCCTGCTCACCTGGGTGTGGCAGGCCGGCGGCCTCGCCAGCCGCTCCAAGCCGATCGTCGCGCCTGAAGACGCCAAGGGCATGAAGGTGCGCGGCGGCTCGCGCGAGATGGACATGGTGCTCCAGACCGCCGGCGCCTCGGTGCTGTCGGTGCCTTCGAACGAAATCTACGCGGCGATGCAGACCGGCGCGTGCGACGCCGCTCTCACCTCCTCCACCAGCCTGATCTCGTTCCGGCTCGAAGAGGTCGCGAAGTCGCTGACCTCGGGCGCGGGTGCCTCCTACTGGTTCATGCTCGAGCCCTTGATGATGTCGAAGGCGATCTTCGACAAACTGCCGAAGAACCAGCAGGACGTGCTGCTCGCAGTCGGCGCCGAGCTCGAAGCCTTCGGCCGCAAGGGCGCGCAGGACGATGACGTCGAGGTCGCCAAGGTCTACGAGAAGGCCGGCGCCAAGGTCTCGGTGCTCGATGCAGCGACCGTCGGCAAGTGGCGCGACATCGCCCGCGACACCGCGTGGAAGGACTACGGCGCCAAGACCGCGACCGCCGCGACCCTGCTCAAGCTCGCCTCCGACGTCTCGGCATGAGCCACGGTCCGCTTCCGGATCGTGACGACCAGGCCAACGCTGCCGCAAGGACCGGTCTTGCGGCGGCGATCGATCGCGGTCTCGCCATCCTCAACAGCATCATCGTCGTGTTCGCAGCGATCGCGCTGGTCGCGGCCTGCGCCATCCTGAGCTATAGCGTGCTGAGCCGCGCCTTGTTCAAGGCCGCCAACTACTGGCAGGACGAGGCCGCCGTGTTCCTGCTGGTCGGGGCGACCTTCATGACGGCCGCCTATGTGCAGCAGAACCGCGGTCATATCGGCATCGAGGCTTTCGTCGGCCTGCTCTCGCCGCTGGCGAACCGGATAAGGCTCTGGCTGGTCGATGCCGCGACATTCCTGTTCTGCGCCTTCTTCACCTGGAAGTCCTGGACGCTGGCCCATGAGGCCTATGTCGATGGTCAGGTCTCGAACTCGATGTGGTCGCCGCCGCTCGCCATTCCCTATTCGCTCATGGCGTTCGGCATGAGCCTGCTCTGTGTCCAGATTCTCGTGCAGCTTGCGCTGCCTTTCGCAGGAGCCAGGCGTCCATGAGCGTTTTCGGTATCGGCCTCGCCTACGCGATTGCGACGCTGCTGGTGATGTTCTCTGGCATGCCGATCGCCTTCGCGCTCGGCGCGGTCGCGGTCGTGTTCATGGGCATCTACATGCCATCGGCCTCCCTCGATACGGTGACGCAGAACGTCTACGAGGAAATGGCCTCGATCACGCTGCTGTCGATCCCACTCTTCATCCTGAAGGGCGCGGCGATCGGCAAGTCGCGCGCCGGCCAGGATCTCTATTTGGCCCTGCATGCCTGGCTGCACCGCGTCCCCGGCGGGCTCGGCGTCGCCAACGTGTTCGCCTGCGCGCTGTTCGCGGCGATGGCGGGCTCGAGCCCAGCGACCTGCTCGGCGATCGGCTCGGCCGGCATCCCCGAGATGCGCAAGCGCGGCTATTCCGGCGGCTTTGCCGCCGGCATCATCGCCGCCGGCGGCACGCTCGGCATCCTGCTGCCGCCCTCGATCACCATGATCCTGTTCGCGGTCGCGGCGGAAAAGTCCCTCGGGCGCCTGTTCCTTGCCGGCATCGGTCCGGGCCTGTTGCTCGTCAGCCTGTTCGGCGCCTATGCCGTGATCCGCTTCCGCCAGGAATATGCAGCCGCTGAAGCCATCTACAAGAATGGCGGACCGGAAGCCGCAATCCTCGCCCGCGACGACTACACGCTGGCCGAACGCTTCAGCGTGCTGCCGCGCGTGATCCCGTTCGTGCTGCTGCTCACCGGCGTCATGATCGCGCTCTATGGCGGCTATGCCACGCCGTCCGAAACCGCGGGCCTCGGCGGCCTCCTGGCGCTGGCACTGATCGCAGCGATCTACAGCGTGTGGCGGCCGAGCGATCTTGCGCCCATCATGAAGTCGACAATCCGGGAATCGACCATGCTGATGATGATCATCGGCATGTCGCTGCTCTACTCCTACGTGATGAGCTATCTGCACATCTCGCAGTCGGTCGCAGAATCCGTCGTCGCGATGCACCTGCCGCGCTGGGGCCTGTTGTTCGCGATCCTCGTCATGGTCGTCGTGCTCGGCTTCTTCCTGCCGCCGGTCTCGATCATCCTGATGACGGCGCCGATCATCCTGCCGCCCTTACGCGCCGCGAACTTCGACATCATCTGGTTCGGCGTGGTCATGACCATCGTGATGGAAATGGGGCTGATCCATCCACCTATCGGCCTCAACATCTTCGTCATCCGCAACGTCGCGCCCGACATCCCCCTGAGCGAGGTGATCTGGGGTACGCTGCCGTTCGTGCTCCTGATGATGCTCGCGGTGCTGCTGCTCTGCTTCGTGCCTGAAATCTCGACCTGGCTGCCGGACCTGGTGATGGGGCCCGACGGGAGCAGGTGACGCTGCTGTAGGGTGGGCAAAGCGGAGCGTGCCCACCATCTGTCGGCGATTGCGAAAGTATGGTGGGCACGGCGCTATGCGCCTTTGCCCACCCTACGATTTCTCCTTCCGCCGTGACTTCGGCGCGATCGCGCTGCCGGCCACCACCTGCAACAGATCCTTGCGCACGGCCTCGATGTGCCGCTCCAGAAACCGGCAGGCCTCCTCGACTTTCTGCGCGCGGCAGAGCGCGATCAGGTGGGCGTGTTCTTTTTCGGCCGTCCCCATCGCCTTGGTGTTGGAGAGCTGGAGGCGCGTATAGCGATCGCTGGTCTGGAGCAGCGACAGCACGATTGCGCGCGTACGAGGTTGCGGCGCATGTACATAGAGCGCCATGTGGAAGTCGGCGTTGAGCTGGCCCCATTCGCTGACGTTGCGCGCCTTGATTGCCTTCTCAAAACTCTTGTGGATGTCGTCCAGCCCCTCGAAATCCTCCGCAGTAAAACGCGGCGCCGATTGCGCCAGGAGGCGCGGCTCGAGGATGCCGCGCAGGTCGAACACATCGTTGATCTCGTTCAGTGACAGCTCCGAGACGATGGCGCCCTTCTGCGGAACGATGCGCACCAGCCCCTCGGCCTCGAGCTGGAACAGCGCCTCGCGCACCGGAATGCGGCTGACGCCATAGGCATCGCCGAGCGCATCCTGGCGCAATTGCGATCCGGCCGGATAGGTGCCGTCGAGGATCGCCTGCCGGAGCTGGTCCACGATCGCAGCCGACAGAGTGCGATGCTTCAGTGGCTGTTTCATCTGACCTTCCGTCTTTCTTCGCGACTCGTCCGGCAGAAAGCGGTCCCTCTCTTGCATGTTGAGGCGGCCAGCAAAAGCCAGGCATCCCACAAAAGACAGGTGCCCGGCAAAGGCGCGTCCTGCCGCCGAAATGACCGCAATCTCCGTTTGACAGCTCAAATGTATAAATTATACATTTTGCCTTGGCACGAGAAATCTTGCGGGGGTTGGGGCCTTTGATGATCGAAGGGACGATGCCGGATGCGGGCGCGTTCAGCGCGCGGCGGATTGTGGTCAGGGCTTCCAGCGCCCTGCTCGCCGTCGAACGTCTCGCGCTGATGGGCCTGATGTACCTGCTCACCGGACTGATCCTGGTGAACGTCGTCACCCGCTATTCGCACTTCCCGATCTACTGGATCGATGAATCGGCTGTCTATTGCGTGGTCTGGCTGACCTTCATCGGCGCCTCCGCGATGACGCGGCTGCGGCTCGACTTCGCAGTCACGATGCTCACGGAACGCCTCTCGCCACAGCGCCAGAAGATCGCCAAGGTCATCTCGACCGGCCTCGTCGTCGTGTTCGGCGTCGCGCTGATCATCACCTGCGCGCTCTGGATGGACCCGATCGGCCTCGCACGCGCCGGCTTCGACGGGCGCAAGCTCGCCGCCGAGACCTTCAATTTCCTCTACACCGAGCACACTCAGACGCTGAATTGGCCGACCTGGGTGCTCTATCTGACGCTGCCGATCTTCGCGGTGTCGATGACCGTTCATGGCCTCGCCAACCTCTTGGAAGATCTCGAGCTGGTTCCGCGCACGCCGCCGAAGGGTTTTGCGCTCTCCGAGCTCGACGGGGTCAACTGATGATCACGTCTGCCGCCTTCGTCGCGATCATGCTGGTCGGCGTGCCGATCGGGCTCTGCCTGTGCCTCGCCGGTCTCGTCTATATCGCCGCATCGGGCAATCCCGTGCTGTTCCAGTCCTATCCGCTCCAGCTGTTCGGCGGCGTCGACAGTTACGGCCTGATCGCCATTCCGCTCTTCATCCTGATCGGCGAGATCATGAATGGCGGCGGCATCACCCGCCGCATCGTCGACATGGCGATGGCTTTCGTCGGCTCGCTGAAGGGCGGGCTCGCCTACGTCAACATCCTCGCCAACATGTTCATCTCCTCGATCCTGGGATCTGCGACCGCGCAGGTCGCGATCATGGCCCAGATCATGGTGCCGGAGATGGAGAAGAAGGGCTACGACAAGACTTTTGCGGCGGGACTGACCGCCTATGGCGGCATGCTCGGGCCGATCATCCCGCCCTCGGTGATGTTCGTGGTCTACAGCGTGCTCGCGCAGGTCTCGGTCAGCGACATGCTGATCGCCGGCATCGTGCCGGGCGTCATCCTCACCGTGATGTTCTGCCTCGTCATCGCGCTGATGGGATACATCTACAACTATCCCCGCGCCGACTATCAGACGCCGCGCCAGCGGGTCATGACGATCCTGCGGACATCGCCCACCCTGCTGATCCCGATCGTCATCGTCGGCACCATCCTCGGTGGCCTCGCCAACGCGACGGAATCCGCCGCGGTCGGTGCGGTGGCCGCGGCGCTGGTCGGAAAATACTGGACCAAGGAGTTCGAGTTCTCCCAGTTGCCGCAGATGATGCTGCGCAGTGCCATCTATTCGGCGATCGTGCTGTTCCTCGTCGCCGCCGCCGCGGTGTTCTCCTGGGTCCTGATCTTCGGCAAGGTGCCGCAGGAGACCGCCGGCTGGATCCAGTCGGCCGCCAAGGACCCGATCAGCTTCATGCTGATCTGCAACGTCATCCTGCTGGTTATCGGCACTGTGATCGACGGCATTCCCGGCCTGATCATGACGGTGCCGATCCTGCTGCCTGTTGCAACCGACGTCTACCACATCGACCCCCGTCACTTCGGCGTCGTCGTGGTGATCAACCTGGTGCTCGGCCTGTTGTCGCCGCCGGTCGGGCTCTGCTTCTTCGTCGCGGCCGCCGTCACCGGCGCCAAGCCCGGCAAGATGTTCATGGTGACGCTGCCCTTCTTCGTCATCTCCTGCGTCCTCCTGGTGCTGCTCTCGCTCTTCCCCTCGCTCTCGCTGATCCTCGTCAAATAGGCCCGTCCAAAAGGAGCCCGACCATGCCGCTTTCTCGTCGCCGCTTTCTCGCCGCCAGCGCAGCCGCATCGGTGTTCGCGCCGTCGCTGGCGCTCGCCCAGGCCAAGGAATTCCGCCTCGGCCTGATCACGCCGAACGGTCATTCCTGGAACAAGGCCGCGCTCAAATTCGGCGACGACCTCAAGGCCGCCACCAACGGCCGCCTGACATTGACCGTGTTCCACTCCGGCCAGCTCGGCAACGAGCCGGCGATGATGCAGCAATTGCAGTCGGGCGCGCTCGACATGGGCTTCATCCAGGCCGCCGAGCTGGGCTCGCGCGTGCCGCACATCGCCGCGATCAATGCGCCCTACATCGTCCGCTCGACGCCGGCGGTGGCGAAATTCGTGCGGCATCCGGCGGCGGTGAAGCTGTTCGACGTGCTGCCGCAGGAGACCGGCACGATCGGGCTCGGCTGGGGCATCACCGGCATGCGCGCGGTGTTCTCGTCCAAGGACCTGACCTCGCTCGCCGACATCAAGGGCATGAAGCTGCGCATCAACCCGACGCCGGTCTATCGCGATTTCTATTCCTCGCTCGGTGCCGCGCCGACGCCGATCCCGACGCCGCAGGTGTTCGACGCCATGGCCAACGGCCAGGTCGACGGCCTCGAGGCCGATCTCGAATTCTCCTGGAACCAGCGCTTCGACAAGGTCTCGAAGGTGATCCTCCAGATGAATGCCGTCTTCATGCCGATGGCAGCGGTCGTCTCGGGCCGGGTCTGGCAGACGCTGCCGGCCGCCGACCGCGAGCTGATCACCAAGACGATCAAAACCACACTCGACGCGCAGATCGACGAGCTCGCCGGCAACGAGCCGGCGCTAATCGAGAACTTCAAGAACGCCCCGATCCCGATCCGCCAGGTCCCGGCCGGCGACACCGAGGCGGTCATCGCCGAGTTCGACAAGATCTGGCTGCCCAAGGCTCCGGTCCTCGCCGAATTGCGCAAGGTCGGCGCCACGCTCTGATCCCGCCCGCCATCCTCTTCACCACAGCCGGCGGCCCCAGCCCCCCGCCGGCGAATTCACACGCCAGATTCACTTGGAGTTAGACCATGAGCCGCCGCGTTTCCTGGGAAGGCGTCTTCCCGGCCGTCACCACGCAATTCCACGACGATCTCTCGCTCGACATCGACGCGACCGCGAAGGTGATGGACGGGCTGATCCGTGACGGCGTCTCCGGCCTGATCGTCTGCGGCTCCGTCGGCGAGAACACGTCGCTGGAGCGCAAGGAGAAGGTCGCGATCATGGAGACGGCCAAATCGGTCGCGGCCGGGCGCGTGCCCGTGCTGTGCGGCATCGCCGAATTCACCACGGCCTTCGCGGTCGAGACGGCGAAAGAAGCCGCGCGCGTCGGCATCGACGGCGTCATGGTGATGCCGGCGCTGGTCTATTCGTCGAAGCCGCACGAGACCGCCGCGCATTTCCGCGCCGTCGCCACCGCGACGGACCTGCCCGTGATGCTCTACAACAATCCGCCGATCTACAAGAACGACGTCACCCCCGACATCCTGGCCTCGCTCGCCGACGTCGAGACCGTCGTCTGCTTCAAGGATTCCTCCGGCGACACAAGGCGTTTCATCGACACAAGGAACATGGTCGGCGACCGCTTCGTGCTGTTCGCAGGCCTCGACGACGTCATCGTCGAGAGTGTCGCCATGGGCGCGGTGGGCTGGGTCTCCGGCATGTCGAACGCTTTCCCGCGCGAGGGCGAGACGCTGTTTCGCCTGGCCAGGGCGGGACGCTATGCCGAGGCGATGCCGCTCTACGAATGGTTCATGCCGCTCTTGCATCTCGACGCGCGCCCGGACCTCGTCCAGTGCATCAAGCTGTGCGAGCACATCATGGGCCGCGGCACCGCGCTGACCCGTCCGCCTCGCCTGGCGCTGTTGCCGCAGGAGAAGGCCGAGGTCGAGGCCATGATGGTCCGCGCCCTCAAGAACCGGCCGCTCCTGCCGGACGTGGGCCTGAAGGCGGCCTGACAGCGTATGTCATAGGGTGGGCGAAGCGAAAGCGTGCCCACCACTTCCAAATTCGATCGCGGAGAGATGGTGGGCACGGCGCTATGCGCCTTTGCCCACCCTACGAAGTAACCCGCTTCCTCTTCGCGTTCAGCGCGGAAGCCACTCGGCTCACGGGCGGCTTGCCCAGCACGCCGCTCATCTCGTTCGTGGCCGCCAGCAGCTTCTCCATGTCGACGCCGGTGCTGAGGCCCATGCCTTCGAGCATGTAGACGACGTCCTCGGTCGCGACATTGCCTGTCGCGCCGGGGGCGTAGGGGCAGCCGCCGAGGCCGCCCGCAGCCGCATCGATGACACGGACGTTCTCCTCCAGCCCGGCGTAGAGATTGGCGAGCGCCTGGCCGTAGGTGTCATGGAAATGCATCGCGAGATTGGCAGCGGGAATGTTGGCGCTGACCGCGCGCAGCATCTGCTTCGCCTTGGCCGGCGTGCCGACGCCGATGGTATCGCCGAGCGAGATCTCGTAACAGCCGAGGTCCCACAATGTCTTCGCAAGATCGGCAACGGCCTTCGGCTTGATCTCGCCGTCGAACGGACAGCCCAGCACGCAGGAGATATAGCCGCGCACCCTGACGCCGTCGGCCTTCGCGCGTTCCATCACCGGCCTGAAGCGCTCGATGGATTCCGCGACGGTGCAGTTGATGTTGGCCCGGGAAAAGCCCTCGGAGGCCGCCGCGAACACGGAGACCACTTTCGCGCCCGCGGCGCGCGCGGCGTCATAGCCCTTCTCGTTCGGCACCAGCACGTGGAATTCGGCGCCCGTCACGTGGGCAACGCCGCGCAGCACGGCGTCGGAGCTTGCCATCTGCGGGATCGCCTTGGGCGAGACGAAGGCGCCGACCTCCACCGTATTGAGGCCGGCTCCGACCAGCGCCTCGACGAAGGCGATGCGGGCCTCGACGCTGACCGGCATCTTCTCGTTCTGGAGGCCGTCGCGCGGCCCCATTTCGATGATGCGGACCGGATCGCTCATCTCATTCTCCTGTAGGCTCGACCACGGCGAGCTCGACGCCTTCCTGCACGATGTCACCGACCTTGCACTTGATCGACGTCAGCACGCCGGCATAGGGCGCACGCAGCGTCTGCTCCATCTTCATCACCTCGAGGGTGAGGATCGGCGCGCCCTTCTCCAGCGTTGCGCCCTCCTCGGCCAGCACGGCGACGACCGTGCCGGGCAAGGGTGCCGCGATCTTGTCCGCGCCGGCCTGCTCCTCGGTCTCGCCGCCGAACGGATCGACCCAATGCAGGTCGAAGCGGCCGTGGCGCGTGCGCAAATAGAGCTCATGGCCGTCGATCACGGCCGCGACGGACGATTTGACGCCGTCGAGCGTCAGATCGAAGCCGCCATCCTTCGGCGCGATCGCGAAGGCCAGCTCGCGGTCGCCGATGACAAGCGTCGACGGCCCGCTGCCGTAGTTGAGGGTGATCTTCTGCTCGGGCCCATGTCCGACACCATGTCCGACGCGGAAGGCAAAGCTGCGCTGACGCCGGCCGACCGGCATCCAGCCGAACGTCTGCCAGGGCGAATTCGCTTCTGTCTGCGCGGCCTGCCGTTCGTCGTTCACGATTGCGGCGACCGCAGCGCACAGCTCGAGCTCGCCGGGCGCAGGCGTAGCCTGCGTCAACACCGCCAGCTCGCGCTCGATGAAGCCGGTGTCGATCGCATTCGCCCGCACCTTTTGATGCGTGATCAGCGCCGACAGGAACGGGATATTGGTGACAATGCCGCGGACGTCGGAGTCCTCCAGTCCGCGGTTCAGCCGCTCGATCGCGACATCCCGGGTCGGTGCCCACGCGATCATCTTGGCCAGCATCGCATCGTAATAAGGCGAGACGCTGTCGCCCTCGCGATAGCCGGCGTCGATGCGGAGGCCGCCGGTTTCCGCGGGCAGCCGCCAGGTCGATATCCTGCCGACCGAGGGCATGAAGTTCTTGGTCGGATTTTCGGCGTAGATTCGCGCCTCGACCGCGTGGCCGTTGAGGCGGATCTCGTCCTGCCTGAGCGGCAGCGCCTCGCCGAAGGCGACGCGCAGCTGCCATTCGACGAGGTCGATGCCGGTGATCAGCTCGGTCACGGGATGCTCGACCTGGAGACGTGTGTTCATCTCGATAAAGAACACGTCCTTGCCGTCGGACACGAACTCGATGGTACCGGCGCCGACATAGTTCACCGCGCCCGCCGCCTTGCGCGCCGCGGCGCAGACCGTCTCGCGCTGTGCCGCATTGAGGGTTGGCGACGGCGCTTCCTCGATCACCTTCTGGTGCCGGCGCTGCAACGTGCATTCGCGCTCGAATAGCGAGAGCAGATTGCCGTGGCTGTCGCCGATGATCTGCACCTCGATATGCCGGGGATTGTCGACATATTTCTCGATCAGCATGCGATCGTCGCCGAACGCGGCCTTGGCCTCGCGCTTGGCGCTGACGATCGCAGGGCCAAGCTCGGCGGCCGAGCGCACGATGCGCATGCCGCGGCCACCGCCGCCGGCGGATGCCTTGACCAGAATGGGAAAGCCAATCTTGTCGGCGGCCTTCGCCAGCGTCGCCTCGTCCTGGGCCTCGCCGTGATAGCCGGGCACCAGCGGCACGCCGGCCTTCTCCATCAGCGCTTTCGAGCCGGACTTCGAGCCCATCGCCGTCATCATCCCGGCGGTCGGCCCCACGAAGACCAGCCCCGCATCGAGGCAGGCATGCGCAAACTCGGCATTCTCCGACAGGAAGCCGTAGCCGGGATGCACGGCCTCCGCGCCGGTCTTGCGCGCGGCCTCGATCAGCCGCTCGACGTTGAGATAGCTGTCGCGGGCCCGCGCCGGCCCCAGCAGCACGGCCTCGTCGGCGAGCGCGACATGCATCGCGTCGCGGTCGGCCTCGGAATAGACCGCGACCGTGCGCAGGCCCATGGCGCGCGCGGTGCGGATGACGCGGCAGGCGATCTCGCCGCGGTTGGCGATCAGGAGGGTGCGAAAACGCCGGTAGAGCATTGAGCGGTCCATCGCATCACATCCTGAACAGGCCGAATTTCGTCGGCTCGATCGGCGCATTCGACGCCGCCGAGAGGCCAAGGCCGAGCACGAGGCGCGTGTCGGCCGGGTCGATCACGCCGTCGTCCCACAGACGCGCGGTCGCGTAATAGGGATGCCCCTGGCTCTCATATTGCGCGCGGATCGGCTCGCGGAATTTATCTTCCTCGTCCTTCGACCAGCTATCGCCCCTGGCCTCGATATTGTCGCGCCGGACCTGGCTCAACACCATCGAGGCCTGCTCGCCGCCCATCACCGAGATGCGCGCGTTCGGCCACATCCACAGGAAGCGCGGCGCGTAGGCGCGGCCGCACATGCCGTAATTGCCGGCGCCGTAGGAACCGCCGATCACCACGGTGAATTTCGGCACCGACGCCGTCGCGACCGCCGTCACCAGCTTGGCGCCGTCGCGCGCGATGCCGCCGGCCTCGTATTTCTTGCCGACCATGAAGCCGGTGATGTTCTGCAGGAACACCAAGGGAATGCCGCGCTGGCAGCACAGCTCGATGAAATGCGCGCCCTTCAACGAGCTCTCGCTGAACAGGATGCCGTTGTTGGCGATGATGCCGACCGGATAACCCCAGATATGGGCGAAGCCGCACACCAGCGTCGTGCCGTAGAGCTTCTTGAACTCGTCGAATTCCGACCCGTCCACGACGCGGGCGATGATGTCGCGCACGTCGAACGGCTTGCGGCCATCGACTGGCACGACGCCGTAGATCTCCTCGGCTGCGAACAGCGGATCGCGCGGCGGATGCATGTTGAGGTTCGGCCGGCTCGACGGCTTCAGGGTGCCGACGATGCGCCGGGCGATGCCGATCGCATGCGCGTCGTTCTGGGCGTAGTGATCGGTCACGCCCGATTGCCGCGAATGCACGTCGGCGCCGCCGAGCTCCTCTGCGGTCACCACCTCGCCGGTCGCCGCCTTCACCAGCGGTGGGCCGCCGAGGAAGATGGTGCCCTGGTTGCGCACGATGATGCTCTCGTCCGACATTGCCGGCACATAGGCGCCGCCGGCGGTACAGGAACCCATCACGATCGCGACCTGCGGGATACCTTGCGACGACATCTGCGCCTGGTTGTAGAAGATGCGGCCGAAATGGCGCTCGTCCGGAAAGATCTCGTCCTGGAGTGGCAGGAAGGCGCCGCCGGAATCCACCATGTAGACGCAGGGGAGATTGTTCTGCCGCGCGATGTCCTGCGCGCGCAGATGCTTCTTCACGGTCATCGGATAATAGGTGCCGCCCTTGATGGTGGCATCGTTGGCGACAATCACGCATTCGCGGCCCGAGATGCGCCCCACCCCGGTGACGACGCTCGCCGAATGCACGTCGCCGCCATAGAGGCCGTAGGCCGCCAGCGGCGACAGCTCCAGGAACGAGGTCCCGGGGTCGACCAGCAGGTCAACGCGCTCGCGCGCCAGCATCTTGCCACGCGAGGTGTGGCGGTTGCGCGAAACCTCGCCGCCACCGCCGGCAACCTGGCTGAGCTTTTCGCGCAGGTCCGCGACGAGCGAGCGCATGGCCTCGGAATTGCGCGCAAAATCTGATGAAGACGGATCGATGCTGGAATGGAGCGGCATGTTGTCCCGCGTTGCTGGTGATCTGGTGAGAGACCGCGGTCAGATGGGACCGCGGCGATTCCAATTGCGCCGGACCTACGCCGTCTCGGCCATCAACTCGCGGCCGATCAGCATGCGGCGGACCTCGGATGTACCCGCGCCGATCTCGTAGAGCTTGGCGTCGCGCCACAGACGTCCGACCGGAAATTCGGATGTATAGCCGACGCCGCCGAGCGCCTGGATCGCCTCGCCCGCCATCCACGTCGCCTTCTCGGCGGAATAGAGGATCGCCGCCGCGGCATCCTTGCGCAGGGTCCGCGCATGGTCGGCGCGGTCGCAGGCGCGCCCCACTGCATAGACATAGGCGCGCGTGGCCTGCCAGGTCGCATACATGTCGGCGAGCTTGCCCTGCATCAGCTGGAAGTCGCCGATCGGCTGGCCGAACTGCTTGCGCTCGTGCATGTAGGGCACCACCGCGTCCATGCAGGCCGCCATGATCCCGAGCGGGCCACCCGACAGCACCGTGCGCTCATAGTCGAGGCCGGACATCAGCACCTTGACGCCCTCGCCCACCTTGCCGAGCACATTCTCTTCCGGCACCTCGCACTCGTCAAAGAACAGCGGATAGGTATTGGAGCCGCGCATGCCGAGCTTGTCGAGATGCTGGCCGTGGGTAAATCCCTTGAAGCCTTTCTCGACCAGGAAGGCGGTCATGCCGCGCGGGCCGGCCTCCGGGTCGGTCTTGGCGTAGACGACCAGCACATCGGCGTCGCCGCCATTGGTGATCCACATCTTGGAGCCGTTGAGCACGTAGCGATCGCCGCGCTTGTCGGCGCGCAGCTTCATCGAGACGACGTCGGAGCCCGCGCCGGGCTCGGACATCGCGAGCGCGCCGACATATTCGCCGGAGATCAGTTTTGGCAGATAGCGCTGCCGCTGCGCGTCGTTGCCGTTGCGGCGGATCTGGTTGACGCAGAGGTTGGAGTGGGCGCCGTAGGAAAGACCCACGGCTGCGGAGCCGCGCGAAATCTCCTCCATGGCGACGATGTGGGAGAGATAGCCCATGTTGGAGCCGCCATATTGCTCCGGCGCTGTCATGCCGAGCAGGCCGAGGTCGCCAAGGCGCTTCCAGAGGTCCGCCGGGAACAGGTTAGCCTTCTCGATCTCGGCGGCGCGCGGGGCGATCTCCGCCTCCACGAAGGCGCGCAGCGTGTCGCGCAGCATGCTGATGTCTTCGCCCAGATCGAAATCGATGCTCGGGATGTTCAAGGCGATTCCTCCGTATTCTTGTCGGGTCCGAACCTACCCCCGCCCAGGCGTCCTGGCGGTCGAAAAGGTTGCATTTTCCGCCAAGTTTGGCGAGGATTTTTCATGCCGTTCCAAGCCGCAACCGCGACGCCTCGCCGCGCCATGACCCCAGCCGCCTTCGTCCGCGGCGTGGTTGCCGCTTATGCCCTTTATGGGCGCGATCCGGCCGACGCATTGGGCAAGGGGCAGGTCACCGGGGACCTCGTTCGATCCCAGGACGGACGGGTGACGGCGGTCCAGTTCGAGGCGCTGGCCGGCCACGCCATGCGCGAGCTCGACGACGAGGCGCTCGGCTGGTTCTCGCGCCGGCTGCCTTGGGGAACCTATGGCATGCTGTGCCGTGCCTCGATCACGGCCCCCAATCTCGAAGTCGCGCTGAAACGCTGGTGCCGGCATCATCGCCTGCTGACCGAGGACGTGCTGTTCGAGCTCTCGCTTGGTGATGAGACCGCGACCATCTCCCTTCGCGAGCAGCGCGATCTCGGCCCCTTGCGCGAATTCTGCCTCGTCACCCTGCTCCGCTATGTCCTCGGCTTCGCCTGCTGGGCCGTCGATTCCGCGATCGCGCTGCGTGCGGCCGCGTTTCCCTATGCCGAGCCGGGCCACGTCTCGGTCTATCCGACGATCTTCTGCAGGCATTTGAGCTTTGATGCGGAAGGCGCCCGCATCGTGTTCGACAAGCACTATCTTTCGCTGCCGCTCACGCGCAGCCCGGCCGATCTCGACAACATGCTCAAGGGCGCGCTGAGGCTGACCGTGCTGCCCTATCGGCGCGACCGGCTGCTGGTCGAGCGCGTCCGTCGCGTGCTGCGCAACGCGCGCGGACGCAGTCTCGGCGCCGAGGATGTCGCAAGCGAGCTGGCGCTCTCCACCCGCACCATGCACCGGCGCCTGCGCGAGGAAGCGACCTCGCTCCGCGATCTCAAGGAAGAAGCGAAGTTCGAGCTCGCCAAGCAGGAGCTGATGCGTGGCCGCACCCCGATCAAGCGGATCGCGGAGATCGCCGGCTTCCGCAACGAGAAGAGCTTTTCCCGCGCCTTCCGCAGCTGGACCGGCGCCTCGCCGCGCGAGTTTCGCGGCAGATATCGCTGAGGCCTGCGCGAGGCCGCGGTCCGGCAGGACTTCCCAAATCACATGTCACAGTTAGGTGAGTTTCTAATGTGTCAGTATTCGGCTTTTGTGAGATTCCCGATCGATCCACGCAAGGGAGTCCCCCTATCCTGCCGCCGCCGCGACCTCCTGCAACGGCAGCGGCACGTCCTTCGCGACGCCCAGCACCGGGAAGCTGCGGACGTTCTTGACATCAGGCATCGCGGCGAAGTGCAGCAGCTGCTGGCGCATGCTCTCGACGCTCGGCGCGACGCATTTCAGGAGATAGTCCGTGTCACCCGAAATGCGCCAGCACTGCTGGATGCGCGGGATCGCGGCGATCGAGCCCTCGAACGCCTCCAGCACCGGCTGCGCCTGGCTGCCGAGCTGGATCGACACGAACGACACCACCTCATAGCCGAGCAGCCGCTCGTCGATGACGGCACGCACCGCCCGGATCACGCCGCGGCTGAACAGCGACTTCAGCCGCCGCAGACAGTTGGGCGCGGACACGCCGACGCGCAGCGCCAGCTCGTTGTTGCGCACCCGCCCGTCCTGCTGCAGCTCGGATAATATCTTCAGATCGACGCCGTCGAGTTGGTCACGCCCGGCCATACCCCACCTCGCCCTGAGCCTGTCATGCCTGGTGCCAGCGAAGCATGGGGTGGAATTGCTGCCAAGGGCCATCCCCCCGGGGCGGCGCTATCGAGTTCGGGGGAATACCTCCCCACCGTCATGGCCGGGCATAGCCGTCTGAAGGACGGCGTCGCTTCCGCTCGCCTATGTCCCGGCCATCCACGCTCTTTCACGCGGCCCAAAACATGGATGCCCGGGACAAGCCCGGGCATGACGAGTACATCGTATGAAGTCGGAGAAGCCGCCCGCCCCTCAATGCGTCCAGGGCTCGCCGCGCCGGAACGAGAAATTGTCGGCATAGGCAACCGGCCGGCGGATCGAATCCTGGGGCTCGATCACCTGGTAGGCGATGCCCTTGCGCTCGCAATAGGCGACCGCCTCTTCCTTGCTGTGGAAGCGCAGCGTGATCTGCTGCTTCATGTCGCCGGACGATGTCCAGCCCATCAGCGGCTCGACCGCGCGCGGCTGCTCCGGCTCGTAGTCGAGCTGCCATTCCCGGGTCTTGGACCGGCCGGATTGCATCGCGTTCTTGGCGGGCTTGAAAATGCGTGCGGTCATGGGTCGTCCGGGCCTTTTCGTCTTTTCGTTCGATTTCGATGCGTCAGGGTGGCAGTTGGTGGAAACCTCAGGGATAGTATAGAGACACCGACCGGGAACTGATCGGTGATTCCGGCTCCCCGGTCACCCTCACCGACGGTATAGTCATTATGCTGCACCGTGACAATTCCGTACCCGCCTTCCGCGCCGGGATTCCGCCCGGCCGCACTGCCTCGTCGACATCAGCATATCCGTCCCCACCGAGAGCGCCCGTCGCATGGCCTTCCTGAACATCAACGCCACGCTCCCCGAAAAGGGTCGCGATCTCAGGCTCGACCTGTTTCGCGGCGTCGCCAACTGGGCGATCTTCCTCGACCACATCCCCGAGAACGTCGTGAACTGGATCACGACCCGCAACTACGGCTTTTCCGACGCGGCCGACCTGTTCGTCTTCATCTCCGGCTACACCGCCTCCTTCGTCTATGCGCGGATGATGCTGGACCGCGGCTTCATCGTCGGCGCCACGCGCCTGACCAAGCGGGTCTGGCAGCTCTACGTCGCCCACATCATCCTGTTCGTGATCTACATCGCCTCGATCAGCTATCTGGCGCTCCGCTTCGGCGATTCAGAGATGATCAACGAGTTCAACGTCGCCGGCCTTGTCGACAACGCCACCGAGACGCTGCGGCAGGGCCTGTTCCTGCGCTTCAAGCCGCTCAATCTCGACGTGCTGCCGCTCTACATCGTGCTGATGGGACTGTTTCCGCCGGTGCTGTGGTTCATGCTGCGCAAGCCGGACGTGACGATGGTGCTGTCGATCGTGCTGTGGCTCGCCGCGCGCCATTTCGGCTGGAATCTGACCGCCTATCCGGCCGGTCAGTGGTACTTCAACCCCTATTGCTGGCAGGTGCTGTTCGTGTTCGGCGCCTGGTGCGCGATGGGCGGGGCGCGGCGCTCGATGACGCTGATCAACGCGCCGATCACGCTGTGGCTCTGCCTTGGCTATCTCCTGTTCGCGCTGGTCATGACCATGGCCGGCCGCTTCCCGACCTTTGGTGGCATGTTCCCGCAATGGCTGTTCTCGGCCTTCAACCCAAACGACAAGACCAACCTTGCGCCCTACCGCTTCATCCACTTCGTCGTGATCGTGATCCTTGTGATCCGCTTCGTGCCGAAAGACTGGCCGGGCCTGGAGTGGAAGGTGTTCGATCCGCTGATCGTATGCGGCCAGCAATCGCTCGCGGTGTTCTGCGTCGGCGTGTTCCTGTCTTTCGTCGGCCATTTCGAGCTGTCGATGAGCTCGGGCTCGCTGTTCGCGCAGCTCTTCGTCAGCATCGCCGGCATCGCGATCATGACGACGGTGGCCTATTACATCTCGTGGTCTAAGCGGCAGGACAAGCCGTTGAAGCCACCGCCGGCCAAGCCCGCGGCGGCGAAGGCCGCGTGAGCTCGGCGGCAGCGATGCCGCCTCAGGCCGCCTCTTCGCCGTCGAACTCGGTGAATTTCCTGTAGATCCAGTCGCGGCCGTCGTGCCGGCGCCAGACCTTGCCATAAACGAGCTGCCCATTGATCGAGCGGCGCGGCACGATCACGGTCCAGAGGTGCCAGATTTCGGTCCAGCTCGACTGCGGACTGACGGTTTTGAAGTTGCGATCGAAAGGCATAACGCAGAACTCACAGGATACGCGCGCCGCGACGAACTGTGATCTTGTGTGAGCACGGATTCCAGGCAGCCCATCGCGAGCCGGCACCAATCTGATAACAGTCGCCAAAGTGGCCGCAACAACTGCTCGCCCTTAACCTAACCCATCAACCTTACCTGTCGCGGACCGGTGGCCGGACTGGTTGAAAGCCGGCGCCGTTTTTTCTACAATGCAAGCGTGATTTCAGAACAGGCGCGCCGTTTTCGGGACGCGCGATGAATTTGAACTGACGTCGCGTTTTTTTGAGAACCTGGACTTTTTGAAAAAGACTTACTGGGACGACGACAATGAAATTGCAGTGTGCATGTCTGCGCTTGGCGGTGAGATCGACGCCGCCCGTCCCGGCCGTCAGGACGTCAGCTCATGAGCCGCCAAAGGCCGCCAACGACAACCAGACGGTCTGGCCGTTCGTGCCGTTTCCGTCCGGTTGGCACGCGTCGAGCTGATTGGCCAGTTCTGAAGAACGTGACACCTGAAAAGCGCAACGCCGCGCAAGCGGAAAATCTTCGCTTGGCGGCGTCCGTTAGGTATTGGGCGCTGAAATCCCCAACATCCATATGTCTGTTGCGACAGCCAAAGGTTCGATGAATCTTTGGTAATTGTGCGCTGGCCCGCCCGCGCCAATGCCTTGAAAAATCGCGCGGAAGTCGGGCTGCGCAGGGAACGAGTGCCAAGGCTTCAGGCCGGGGTCAGGCGCGAGCTGAGCAAGCATTTCAGCGCATACGCTGCGCGGCCCGCTGCGGCGATCGAGCCCAGCTAGACGGCGGCGCTGGCGCTGGACGTGCTGTCGGATGCGCGCGTGGCATTGGCACCGAGCGATCCTTGCGCGTTCACGGGCGTCTCGACCTCGGTCGTGCCGTCGGAATAGGTGGTCGTGGTGGCGCAGCGCGGTTGCGCGCCCTATCCGCTCCTTCAACGCGCTGGGCCTGCAAAGCAGGCGCCGGCAGCGTGAGAAAGTTCGATCCGGCACGCATTTTCCGCGCCGGACGGCAGCAACCAATTGCCGCACGGCGCGTTGCAGCTTTTGCCCATCCGTCCGGGGCACCGGCGCGCGCCAACGATCGGCGCGCGTGCCGTGGATGGAAGGTGATCTCGTCTCACGTCCGTGTGAGCTGGAGCGCGATCGGTGAATTTCGACGCGCGAGACGAGACCAATGAACAACGGGCCGCAAGACAGGGGGAGCTGTGAGCCAAATCGATACGACCGAGAAACTCCCGGAGGCGCCGGAGCCCGAAAGCTCGCTGTTCGCAATGTGCGGACTTGGCGTCGCGGGGATCGTCATGCTGGGCTGGATCGGCGCCCTCGCCTGGATCGCCTGGCGCCTGGCCGATTGGCTATTGTTCTGATCCGCCGCTGTGGCCCCACAGAAACTGCCGTGTCATGTTTCTGCCGCCGGCCAAATCTGCCAGTTCCCGTATGAGCGTCACGGCGGAAACCTTCATAAGGAACGCCATGGAATGCCGCTTGCGTCCCGCGGGAGTTAGTCTATCGATTGCCGCCGATTCTTGATAAATTCCTTCTATGACTCGTTGGGAAATTTAATGGGGCGGCACTACGATCGAGCTCGGTGGCTTTGGGTTCTTGCTGCCCTCCCGCCCGCGCTTTTCGTGCTCTTCTTCCTTGTGTTGACGGTCCTTGCAGATCCGCAACACGACGATTTCTGCTTTTCGTACCGATTTGTCGAGCAGGGGCTGATCTCGATCCGGGGCTTTTACGGGGAGGTCGGAGGTCGGATCGTACCCTATGGCCTCATCGACGTTCCCGCTGCCATCTCGCAAGCGACAGGCATAAGTCTGCTGTCCGCCTATTCTCTGACCATGGCAACAGGCGCAGTTGCTTTCCTCGCCGGCTGCATGGCCGCGGTCGCGCGAGCATGGCCGCGCATTCGCGGGCTGCCATCGATTTTCCTTGGTCTCGTTTTCGCCGCTGCGGTGCTGGGTGCTTCGACGAGCGTACGTGATCTGCTCTACTGGCTGCCCGGCGTGGCCTGCTACGTGCCCCCCGGGATCGTTTGCATCCTGATTTTGGCTGAATGCCTTCGGGCCCTCGACAGCAAGATGGAGTTTTCGTCCGCTGCGATCGTTTGCATGGCGGCCGGCGGCTTCGTTGCAGCTCTGTGCAACGAGTTTACCGGCATATGGCTCGTCGCGATTCTCGTGGGCTCAACCGTCGCGCGTCGCATGCTTGACCAGAAGATGCAGATCGGTGCTCACGCACTGATCGCAATTGCCATCACGGCCGGCTGGGTGGTCGTTGCTGCAGCCAACGGCAACACCGCACGTATGGCGCAGTTCGCCGACAGGGGCCATATCGGGCATTCGCTCCTCGAGGCGCTGCGTTTCGGGATGGTGCAATTCGGACAATTCCTGCGCGAACCCGCGGTGATCGCATGGCTGGTCGCCGTCGCCGCCTTGACGTACGCAATCCCTGATCGGTCCGAGGCCGCTCATCCCCGCGCGCGCTTCCTGGCGCCCGGCATCATCGTTCTCTGTCTGGCCTGTTGCTACTTCGAATACTTCGTACACTATTATTCGACGGGGATTCGGCTGGTTGAACGGGCGCAAAACCAAGCGCTGATCCTGCTTCTTTTCGGCTCCGGCCTGTCTGCTTCCTTACTGGTCCGAACCTACCGGAGTTCGCTGGAGCGGATGATTGCGCAGAGCGCGACCATTTCGTCGCTCAGCTCGGGACGCCTTCCCGTCGCCTTGGCTTTTCTTGTCGCAGCATTGCTCCTGCTTAGCAAAACGGCGTTCCTGGTCTACGCGGAAGGATCGAGCCTGTATCCGTACTGGCGGGAGACAGTCGCGCGGCACCGGCTTCTTACGACCACCAGCGCTTCGGTCGTGACAGTGCCGAAGCATCGGTGGACGCCGTCTCTGCTGCTGAGTGCCGACGTGATGGTGAATACGGGATGCATCGCCAGATATTTTGGCAAAACCGAGCTGATCGTCGTTGAGCCCCCTGCAGATTGAAGACTGCCCAATCCGCCGGCGACGATGACGGAACAGCGTAAGAACCGCGTGTCAGAATCACGTCAGAACCGCAGGGGAAAAGTTTAGGAGATTCAACGTCGGGACTGGTCGGGGCAGCTGGATTCGAACCAACGACCTGCAGTACCCAAAACTGCCGCGCTACCAGGCTGCGCTATACCCCGAATGTCCGGCGAGCCCTGTCGATACACGCTTCCCAAGGCGCCAGCAAGCGTCCTAAGAGGCGCCAGCAAGGCTGGCAAGGCCCTCAACGGATGGCTCTATTTGCTGCCGAACAACGGGTGGCCGACGCGGTCGCCGGGGCGGATGCCGTATTTCTGCGCCGTTCCCGCCACCACCTCCAGAACCGCCCGCGCCGGGCCCTTGGACGAGATGATCTTGGTCGACAACGGCTCGGTATTCTCGGCAATGCGCAGGATGCGGCCGTCGGCGCGGATGAAGATCATGTCGAGCGAGACATAGGTATTCTTCATCCACATCGACACTTCCTGCTCGGGATTGAAGTCGAACAGCATGCCTTTGCCGTCGGCCAGCTCCTTGCGGTACATCAGGCCGGTCTGCTTCTCCTCCTCGGTCGTTGCCACCTCTACCGAGAACACCTGCACGCCGCCCTTGGTGACGATCTCGAGTGGCTGGAAGCTCGCGGCGCGGACGGATCCACCCGCCACGACAACGCCGGCGACGACCAGGATGGCGGCAAGCCAGCCCTTCGCAACGGACCAGACAGCCTTTCGATCAGATTTCATGGGATGGCACTCAGGGCGTGGGAATGGAACAGTCCTACGCGGCGACCGCCCGAAAAGCCAGAGGCGCGCCGGTCAGCCGGCGCGCCTCTGCTCACGATTGCGGGAATTGACGACCCTGCCGATGCTAGTGCGATTGCAGTCCAGGCGATCCGGTCTCGGGATGGATCTCGGCCGCCATCATGCCCTTGGAGCCGGGCCCGAAGCGAACCAGCACATATTGGCCGGGGCGCAATTCGGTCATGCCGAAGCGGCGCAGCGTCTCCATGTGCACGAAGATGTCGGGCGTGCCCTCGCCGCAGGTCAGGAAGCCGAAGCCGCGCAGCCGGTTGAACCATTTGACCTGGGCCCGCTCCAGCCCGCTGGTCGGGGTGACCGTGACGTGGGTGCGCGGCGGCAGCATCTGCGCCGGATGGATCGCCGTCGACTCGTCCATCGAGACGACGCGGAACGCCTGGTAGCCCTTGGCGCGCTGGATGCACTCGACGACGATGCGGGCGCCCTCATAGGCGGTCTGGAAGCCGTCGCGCCTGAGCACGGTCACGTGCAGCAGCACGTCCGGCCAGCCATTGTCGGGAACGATGAAGCCGTAGCCCTTGGAAGCGTCGAACCATTTGATGACGCCGTGGACTTCGACGAGATTGGCGCTGGCTTCGCCAAGGCCGGTGAACGGGCTGAGCCCGCTCTCGCGGCCGCTGCCGTGCTCGCCCGGCGTCATGCGCCCCGGCGAAGTGCCCTGTCCGGGAACTCCAAGCTTCTTGGACTCAAATCCGTCCGACGACCCCATAACCCCGGACCCCACACTGCCATGCAACCCGCCACATTGGCGGCGCTCGAATCACGCGTCTTAAGAGAATGTTCTCAATTCGACGCGACGCGAATCTTTCGACTCAAAAGATAACACTCCCGGTTGCGACGCATAGACAAAAAAGAGATTCGCCGGAACCTATGAACAGCTTGCACAGCGGCGAATCAAACTAACGCCTCAATTGCCGACAAAGGGTCCGAGCGTTTCGCCGATGTCGTGGCGGATGACGAGGTCGGCGATGTCGTCCTGCTCGGTCGGCTCGCGATTGATGATCACCAAACGTGCACCCGCGTTCTTCGCCATCATCGGAAAGCCAGCCGCCGGCCACACCACGAGCGAGGAACCGATTGCGATGAAGAGGTCGCAGGCGCGCGACAGCGTGGTTGCGCGCTGCATCTCCTCCTCCGGCATCATCTGGCCGAACGAGATCGTGGCGGTCTTCACCGGCTCGTCGCACACGGTGCAGTTGGGGGCGCCATCCTCAATGAAACGGCGCTTCACCCAGTCGAGCTGATAGGCCTGCCCGCATCCGATACATCGCGCATAAGTAGTATTTCCGTGCAGTTCAATCACGTGCTCGCCGGCGAAGCCCGAGGCCTGGTGCAGATTGTCGATGTTCTGGGTGATGACCGCGGGGACCTTACCGGCGCGGTAGAGCGAAGCGAGCGCGCGATGGCCGCGGCCGGGCCGTGCCGCCGCAAAGGTCTCCTCCATCGCGAAGCGTCGGCGCCAGGATTCGTCACGCGCGTCCCGGCTCGCGACGAACTCGCCGAACTCTATCGGACGATAGCGCGTCCAAATTCCGCCCGGCGAGCGGAAGTCGGGGATGCCGCATTCGGTCGAGATGCCGGCACCGGTGAACGGTACGATGGTCTTCGCCTCGGCGATCATGTCGCCGAGACGTTCGACGCCGCTGCGAAGATCCGATGCAATCACTCGCACGCCTCCCGCTTTGGTCCTGCGCTAGCTGCAAGATGCGCAAGCGGCAAGATTGTTGACGCTGTTATCAACCGCGAACGCAACGCGCTCGGCAATTTTTTCCGCCCTTCGCATATCACAATCCTGCAATGCCTCCTCCCCATTGACGCCCCAATCAGAAGCGCCAATGCATGTATTGATGCGACTCAAGGCGAGGTGCGGCGGCAGCGCTTGAGCACACACGTAAACATAGCCCAGTAGGCACAAGCCCAATAAACGCAACCCAAGTAACATCGTCCAAGTGCGAACAGAGGGGATGGACATGACCGAAGACGAACAACGCAAGATCCGTGAACGCGAAGAGATCGCCGCCCGTGTCGCCGCCTTCCGTGCCACCCAGGAGAAATTCAAGCGCGAGCGGGAAGAGTATTTCGTCTCGACGCTCGAGAACGCGCGCAAGGTCGAGCGGCCCTCGCTCTGGCCGTAGCGCTCGCCTGATCGCCACGCATGAAAAAAGCCCGGAGCATCGCTCCGGGCTTTTCACTTAGCCCACCGTTACCAGTGGCGGTAATAGTGGCGGCGATAATACGGTCCGTCGCCATAATAGGCGTACGGGCCAGGACCGTAGTAGGCCGGGCCGTCATAATAGCCGTAGCCCGGACCGTAATAGCCGTAGGGGTGGGACGCAGCGATCGCGCCCGCGGTGATCGCGCCGGCGGCTAGACCGAATGCGAGGCCCGGACCGATGCCGCGACCGCGCGCCTCGGCAGGCGCAGGCGCCGCCACCGCGGTCACGCCGACGGCTGCGACGGTGGCCAGAACTGCCAGTGTCTTCTTCATGAGTTCCTCCTTCGCGTCCAGGGGAGACAACGCTGGGGACGTTTGATGGTTGCGCGCGGCGCGGAACCGAAGCCCGTCAAAAAATGTCGATGCGAGCGGAACGAAATTCGCCGCATGGCAGTTGGACTTGCAAGTGCGAGCCTCCGCTATCCGGTGAAGGCCAGCACGAAAGCCCCGTCAGTATCCTCCGCGATGCTGGCGGGGTTTTTAGTTCCACGGGAGCAAATGGCAGCAAGGAATAACAACTGCCAACGGGGCGGAGCGCCGAGGAGGAAAGATTGCCGATATCCGCTTTGCTGGCTCGTATCCGCCGACTTGTTCCCAGATCCGGCGATCAGCATTACGACGAGATCGTCCGCAATTTCGGTGTCGGCACCCTGCGCCCGCCGCCGACGCCGATGAGCGACGGCGAACTGGCGCGGGCCATCGCCGAGTTCCTCAGGGAACAGCCCTCCTCCGAGTCCGTCGCGACCCTCGGCCGGCGGCTCGACCCCTCCTCCCGGCTCTAGGGCGCACTTCCTTTTGGCTTTTCGGCGGATCTTTTTTCCGCGAGCCGGGAACAAAGCGCCGCGTATGCAAGTTGAGGTTGTCTTCACGCAAGTGAGGTCCGACATGCCCGTGTGGCTCGAAGTCTTGCTCAACCTGTCAGGCTATGCCGGCTTCGTCGCGCTCGCGAGCCGCGGCACTGCGTGCCCGCGCGCGAGCGCCGACGACCGGATCTGCGGTGACGAACGCTAATTGGTGTGCGGCGCCTGGCCTGCCGTGCGCACCAGCCGGTCGGCCTTGACCGCGACGCGCGTGTCCTCGAGCTGCGGTCGCAGCGAAAAACTGATCACCACGAATGCGAGGCAGAACAGCGTGCCGACGATGGCAACGCGCCGGTAGGTATGCCGGTCGCCTTGATAAAAGGACGGCTCTGAAAATGGTGTCATGGCAAAATGGCTTCTTGGCAAAGTCGCTTCTTGTCCTTGCCAGACACCTACTCCAATCCGCGGCAAGCGCAACGCGATTGGGCTTTTAACCTAACCGAATAGGGTTATCGCTTCCCGCGCAAGCTTTCGTTAGGAGTTGGCGCGGCGCGGTTTGAACCTTGCCGCTTCAGCCGTTGCGCGAACGCCAAGGCCGGCCCGCCATCCGCCGACCGGCTTTGTTCCAGCTTCGCCTGCATTTCGTTCTCGAAGAACGAATCGGAATCGAAGAAATCGGCGCGGAGCAACTCTTAACAAGCGGTGTGGATATTCCCGTCATGTCGCCTCACCGAAATCGATCGCACCGATAGCTTGCCGCTGCGCGGCCTTGCGTATGACCTTGCGTGCCTGTCGGACCAGAACACTGCTGCGATCCCGACGAACCTCCCGATCAGCCGGCACGCGTCCATGTCGCTCTCCCGTCGCCAATGTCCTGCGCGGGAGACGAGAGCGGCACTGTGCGACACCTCACGTTGTCTCGTTCTGACACGCGCGTTCGCATCGATGTCGAGGAGCGCAACTTGTTCTGCATCCGACTCCATTTCGTTCTCGAAGAACGAATCGGAGTCGAGAAAATCAGCGCGGAGCGATTCCTAACGATCGATGAAGCGGCGCGCCGCCGCGCCTTCGGCGGCAGAAATCTTCGCCGGCAGACATCTTGGGCGCCGAAATTTCTCGACCACCGCAAACACGATACGATCTCGCGCTCCATCGCGGCCGACGTCCGGCCGAAGGCTCATCAAGCCGCGCGCTTCTCTTTGCTCTTCTCGGAGAAGCATTCGAGGATCTGGATGCGCAGCTCTTCTGCCGCCGGGCCCTCGACCTTCCTGAGCTGATTCCAGAGCCTGATCACTTCGCGCTGTTTTTCGACGGTCATGAGTCACCTCCCAAGAAATTCCAAAAGAGCGATTCCAAAAGATGATGGCTCATAGGAACAAAATGAGAACAAAAAGTCCAGCCCCCTCGCGCGCGATTTCCATGCACATCGTCTTGAACCTTTTGGGCGCAGCAAAGACCCATCAAGGCTGGGGATTTCAGCGCCCAGTCATACGGCAGCGCCGCCTGACGAAGATACTCCGTCACCGCGGCGCTGTTGCTTTTTGGATTTTCAACCCTAGGTTTGAGCTAAGGTTGACGGCCAGGCGCTGAAATCCCATCGCCGTCAGTTTGGAAAGCCCCGCGCGAAAGTGCGGGGTTTTCTCTATCTCGTCTTCGGAGGCTGAACCTTTTGCCAGGCTCGCGCGTCTCATTTCTGAAGCTTCCCCCAGGCTTCACCCCCATCAGAAAACCCCGCTTCCCCCAGGCGGGGTTTTCGCTTTTGCGGACGTCGCGCGGCCCAAGAGAAAAACAAAGAGAGAAAAACAAAGAGAGAAAAACAAAGAGCCCCGCTCCGACGTCATCGGAACGGGGCTCTGGGCGCAGAAGCGGTGCGCGATGGCCGGATCAGACAGCGTCCTTGGCGACCTTCAGCGGCGAGGCCTTCACCGACTTGCTCGCGGGCTTCGCCGCAAACTGCATCGGCTCCTTGGTGAAGGGATTGACGCCCATGCGGGCTTCGGTCGCCGGCTTGTTCACGACCGACATCTTCACGAAACCGGGAATGACGAACTCACCGGACTCGTTGAGCTCCTTGTAGCCGACCGTCGCCATGTACTCGATGACCGACTTCACGTCGTTCTTCGCAAGCTGCGTGCCCTCGGCAATCGCATCGATCAATTGAGTCTTGGTCATCTTCGCCATGTCAAACGTCCTTCTGAATTGGGTGCGCGCGCGCTTTGAGGGTACCGTGCCGGGCACGCGACAAAGCCGCGCAGCGCGCTTTGTATTCATGCCAGCGGTCAGGAAGTCACCGGGCTTAGAACCCATCGGGGCCGAAAACGCAAGCCGCAGTTTGACGTGAGTTCCGTCTCTTTGGGCGCGATAACAGCGCCTGTATCGACACGCGACGATTCGAATTCAGCAATGACCGTAGAGGGTTCTGCCGGTTCGCCGCGAGGCAGCATCGATGCCCGTATCACCCGAAGTCGCGGAAGCCAACGCCAGGATTCCGAACATCAGGACAACAATGCCGGCCGAGCCGACGACGACAATGGGCACGACCCTGGTACCGGAGAGGCCTGCCTGCCTTGCCCTGACGGCGGCATAGAACAGCAAGACGAACAGCAGCGGGCCGATGAACCGCAGCATTGCCTGCTCCCTGAGACGCGGAAAGATGAGTGATCCCAAGGCGGGTTCTCTTTCGAGAGCATTTGCTGCATAGTGCCGCCATGGCCAAAACAAAAGTGACGTTTAGAGCGGTCCGGATCGCCGATGGCGACTGGAAGATCCTGGCGGACTACCCCGACCACGAACAGCGCGAAATCACCGGATTCACCAGCAAGGCGGATGCCGACGACTGGATCAACGGCGATCGCAAGATCGCGTGGCTCCGTTCCCAGGGCTACGCCAAGTGACGTAGCTCTCGCGCGCAACAGCGGCGTTCACGGGCGGTCGCAAGATACCTCATCGTGAAACCTGTGGTTCAGACCGCGTTGTTGACACTTCAGTAACCCAACGCATCCAAGCTCCCCTTGGTATCGTTGCGTTGGAGTATCCCACAGTGCTGGATTTTCACGAGCTGCGTGAACTCGCGGCCGATGTTCGCGTGTTTGTTGATGTCGCCGAAGACAAGGCCGAGGCGCTCAAAGCCGTCATCGCGGCCTATGACGTCGTGTTGGCAATCTTCCCTTCCGAAGAGGGCATGGGCCTTCATGTCATCAAGGGCAAGGAGATCCTGGACACGATCGCAAGGTCGCGGACCCATGCGAGCTACAGCCACACGGCGATTGCGGTCCCTGACCTGCAGCATGCACAGGCGCTCAAATACTTGACCGCGCCTGTCGAACAGCGGATTGCGGCCTAGGACGGTGAACTCGTGTCCCGGACGCGCTGCAGCGTGCAACGCTGCTGCGCAGAGCCGGCACCCAGCAAGCCACACACTGCACAGCCGATAGATAGGCCCCGGCTCTGCAGCGCACCGCGGAAGGCGCTGCGCTGCGTCCGGGGCAAGAACGCACAGCACGACGCACTGTCGCCGCACAGCTCCCATGGCGATGACGCCCAAGCCCGACTGGCGGGATGCCTCGGCTACTGTATGGTCGGGCGTTTCTCGCGAGGGGCTGATGAAAATTGCCATTGTTATCGCCGGCTTGATCATCGTTGCCGTTGCCGCCCTCGTGGCGATCCAGCCGGGCTTTTTGAAGCCTGCCTCGCTGTCCCCAGTGAAAAAGTCTGACATCCTCGGCTTTTCCCCCGGGATGACATTCGACGAAGCAAACAAGGTCGTCACGCAACGCCGCTACCGCTGCCGCCAGCTTCGCGGGTCCTACACCCTCGAATGCGCAGTCGATGGCGCCAAGCTCACGATCGATGGCGACGACGTCGACGCCAAGCACCCCATCTGGCGCGTCCACGCGGTGCTGAGTAATCCGGGGCCGCAAGACGCCGCCGTCAAATCGATCTCCGACCAGTTCAACGCCCAGCCGACCAGGGACGCCCGAGAGGGATGGATCTGGACCGTCGGCCGCGGGCTGAAGCTGAGCTACGACGGCATCGCCTTGAAGCTCGTGGACGAGGCTGAGGAGGCCCGGCTCGGCAAAGAGGGATCAAAGCGCTAGGGACGCTGCGCTGACGTCAATTTAGTGCACTGAATTACGGTGACAGGAATTACGGTGACAGTGCATTAAATTCATTTGTCGTCGCCATGCGACTAACCCCGCGGCTTCGGTCCGCGCCTGGCGGGCAGCGTCAATTAAGTGCACTTTCACCGCAATCCCACTGTCACCGTAATCCCATCTGGCTCTGCGGGTTCACTCCACGCTACACGTCGTAATTCGCCGTAGTCTGGGGAATCCCTCGTGCTGTTCCGACAGCTTGAGCGCGCTGAAATCAGCAACCTTCAACATAGCGATACTGCTGAACGGCAGCCGATTCATTTGGGCTGCCGCTCAACGAGGAGCCGAGACATGAAGGTGCTTTAGCCTCTACTCCTTCTTGGGAGGTGCAGCTACCGCCATGTCGTATGCAGACGTGTCACCATACGAGCCGCTGGGACCTACTTCCACACCCCATACGGGTACCTTCAAACTCCCACTCAGCTTTTTGACCAGAGTGACCTTGTAGTGGCAGCCGACTGAGCCGGCACTGTTTTCGAGCGCATACGACAAGGTGGGATATTTTTGCTCTCCAAGACATCGATAAACGCCTACGCCTTCCGGAATGATGCGCTTCTTATATCCCCCGCAGACCGCATAGTTATCTGGGTGAAGGTTGAAGGTGATCCCCTCCGAGCTAGTCTCGTTCAACTCCTCTTTGCTTAAATCACCCGAAAACCCGAAATCGAAGATCGGGAATTTGAATCCCCCTCCAATCCCTCCGTTGTTGGTTCGGCTATCCTTCCATGTCACCGCCATCTTTTTATCAAGTGGCAGTTTAGCCTGTTGCAGCTTCTTACCGATTTTGCCCGCCTCGCAGCGTAGCGAGTTGATCATGATGTCGTCAGGCACGCCTTGGGCAAACGCAAAGCTCGACAAAGCCGCAGTGAAAACCGCCGAAATCAAATAAATCTTCAAAATCTACCCCCCATTCTCTGCATAGATAGCAACAATTTAGCGACGCATCTGCGAGTTGTACAGACCAGATGGGCTCCTTTGCGAGCAAATGATTCCCGCTTCAACCTCAACGCCTTCATCTCCCGCGCATCCACGTTGCGTGACAGTGCACTTAAATAGCTTAACTCATCCATCCTCTGTTGCGGGATGGCTTGTGCCCGCGCTTCGCTGGCTTGAGGACATGTCCGGTCTGGCGCTCAACGCTAGCCAGAAAGCGTCATCGCCGAGCGGGCGGCCGATGCTCTCCGCTGAACGCAGCGCGCCGAACAGATCCGCCTCCGGCTCGTGCACTGGACTGCACCCCTGAAGTGACGCCCGGTCATTCCGAACGGGGCCAGAGGTCGCCGGTTCCATCCGGGACATCAGTCAGGTTATGATGTCGATGCATCATTTGTTGGGGGGCAATCGAATGAAGTTAGTACTGTATGTCGCGACTTCCTTGACGCTGGTGCTCTGCACGGCTGCTCAGGGGCAGCCCGCGGCAAGTTGCGTCAACAAATTCATCGGCACCTGGGTTCACCACGGCATCGGCGGCCAGACCAACACCTCGAAGCTGCAAGCGGACGGACAGGCCCTTTGCAGCGACAACAGCAATTGCGTTCAGGGCACCTGGACGTGTGCGGGCAACGTGCTGACCTACGACAACGGGGGGTACAAGACCGACTACACGCTGCAGGCCGACGGCACCATGACCGCGCGAGGTGGCATCGTCGTAACCCGTGTCGGAGCTGCCCCAAAGCCGGCAACGCCACCACCATCATCACCGCGCGAGCCCGCCGGATCGAACAACACAGCCGCCTGCGGAGGTCTTCTCGTCCAGGACAAGCAGGACAACGGCGCCAGGGCAGGCAACGTTCACGAGCGTTCGTACGTGGTCTGCCAGAAGTTTGAGAACAAGTGCGGTTACCCGGTGTCCTTTGCCGTGAAAAGCAACAAGGTCAGGATCAAGCTGTCCGCCACTGTTCAGCCAGGCAAGATGGAGAAGATCTGCGCCACATCCGAAAACGAGACGCTGCAATATCTGGGTTGGAAGCAGACGCTCTAGAGAGAGGAATTATGGAGACAGGGCACTAAATTGATTCACGATCGCCACCCTTTCTCACTCCGGGGGCTTCGGCCGGCAGCTTGGCCGGAGCGCCAATTAAGTGCACTGTCACCGTAATTCCGACCTGCCCGGTTATAAATCTTATCGAGCCGAATGTGTATGATGTGGCTATGACTTACCGCATAGTCTGCGTGCCGTGCGACCGGCACGATAGTCAGACGGCCCAACCGAGACAATTCATGGCATGCAAGAATGTCTATCCGTTCGCACTCGCAGTCCTGATGTTCGCAGGTTCGGCGCGCCTATCGGTGTTCGTCACGTGGCTGGGATTTCCCGACGGATTCATGTCTCAGCTGGATCGCGCCGAGCAGCAATTGGCCATCTGCCTGACCTGGTTCAGCCTCGCTTTCGGGATCGGATTCCTTGGCCTCGGCGCATGGTCATTCCGTGCAGATGTGAGGAAGCCGCTGACATATGCGAGTATCCTCGTCCTGCTCGTTGCTGCGGGCTCCGTCGCGCTTGATCTGCATTTTCGAAGCTACATGATGGACAGCGCCGGCGGCTGAACGTCAGTACGGTGTGAGCGAGATCTGGATATTCGCACTACGGTGACGGTGCGCTACCGTGACAGTGCATTCAATTCATTCGCCATCGCAGCGGCACTCCGTTATGTGTCGCTCAACCCGGTGCGTGCGCGGCTGGTCGAGCGTGCGCAGGATTGGCGCTGGTCGAGCACTCGCGCCCACGTACGCGGCAAGGATGATGGGATCACCGCCCTCGCTCCTATCCAGAAGCGCTTTCCCCGTTTCGCCGACCTCCTCGATGACGAGCCGGACGCGGACATGTTCGCGCGCTTGCGGGCCGCAGAGAGTATCGGCCGGCCGCTCGGCGATGAGCGCTTCCTCACCCATATCGAGCGGCTGACAAAGCGAACGCTCAAACCAGGCAAGCGGGGGCCTAAACCATCCGAGCCGGACGAGAAGTAGTTTAGTGCGTTGTCACGTAATTCCGATCAGCGCTTGGGCGTCCAAGTGTCGAAATTGCCGTCTTTCTTGCCGGCCACCTTGGCCTTCTCGACAGAAATGCCGTCGCGGCAAGCGATGTAGGACTGGACCTGCGCATTGGTCCCCGCTCGCTTCGCTACCCACATTTCATGTGTGAAGCCATTCTTCGCCATGCAGTCGAGTGCGTGCGGCGTGCTGTTCGAGGCGGCATAGGCGCCGACGGTTGACAGCAGTAATACAGAAACAGCGATAATCCTTTTCATGAAATCTCCCTTTGAAGAGAGCGCACAATATCCGGCTCGAACAAAACCACAAGTGGTCATTGCCGGCACGCTCAACGTTCTGGTATTACGATGACAGTGCATTGAATTCATTGGTCAACGCAGCCTCCAAGCCAAACAGCGTCAATTGAGTGCACTGTCACCGTAATCCCTTTGGGCCGTCCCTGTGGATTGCCACTAATACCTTGGAGAAGAGCCGGGCTCCCGGAGGCGTTTTTCCTTTCTTGAACGTCAACTTCTGATAGCATTCTGTTTCAACTATTTCCCCACCTTCCTCACAGTCTGTCGAGCTTACATGAGCCGGTTAACATCCGTGACGATCCGAAGGTTCAAACGGATCGAAGAAGTCACGATTCCACTGGATGACGTGACGGTACTCATCGGCGCCAACAACTCCGGGAAAAGTAGCATACTTCAAGCATTGCACTTCGCAGTGTCGATAGCGCAGACGGCGCGTCTAGTAGGTGAAGGCGTGGCGTGGCGCCAGGATGCTTACGAGCTTTCGTTCAACCCATCACAGTTATTGTATTCGCCGGTTGCAGACGTCCTGTCGCTGGCAACTGGCGGAAATCTGCTCGAACCCAGGCAGAGCCAGATCGAAATCGAACTCTCGGCAGAAGGAGACCTGCGCACAACGGTTGGACTTAGGCGCGGGCGCAATAGAAACATTGCGGTCAGCATCACCGGTCGCGCGATAGGCGAGCAGCTGATGTCTCTTGGGACCCCGTTCACGATCTACGCTCCCGGATTGGCCGGTGTCCCAAAGGAAGAGCGTTTCCTATCGCCAGGGGTAGTGCGGCGCATTGTTGCGCGAGGGGACGCTAACCTCACGCTCCGGAATGTGCTTCGAATGCTTCGGCAAAATAACTTAGCGTGGGGCGGATTTCTATCCGACATGCAGACGCTCTTTCCCGGCATCACGATCGATGTGGACTTCAACGAAAATACCGATGAAAACATAATCGTGCACTTCGGCTTCGACGGCCAAGGAGGACAACACTACCCGATTGATGCCGCCGGCACATCAATCCTGCAGGCCTCCCAGTTATTGGCCTACATTTCTCTGTTTAGGCCACAAGTTCTCATTCTGGATGAGCCAGATTCCCACTTACACCCCGACAACCAGCGACTTCTCTGTGATCTCGTATCGCGATTGGCAAGTGAGCGCGGCTTTCAAGCCGTTATTAGCACGCACTCAAGGCACGTCCTTGATGCGCTCAAGTCGAGAGCCAGTGTCATCTGGTTAAGCAAGGGCGCGGTCGTAAGCCAACCGGATCTCACTACTACCGCAGTCCTACTCGACATTGGGGCTCTCGATTCCGTCGACTACTTCGCTGACGGCGAACTTCGGTGTGTAGTGGCCACCGAGGACACAGATAAAGAAGCCCTCAAGGCAATCTTATGGAGCAACAGTTTCGTCGAACAGGATACTACAGTGGCGTCATATACCGGCTGCAGCAAGGTCGACGCCGCTGTTGTTCTGGGCCAGTTTCTCGCAGACAAAGCCCAGCACGTTAAGTTGGTCGTTCATCGCGATCGTGATTATATGGCCGCAGACCGGTCCGACGCTTTCGAGCAGCGCTTAGCTGCGGGCGGCATCAAGCCGCTCCTCACTGATCTGAATGATGTCGAGAGCTACTTCCTCTCCGCTGACCATCTGCACTTCCTAAACCCGAATATACCCGCCCCGCGCATTCAGGAGCTGATTGACCAGGCCACACAAGAGCTCATGGACAAATCGCTTGCGGCTATCGTCAACCTCCGGACCGAAGAAGCATTCAGACGCAGGCAGGCAGGTGGTGCCGCGCCCAATCACGGCCAAATCGCTGTCCAGTCCGCGGCCGATTATAATGCTAACCCCGCAGACATGCGTCGCGGAAAGCTTGTTTTGGGGCGCGTAAGAGCACTCTTGCAGCAGGAAGCTGGCGCAAATCCACGCATTTTCTTTCCTAGTGATTACCTGAAACGGCAGAGACTAACCGAGATCGCCCAACAAATAAGGCCGCAGTAAGCGGAGGCTATAAACCACGAATTACGGTGCACTAAATCCATTCGCCATCTCCATCCTGTTGGCCTTGAATTACGGTGACCGTGCACTCAATTCATTCGCATCGCTACCTACTGGCTTTGCAGACAACGGCGATTAAAACGTGCCTTTGGACTTGAAGTGATCTAAGATTTTTTTGGCAATTGCGCGATGCTTTGCATTCGACGGATGGAAGTGAATCTCCGTCTGTGAATCGGGCCACTGGTCGAGATACTGGCGAATAAGAAAAACCACTTCAGCCTCGATCGTCTCTATATCGCTTACGCTTCTATCTTCGGCGTCAACGTGGCACCAAACGTTCAGGGTAGCGGACGTGTGTTTATGGCGCCAAGCATAGCCGTGGTAACCGTTCTTTCCATTCGCCTTCATGCCGAAGCGAAGGCGGCTTCCTACCGACTGCCTCGTGAGGCCAACGTAAACCGGTCTACCTTTGACGCTAATGATGTAGAGCTTTGGTTGGTTGTTCGTCGCCAGTCCCGAAAATCGATTGGTGCCCTTCTCACATTCGACCTTGAAAGAATCTGGCGTGATGGTGAGCTTATACTTCTGCGGCCCCTCAACTTTCAATTTGTCCTCCCCTTGTCTCCTTTCGTCCTAAACCACCAATTGAGTACCAGTCAACGAATCAACTACCTCAACGTGCGGTGACGACGCATTTAGTTGTTTGCCATCGCCACCCCCGTCCACACTCGGCCGATTTACTTCTCAGCACCCGTTCCCTCTCACGCACCCGTGCCCCCCGCCCCCTGCCCCTCCTCCCCGTTTCCTGCTATCTCCTACCCCCGCCGTCCCGGCCCAAAGCAAAACCCCATCCGTTCAAGGGAGCAACAACCATGCGATATCTCCACACCATGCTGCGCGTGCGCAATCTCGATGTCGCGCTGAAGTTTTACCAGGATGCGCTGGGCTTGAAGGAGGTGCGGCGGATCGAGAACGACAAGGGGCGCTTCACGCTGGTGTTCCTGTGCTCGGCTGACGATCTCGAGGCGCTGAAGAAGCAGCCCTCGAGCCGCGGCGCGCCGCTGGTCGAGCTCACCTACAATTGGGACGAGGAGAAGTACGGCGAGGACCGCTTCTTCGGCCATCTCGCCTATGAGGTCGACGACATCTATGCCACTTGCGAGAAGCTGATGAAGGCCGGCGTCACCATCAACCGTCCGCCGCGCGACGGCAACATGGCCTTCGTCCGCTCGCCCGATCTGCACTCGATCGAGCTGCTGCAGAAGGGCGAGCCGAAGGCGCCACAGGAGCCGTGGTCGTCGATGCCCAACACCGGCCACTGGTAGGGCCTTTTCCATAGGAACAAGCCCTCGCCGCGCACGTTCACTCCTCGACAAGATGATTGGAGGAGGACGCAATGGGACGAGGATTGTTGTTGTGGATGCTGGGCGTGCCGATCCCGGTGATCATTCTGCTGTGGCTGTTCTTCGGGCACTGAGCACCTGGTTCAACCTGCAATGAAAGCTCTGCCCATGGCGGAGCTTTTTGCATGAGGGGCGCGCCGCAATCGCCGTCGTCCGGCACAGGAAATTCCGCTATCACCCGCGCAGCGGTGGACTCGTAGCCCGGATGGAGCGCAGCGCAATCCGGGACCGTCGCGGTCGAAGCCACCCGGATTACGCTTCGCTCCATCCGGGCTACGACGCTACGACACCGAACAACGCCGCGGGAGGAGCTTCATGCCTGACACCAAGCTGACGATCTGGGGCCGCGCCAATTCGGTCAACGTGCAGAAGGTGCTGTGGTGCCTCACCGAGCTCGGCCTGCCCTACGAGCGCATCGACGCCGGCATGCAATACGGCAAGACCCGCGAGGCCGGGTATCTCGCGATGAACCCGAATGCGCGGATCCCGACGCTGGTCGAGGGCGACTTCGTGCTGTGGGAATCGAATTCCATCATGCGCTATCTCTGCCTCGCGCATGGGCGCGGCACGCCGATCTACCCGGACGCGCCGAAGCTGCGCACGTCCGTCGACCGCTGGCTCGACTGGACGCTGTCGGCGGTGCAGCCGGTCGATCGCCCGGTGTTCTGGGGCATCGTGCGCACGGCGCCCGCCGAGCGTGACATGATCCAGGTGCAGCGCGATGCCGATGCGGCCGCCGAGGTCTGGGCGATCGCCGATCGCCTGCTCTCCACGCGCCGCTTCATGGAGGGCGAGCAGTTCACGCTCGCCGACATCGCGATCGGCTCCTATGCGCGGCGCTGGCTCGGCGTCGAGGGCATCACCCGCCCGGCGCAGCCGAACCTGACCCGCTGGCTCGCCGAGCTCGGCAAACGCCCCGGATTTGCACAGTTCGTCGCGCCGCCGATGTCATGAGCCGCTGATGCGGCTTAAGCTGCGATGAGCGCGCGATGAATCGCCATTCTGGCGCGGTCGGCCGGCGTCACGCCCGCACTTGACGGCTACTGTGCATGGGGTTGTTTTCGCGTTTTTTGTTTGCAGAGCGTTTTCAAGCGAAGTGGATGCCGGTTCGCGTGAAGAAAACGCGTCCGAACAAGGCGCCCTAGCCCCAGCCGCGCTCGACCAGCAGCACGCAGATGATCAGCACCAGCGTCACGACCGCGGTGGCGAGCCGCGCGGTCCAGCTCAGGCCGCGGCCGACCCACCACAGCAGCGCGCAATACATCAGCACGGGGACGACGATATCGAGGCGCAACAGATCCGGCGCCATGCGGCTCAACGCCGGACCGCGGCATCGCCGCGGATCGAGCCGCCGACCTTCACGCAGGTCCCGGTCGCCTCGACCAGGGTGAAGCCAAGTCCATACGAGGCGCAGGAATTCGCCTTCGCCGTCCCGCCCGTGCCCTTCAGCGGCAAGGTCTTGCCCGCCTGCGGCCGCTCGGCGGCCGGAAGGCGTGAGCGATCGGCCGCGGAAGCGGGCGCGGCCAGCAACGAGATCAGGATGAGGAGCGGCGTGCGCATCCCGGCGTTCTAGCCCGGCGAGGCGCCGCGCGCCATGCGGGTAGCGCCAGGGCGATGTCAGATGAACTTGATCCCGGCCGACTTGCCGCGGCGCCAGACCACCTGGCAGTTCCGCCCGGTGCGGGCATCGCGCGCGAAGGCCAGCCGGATCACCCCCGGAAGCTGGCTTGCATCCTCGTCCAGGGTGATCTTGGCGCCCGAGCTCGAGATGTCCTGGACCAGGCAATGCCGCGCCGCGAATCCGCCCTCGAGCGTGATCCAGGCGTGCTGCGACAGCAGCTTGCGGGCTGCGCGCTTCTTGGGCGGTGGCATTGACGTGAAATCTCCCGCTCCAGCGCTATCTCAGAGACCCCTAAGAAACCGTTGAAATCGGCTCCGAATCATCCCCTTGACCGCGCTATCCACGGTTCCAAAAGACCGTTCCCGAACGGCTTGCCCACGGGCCGAAAGGCCACTATACGTTCGCCCGCTGCAAGCCGCCGGGCACGACTCGAGCGGCGGCGGCCGTGCCGTCAAAAGCGGCGGGGCTTAGCGTTTGCTCCCTTCGTCTATCGGTTAGGACGCCACCCTTTCACGGTGGAGAGAGCGGTTCGATTCCGCTAGGGAGCGCCATCCGCGCGACTGCTCGCGGCCGATGCGGCGACATTCACCGCCATACCCGTGAACCTCCCCGGCCCTCACCTCCGACCAACGTCCGATTGGAACCGGTGCAGGCCCATGGAACAGCCCAAATCTCCCTCGGACGGCCAGGCCGGCGTTGCCTCGCCGGCGCCGCCGCCCTGGATGCACCGCACGACGCCCTACGCACCGGACCGGCGCGCCAGGATGCTGGAGCACATGGCGCGGGCCAGGTCGCTTCCGCAGCGCCAAGTCGCGACCGCGCCGGAGCTCTCGCGCGCGAGCGGCAAGGACATTCTCGGCGATGCCTACGGCTACGCGGTTCTGTTCGGGCTGATGGCCCTCTTCTTCATGTCGCGCATTCCGCTCTACCTCGGCGCCTTTCTCTTCTTGGCCGACGGTGAGCGCATCGAACGCGCGCTCGCAGCGATCGGCATCCGCCTCGAGCCCGGTGCGGTCGGACCCGACATCATCAAGAACTTCGCATACCTGTTCGGATGGCTCGCGCTGCTCGCGTCCCTCAAAGGCACCGTAGCTGCCTGGCTGGTGCCGTGGATACCCCCGGCCGAGTCATGGTCGTTCCTTGCCGGCATCGCCCTCGCGCTCGCCATCGTCGAAGCATTCGCAACGCGCGCGCTGCGGCGCGCATTGCTGTGGCTCGGATTGGAGATCGGTGCGGAGAGTCTGGCCTGGACGACGATCAGGCTTCTCATCGCTGTGGCCTTGCTGGCTTGTCTCGTTCTGCTCGGATCTCTCTGAACGCCACGGCCGCACCGTCGCTCTCGATGTTGTGAATTCGCGTGCCCCGTAATCGGGACCTTATGCCGCTTGTCCATGTGCATGACCGAGCCGCGCGTTTACCGGAAATTTACCCCTGCTCATGAGCGACGGTATCATTTGCTTAGACTTTGACCGCTACCGTTGAATTACGGAAATACTCCGCAACCCGATTGGCGCTGATGTCCGTCGCAGAATTCCTCAGGCAGCGTGCAGTGGAAGTCACCGTGAGCGGCAGCTACTCGCTGCCGCGCTGGTACGACTGCGAGGGCAAGCTCCGCACCTTCGCCTGCCGGACCAAGCGCGTCTCGCCGTTCCGCATGATCGTGGACGTGCCCGTCGTCGGCAAGATCGGCGAGCGCGTGACGTCCTATTTCCAGGATTTCGGCGAATTCCAGTGCACGATCAGCGCGACGCTGAAGTCGGGCTTCCTGATGGAACTCGACATGACGCGGGCGCGGCGCGCCTGGATGTCGGAGAAGCTGACCTGGCTGGAGAAAAAGCAGAAGGACGCCAACGTCCAGGAGCTGCGGAATGACGCCCGCTTCGTTCCGCAGGTCTCGCACACCTTCCTGACGCTCGCCGACGGCAGCATCCATCCCTGCTTCATCATCGACGTCTCCACGGCCGGCGTCGCCATATCCTGCGAATACGACCCGCCGGTCGGAACCGCGCTTGCGGTCGGCGCCTGCGTCGGGCGCGTCATCCGCAAATTCGACAACGGCTTTGCGGTCAAATTCGCCGTGAAGCAGCAGCGGGACGACCTCGTCCGCCTGATCGTGCGCTCGCCCCTGCAACAGTCGGCCTGAGCCGGCCTGGCTCCATCTTAACTCTTTCTTAACTAAATACTGGAGGTGGCAACCCCTGCGCGATAGGGTGTGACCCAGTCCGTCCGCAATCATTGCGGGCCTAGCCTATTTGGAAGTCCCGAATGACTATCGCTGACGCTGAGTTCGTCCAGGCAGAGACCACTCCGAGCGCGCCCACCGCCGCCAAGCCGCAGCTTCCCCCCGGTGTCGTGACCGAGGGACCGCTCGTCAAAGCCAAGCTGCGCGAAAGCTATCTCCTCCTCGGCATTCTCTATGTCGGCGCGGTCGCGGGCATCATCTGGGCCGTCACGCAGGGCATCGGCAAGGTGGAGCTGTTTACGTTTGCCTGGATGTTCGCGCTGACGACATTCGGCATCGGCGCCGGCATGCACCGCCTGTTCGTTCATCGCAGCTTCCGCACCGGCCCGATCATGCGCGTCTTCTTCTGCGCTATTGCCCAGATGGCGGTGCAGGGCTCGATCGCCAAATGGGTCGCCAACCACCGTCGCCATCACCTCTACGCCGACGACGTCGGCGATCCCCACAGCCCGCAATTCGACGGCTTCGGCAACCGCTATGTCAGCGCGTTCAAGGGCCTCCTGCACGCCCAGGGCAGCTGGGTGTTCGACCAGGCGACCACCGACAACGAATACTATGCCAAGGACATCCTGGCCGATCCGATCGCGATGTTCTTCGTGCGGACGCGCTGGGTCTGGTACGGGATGTCGGCCGTGTTCATCCCCGGCGTCATCGGCTACGTTTTCGGCGGCCTGCACGCCATGATCGGCTGCGTGCTGTTCTCCGGCCTGCTCCGCGCCTATCTCCTGATCCTCGTCAGCCAGCTCACCGGCTCGGTCTGTCACGCCTACGGCTATCGCCGCTTCGAGGTCGACGACGCCTCGACCAACGAGTTCGTGACCACGATCCTCACCTTCGGCGAGGGCCTGCACAACAACCATCACCGCTTCCCGCGGGACGCCTATCTCTCGCACGCCTGGTGGGAGATCGATCTCAACGGCCTGATCATCTTGGGCATGGAGAAGATCGGCCTCGTCCACGACGTCTTCCACGCCTCGCACCGCCAGCTGGAGCTGGCGTCCGAAGCGGAAGCGCAGGCAGCCACGACGACGCGCTGACCGGCAGGCGGCGGCCGTCCTCCGGCCGTCTTGCCTCCGCATCGCTGCCCTATCGCGGCCCCATTGCGGGATCAGCTTTTGAGGGTCTGTGCCTCGCGCCAGACCTCATTTGCAGACTTGCGATCGGGGGGACCGAATGGCAGTCGACAAGATCACAGTCGATAAAATTACCTGGGACAGGGTCGGCCGGGTTACCGAGCCCGGACGCTACATCTACACGTTCGGCTGGCTCACCATCACCGCCGGCGATCTCGAGATCTGGCAGCGATACCCGCAGGCCGCGTTCACGCTGCTCGCGCAGCACGCCGAGCCGGACGAGCCCACCGGCGAGGAATTTCACCTCGGCGCCTTCGACATCGCCCCCGAGGAGCCGCTGCCGCTCACGACGCACTGAAGGCTGCAAGCGGCCCCGACCGCCCTGCCGCCACGCGCCGATTCGAGCCCCCGAAAGCAGCGCTTGGTGGAAGGCGCGGCTGCAGCGAGCGAAGGCCATTGCGGGAACGCATGGCATGCACGTTGCTTAACAATCGCCATGATGCATGTCGCCGCCGTCGATCAAGCCTTCCTGCTGCTGCTGGTCGTGTTCTGCCTGGGCTCGTGCCTCGTGCGCGTCTTCTGGCAGCTGGAGCAGGTGCGGGCGCGCCGTACCGCCACATCGCCCCGCCGGCGCACAAGGAAGCATGACTAGGCCATCGACCCGGCCGCGCGTTGTCCCTGCGGAACGCAACGCCGGCTGCCGGACCCGCCGTCGGAGACGTGCATCGTGAATCGAAGAAACCTGGGCATTTCCTTGATTTGACTTACCAATCGCAGCTCGATCCCGGACGTGCGATTGCAACCACCCATGACCGACACACCCGACAGGCAATTGATGGTACTTGCATTCGATCCCTGCGGCGGTGCGGATGAACGGGAGCTATCACGCGCGTTAAGCAAGGCGACAGCAAGCGCATGACACATGGTCGCAGCGGTAATTGTAGATAAGCGGATCAAGGGAACCTATTTTCGGCGCCAATGTATCTGATTGAAGCATTACCCACCGTTATCGGAACTGCTGCCATCGCCCCGGCGCTGCTGATGCTGTGGCTTGTCATTGCCGCCGAAGAGCGCCCGGGGCCACCGGCCCAGGTCTGGACGGCGTTCCTGCTCGGCGCGGCCAGCATCTCCCTGTTGGGCCTCGCCCGCGCCCCCTTCGCCAAGATGGTCGCGGCCCCCGACAATCCCTGGGCGGCGCTGGCCATGCATTCGATCTTCGGCGTCGCGCTGCCCGAGGAAGCCGTCAAGGTGGTCGCCATCGTGCTGGTCTCCTCGACCAAGCGGCGGACCTTCGCCAATCCGATGGACACCGTGGTCTATGGTGCCGCGGTCGGCCTCGGCTTCGCCGCCTACGAGAACCTCGCCTACCTCGTCCAGCATGCCGAGATGTGGCGCTCGCTGGCCGCCTTGCGCAGCGTCCTCACCGTGCCGTTCCACGGCGCGCTCGGCATCATCGCCGGCGCTTACCTGACGATCGCGCGTGCCGGCACGGCGCTGGGCGCGAACCGGCACCATCGCGACTGGGCTCGTCTCTCCAGCCGCCTGCTGATCTTCGCCGGCCCGCTCGCGCTGCATTCGGCCTTCGACTTCCCACTGCTGACCCTCCAGCGCATGCCGGATCTGGACCCGACGCTGCGGATGTGGCTGGGCGCCGCGAGCCTCCTGATCGGCTTCAGCTCGATCGCCTTCGCCATCCGCCTGGTGCGGCGGGTCGCGCGCCATCACGCGCCGCGGACCGATGTCGCGCGGGAGCGGCTCAGCCAGCTGCGCCGGATGTGGGCGCTGCTGCTCGCCGGCGGCGGCGTCGGCTTCCTCGGCCTCGCCTTCGTGCTGACCTCGATCCATCACTGGCTGATCAACCCCGAGCGCAATCTGACGCTGGCCCTGATCCCGATCGGCTTCGTCTCGATCCTGCTCGGCCTCGCGCTCCTGATCGTCACGATCGCGATCTACATTCTCGGCCGCAACCGCGTTCGCACCAGCGGCGAAGGTTTTTCGTCAGCGCACGGCGGCGGCTGAACCGCGGGATGGCAAGTGCGGCGTGCGCATACTAGATTGAGCACGCATCTTTCGACCTGGAGCCTGCCGATGCCATCGCCTGAGGATCTTTCACGGCTGCAATCCGCGGTGAGCCGGACGGTGAAGGCGCATTGGAAGGCCTTCCTGTTCGAGGGCATCCTGCTCGCCGTCCTCGGCGTCGCCGCACTGATCCTGCCGCCGCTCGCAAGCCTTGCCATCGCGATCTTCCTCGGCTGGATGTTCTTGATCAGCGGCATTGGCGGGCTGATCGTGACCTACTGGGCGCGCAGCACGCCGGGCTTCTGGTGGTCGCTGATCTCGGCCGCGCTGGCCGTGCTTGCCGGCATGCTGCTGCTGGCGCGGCCGATGCAGGCCGTGCTGACGTTGACCATCGTGCTCGGCGCCTATTTTCTCGCCGAGGGCGTCGCCACCATCATGTACGCACTCGAGCACCGCCGCGAGCTGAGCGGCCGCTGGTCGTGGCTCCTGATCTCGGGCCTCGTCGACATCGCGATCTCGTTCATGGTGATCACGGGGCTGCCGAGCTCCGCGGAATGGGCGATCGGCGTGCTCGTCGGTATCAACCTGCTGTTCGGCGGCGCCACCCTGATCGGCATGGCGCTGGCGGCACGCGACAGCAACACCTGAGACGCCTCGTCGCGCCTGTGCCGTTTTGGGGGGTGACAACCCGCCAATGGCACGCTATATGGCCTTCCATGATCACCCTCGTCACCAGCTATTTTTGGTACTTTAGCTACGACAGCTCGCTGGCGGCAGGAGGATCGCGCTCAATCTGAAATATTGAAGCAAACGTCCGAACAGCCGCCAGACCTGGCGGCTTTTTTATTGGCCGGCAGGTTCAAACAAACAGGAGCCCGCCGTGCTGAGCACGACCGACGATCTTCGTATCCGCGAACTGAAAGAGCTGAGCACGCCGGATGAGGTGATGCGGGAGGTCCCGCGCACGCTCACCGCAACGCGTGTGGTGATGGCGGCGCGCAACGCCATCCACGCCATCCTCACCGGCCAGGACGACCGTCTGCTGGTCGTGGTCGGCCCCTGCTCGGTACATGATCCCAAGGCCGCGCTCGACTATGCCGAGCGCCTCGCCGCCCTACGCGAAGACCTCGCCGACCAGCTCGAGATCGTGATGCGGGTCTATTTCGAGAAGCCGCGCACCACTGTCGGCTGGAAGGGCCTGATCAACGACCCCGATCTCGACGGCAGCTTCGACATCAACAAGGGCCTGCGGCTGGCGCGCAACGTGCTGTCGGCAGTGAACAATCTCGGCCTCCCGGCCGGCGCCGAATTCCTGGACATGACGACGCCGCAATACATCGCCGACCTCGTGTCCTGGGCCGCGATCGGCGCGCGCACGACCGAGAGCCAGATCCATCGCGAGCTGGCCTCTGGCCTGTCCTGCCCGGTCGGCTTCAAGAACGGCACCGACGGCAACGTGCGGATCGCGGCGGACGCGGTGAAGTCGGCCTCGCACCCGCATCATTTCATGGCGGTGACCAAGCTCGGCCGCTCGGCGATCGCCTCGACCGCGGGCAACGAGGACTGCCACATCATCCTGCGCGGCGGCAGCACGCCGAACTACGATGCGGCAAGCGTTGCGGCGGCCTGCAACGAGCTGGCGAAATCCGGCGTCGCGCCGCTGGTGATGGTGGATGCGAGCCATGCCAATTCGAGCAAGAAGCCGGAAAACCAGCCGCTGGTCATGGCCGACATTGCCGGCCAGATCTCCGGCGGCGAGAACCGCATCATGGGTGTGATGATCGAGAGCAATCTCGTCGCCGGCCGCCAGGACGTGGTTCCGGGCAAGCCGCTCACCTACGGCCAGAGCATCACCGACGGCTGTATCGACTGGGCGACCACGGCAACCGTGCTCGAGCAGCTCGCCGATGCGGTCGAGATCCGGCGCAACGCCGCGCGCGCGGGGCTGCACGAGCGCTCGGCGTAAGGCCAAAGCAAACGCGGGCGGGGCGAGCTGTCGCGCCCTGCCCGCACCGACGCGGCCTAGCAGCCGCGGCAGATGCTCTTGATCTTCTTGTCGAGCGCCTGGTTTTCCTTGCTGAGGGGATCGTTCGGGTCGCTCAAATTCTTCTCGTTCGGCACGTCGCCGGCGCGCGGCTGCCGATGACCGACGGGTGCAGGCGGCAAATTGCCCGCCGACGGTCCCGACGTGGTGGTGGTCGATCCCTTGCTGCCGGTCTGCGCGACTGCCGCGCCGCCGAGCAAGACCACGAGCGACACGGCCACGATGATCCTCTTCATTTCCGTTCCTCCATGCTCAAACCGGCGTCCACTCCGTCACCACTCACGTCTCGGGCGGATAGAGATGAACGTCACCGCAATAGTCCACGATACGATAGCGCGTTTCCGTCGCCGCTTCACGTGCATCGGGTGCGGTATTTTGTGCCGCCAACACATAGTTCGGCCCCACCGGCGACTTGCCGGCGCCCCCGGGAATATCGATGACGTATTCAGGCTGACACAGTCCTGACACCCGTCCGCGCAGCTGCCGCATCAGCTCCTGCCCCTCCGCCAGCGTGGTGCGCAGATGCGCGGTGCCCGGTGCGAGATCGCCGTGATGCAGATAGTACGGCTTGATCCGGCATTCGACGAAAGCTCGCATCAAATCCGACAAGGCCGTGACGCTGTCATTGACGCCGCGCAAGAGCACGGACTGGCTGACCATGGGAATCCCGGCATCGACGAGCCGCGCGCAGGCGGCGCGGGCGCCTTCCGTGAGCTCGCGTGCGTGGTTGGCATGCAGCGCAACCCAGGTGGTCGCGCCCGCGACCTTCAGCGCTGCGACCATCTCGTCGCTGACGCGCGCGGGGTCGGCGACGGGCACGCGGGTGTGAAGGCGGATGATCTTGACGTGATCGATGCCGGCGAGATCGGCCATGATCTCGTTCATGCGGCGCGGCGACAGCATCAGGGGATCGCCGCCGGTCAGGATCACCTCCCAGATCTCGTCGTGCGCGCGGATGTAATCAATGGCAGCACGATAAGCGCTGTCCGAGAGCGCGTTGTCCTTGCCGGGTCCGACCATCTCGCGGCGGAAGCAGAAGCGGCAATAGACCGCGCAGACGTGAACGAGCTTGAACAGCACGCGATCGGGATAGCGATGCACGATGCCGGGCACCGGCGAGTGCGGGTGATCCCCGATCGGATCGGCGCTCTCGCCCGGCTGCATCTCGAGCTCCGCGGCGGTCGGCACGAATTGGCGGGCGATGGGATCGTCGGGATCGGACGTGTCGATCAGCTCGACCAGCGCCGGCGTGATCGCGACCGCATAGCGCGCGGCAACGCGCTCCAGTGCCGGTAGGGCCGCGGCAGGCGCGAGGTGCTCGGCCACGAGCTCGGCCGGCTCACGCAAGGTGCGTGCAAGATTGGTCTTCGTCATGTCTCACTTGGCGTTTCATTTGCAGGGGGGCGTCCACACCACCTGATCAATCCGTGTTGCGCCGCTGGCCAGCATCACCAGCCGGTCGAAGCCGAGCGCGACGCCGCTCGCCTCCGGCATTGCGGCGACCGCGGCCAGAAAGTCCTCGTCCAGCGGATAGGCCTCGCCGTAGCGACGCTGCTTCTCCGCCATCGATTCCGTGAAGCGCCGTCGCTGCTCTTCGGCGTCGGTCAGTTCGCCAAAACCGTTGGCGAGTTCGACGCCGCAGGCATAGACCTCGAACCGTTCGGCGACCCTGGGATCGCCGGCCTTCACGCGCGCCAATGCCGCCTCTGGAGATGGGTATTCGAACAGAATGGTCAAACGCCCCTGCCCCAGATGCGGCTCGACATGCTCGACCAGAACCTTGCTGAAGATGTCGGACCAGGTGTCGTCCCCGGCCACCCGGACCTTGCCGGCGGCCATTTGGGCGAGCGCGGCACGGTTACCCTCATCGCCCGAGATTGTCGACAGCAGATCGATGCCGGCGAACCGTTCGAAGGCGCCTGCGACCGTCAGGAGCTCCGGCTCGGCAAAGGGGTCGGCGGTCCGGCCGCGGAAGGAGAAGGTCCCGATCCCGGTCGCCTGCGCCGCGCGGGCGATGACCACGACGGTGTCGGCCATGATGGCGTCATAGGGCGCACCGGCCCGGTACCATTCCAGCATGGTGAATTCGGGCAGATGCAGGTCGCCGCGCTCGCGGTCACGGAACACCCGGGCGAACTCGAAGATTCGGGGCTCGCCGGCCGCCAGCAGCTTCTTGCAGGCAAATTCCGGGGAGGTCCGCAAATAGCGGCTGGCCCGGCTGCCGTCGGGCCGCACGATCTCGGTTCGGGGGGCGTGCAGATGGGTCTCATTGCCCGGGGAGACCTGAAGAACGGAGGTTTCGACCTCCATGAAGCCCTGCTCGGCGAAAAACCCCCGTAAAGCCCCGGTCACGGCTCCCCTCGCCTGGAGGAACGGCCGCCGGTCGAGGTGCCGCTCAGGCGACCAGAACGGCGAAATCGGCTTGTCCCCAGCCATTAACCGACCACCCCAACCATCAGCAAAGTGCTGGCATCCAACGGCAAAATCAGTATGTTGCGGCCCGAAACGGGCGCCGAGGTCTGATTTGAGGCCCCAAGTCCCCCATCAATTTGACCACGTCCTGGCCCGAGCCGGGCCAAGCAAGCAGGAAATACAGCTTTGAGAGTCATCGCCAGTTCTATTCGCAAGGGCAACGTGATCGAGCAAGACGGCAAGCTCTATGTCGTCGTGAGCGCCGAGAACATCCATCCCGGCAAGGGCACCCCGGTCAGCCAGATCGAAATGCGCCGAATCTCGGACGGGGTAAAGATCTCCGAGCGCTACAAGACCACCGACCAGGTCGAAAAGGCGACGATCGAAGAGCGTAACTTCACCTTCCTGTATGAAGACGGCGACGGCTACCACTTCATGAACCCCGAGACCTACGATCAGGTCCAGGTTTCCAAGGACGTGGTCGGCGACGCGGCCGCGTATCTTCAACCGGACATGACCGTCAAGCTGTCGACCCACGACGTCAACGTGGTCTCGCTCGCGCTGCCGCAGCGCGTGACGCTGGAAGTGGTCGAGACCGAGCCGGTGACCAAGGGCCAGACCGCCTCGTCGTCCTACAAGCCCGCGGTGCTCTCCAACGGCATCCGCACCACCGTGCCGCCGCACATCGCCGTCGGAACCCGCATCGTGGTGATGACCGAGGACGGCTCCTACTCCGAGCGCGCCAAGGACTAAGCCAGGGATCGAGGATCGGAACAGGTACCGCCGGGGGGCGAGACAGTGGATAGGAAGTGGTTCCGCTTCGTCTCGCGTGTTCTGGCGTCGCTTTCGCTCCTCGTTGCCGCTCCGCTGGCTGCGGATGAATTCCGCAGCCCCTCGCTCACGGCCCTGCGCGTCGATTGGCGCGCAGCGCTCGACCAGCTCCGCACCGAGATCAACAGCCACCCCCGGGCCGCGGACGATTTCATCTTCGTGCCCCGCCGTTCCGTGCCGCGCTACGATCCGCGCGCGATGCCGGCGCTCGTGCAGCTCAACGCAATCTCCTCGCAATTCTTCACCGGCATTGCCCGCAGCTCCGTGCCCGTGCTGCTGCCGTTCGACGCCGGCGCCTATCGCGAGGCCCAGCGCAACGGCGCGCCGCCGAGCCTGTCGCTGTCGCGCTATCAGGCCGATTTCAACCCCGTCGACATGTTCGACGCCGGCCCCGCCGGATACAGCGCCAGCTTCTCGCTCGAGCCCGGCGCCGGTGACGGCATGCCGACGCGTGTCTACGCAAGACCCGTCGAGGTGCAGATCACGGGCTCTGCGCTGCTCTATGACATCGCCGATCCCGCCGGCGGCAAGGGCGAGCCGGTCAAACCGCTTGCGGCCCTCTATCCGGACCTGCGCAGGTTCATCCGGGAAGGCTATGTGCGCTACGCCTTCACCCGCTTCGGCGTTGCCTATGTGGTGTCGATCCAGTGCCTGGACAGCGTCGCAAAGCCGCGGCGGCTCGCCTGCAAGGAAGCCTATCCGGTTGCCGAACGTTTCCTGAAGGCGCTGCGCGTCGCCGGCGGCCAGCGCATGCGGCCGTTGATGGACGTTGCCTCCGACATCATCGATCGTCCCTCAGGGCGTTCGGCCGATTTCAGCTACCGGCCGAGCGGCGACATCATCCCGAACAGCGGCTACCGCAACAAGAGCGGCCATCCGGACGTGATGGCCTATGCGCAGATCCGCTTCCCGCTGGAGAAGGCACCCGCTTTCGTGCGCTCGCAGTCCTACGGCAAGCGCGACAAGAACGACGGTCCGACTGCCTATCCCTGGCGCGACAATTTCTGCGAGTCCCGCAGCTTCGAAGTCTGGCAATGCGGCGGCGGTTACGGCCACCAGGGCGAGGACATCCGCGCCGCCGAGTGCCCGCCGCCCGGCGAGGGCCGCGCCCCCTGCGATCCCAAGCAGCGCGCCGTCGTCGCCGTACGCGACGCCATCGTGATCCGCGCTTCCAAGGACCAGGCCGCGACGCTCGAGATCAACAGCCGCACCGAGCACATGCGCTTCCGCTACATGCACATGAACCCGCAGGCGATGAACGCCGACGGTTTGCTCAACGGCCGGATGGTGACCGAGGGCGAGAAGATCGGCGTGGTCTCGAACTATCTCGATCATCCCGCCGGCACGTCGATGCACCTGCATTTCGACGTCCAGGTGTTCACCCGCGACGGCTGGATCTGGGTCAGCCCCTACGTCACGCTGGTCTCCGCCTATGAACGCCTGATCCGCGCCCGCGGCCGCGAAGTCGGCCCGGAGATCGCGGGCACGCCCCAGCCCGTGGCACATGCGCTGCCCGAGGATGTGATCAAGCCGGACCCGCGCGAGGGCTCGAGCAGCGAGGATAATTGAGGCAGCTCGCGCCTCACCGCTCGGCGCGCCTCGACGACGATCCCATCACGCCCCCTTTCGGCGCACGAGGCTTGTCCGGATCGGCGTCCGGGCCTCTCCGAACGGCCTGACCTTCTCTGGCCCCAGAATTGCTTGGCTTCCGGCAAGCAAACTGGGGAAAGGGAAGCACATGCGTTGTCTCACCGCGGCGGTCCTTGCGGCCGTCGCATTCGCCGTGCCGGCTCACGCGCAGGAATTGACCGGTACGCTGAAGAAGATCAAGGACACCGGCGCGATCACGCTCGGGGTGCGCGACAGTGCCGTGCCCTTCAGCTATATCGACGAGAAGCAGAAGACCGTCGGCTACGCCATCGACATCTGCATGAAGATCGTCGAGGAGATCAAGGCCGAGCTGAAGCTGGACAAGCTCGCGGTCAACGAGAACCTCGTGACGTCGTCCAACCGCATTCCGCTGATGGCGAACGGCACCATCGACCTCGAATGCGGCTCGACCACCAACAACGCCGACCGCCAGAAGCAGGTGTGGTTCACCAACACGCATTTCCTCACGGCGAGCCGCTTCGTGTCGAAGAAGGCTTCGAAGCTCGACCAGGTCGACGACCTCAAGGGCAAGGCCGTCGTCTCGGTCTCGGGCACCACCAACATCACCCAGCTCAACAAGGCCAACGCCGCCCGCTCGCTCGGCATCACCGTCATGAATGCAAAGGACGTCCCCGAGGCCTTCCTGATGGTCGAGACCGACCGCGCCGAGGCCTTCGTCATGGACGACATCCAGCTTGCGGCCATGATCGCTTCATCGAAGGACCCGTCGCTTTACGCGATCAGCTCCGGCGCCTTTTCCGATCCCGAGCCCTACGGTATCATGCTGCGCAAGGACGATACGGCGTTCAAGGCGGTGGTCGATCGCGCGACTGCAAAACTCTACAAGAGCCCGGAGATCGAGAAGATCTACAACAAATGGTTCATGGAACCGGTGCCGCCGCGCGGCCTGAACTTCCACGTGCCGATGCCGGTGTCGATGAAGAAGTCGTTCGAGCACCCGTCCGACAATCCCGATCCGGCGTCGTACGGGGGTTGACGAGATCGCAGAGCCACCCCAATTGCGTAGCCCGGGTGAGCGAAGCGACATCCGGGATTCTCACGACGACTGTTCCCGGGTGTCGCTTCGCTCACCCGGGCTACGAACTAAGAACTAATCCAGAAACGTCGTCAGCTGCGCGCCCTCGTCCGCCACGAACACCGCGATCAATTCCGCCGGCTCCGTGGCGCTGGCATTCGCCGACACCAGATGCGTCGCGCCGGGCGGTTCGAAGAAGGACTGGCCGACGCCAAACGTCTCGACCGGGCCGCCGCCGAGCTGGGAGCGGATCTCGCCCTTGGTGATGTAGGCCGTCACCGAGCCTGCGTGGCGATGCGGCCGCGTAAATCCGCCGGGTCCGTAGAAGACGCGCACGATGGTCACGCGCTTGCCCGGCACGTTCGGCAACGCGTAGGAGCCGATCGGCTCGACCTTGTCGAGCGGCGAACTCTCCGCGGCCGTCGCGCAGAGCGGCGCGAGCGCGCCTGACACGGTCTCCATCGTCAGCGGTAGCGCCTTGCCGATCGCGAGTGCGCAGGCGAGCCCGCCGACAACGGCCAGCGCCATTGACCGCGACGGCACCGGGCGTTGCGTGGTGGCCAAACTCATTGCTGTCATGACAACCTCCCCTTGTTCCCTAATGGCAATCAGGATGCCGCGGCATTCGTCGCGACCGGCCGCTTCGCCGGCGTCCAGCGATAGGCCGCACCAAACCGGTTCCAGACGTTGATCGAGGCGACAGCCGAGGTCAGGTACATCAGCTCGGTCTCGGAGAATTCGCGCTGCACCTCGGCATAGACCTCATCGCCGAAGCCGTTCGGCAGCAGCGTCAGTGCTTCGGTCCAGGCCAATGCCGCACGCTCGCGCGCTGAGTAGATCGGTGCCTCGCGCCAGACCGCGACCAGATGGAGTTTGTCCATGGGCACGCCGAGCCGCTCCGAGAGCAGGATGTGATGCTGGACGCAGAAGGCGCAGCCGTTGATCTGCGAGGCGCGCAACTTGACCAGCTCGAGCAACTGCTTGTCCAGGCCGGCCTTGGCCGCAAGCTGTCCGAGCGCCAGCACCAGATCATAGGCATCGGGCGCGATCCGCTTGAAATCCTCGTATTCGCTGCGGGCGTGTGACATTGCCGTGCACCTCGTGTTATTGTAAGAGTGCTTATATTGTATAAGAGCTCTTATATGACGCGCAAGGCCGCTGACCTCACAAGATCGAAAGGCCCGCGGAAGGCCCCCGCCGCTTCCGACGGCGGTGCCGTTCGCGTGCCCGCCCCAGGGGAGGGCAAACGCGGCGAGGAAGGCTATCTTGGCTACCTGCTGCGCCAGGCCCATGCCGCGGTCCGCCTGACGATGGAACGGACACTCGCCGATCTCGGCGTGACCTCGCCGCAATTTGCCGTGCTGACGATGCTCAACGCCTATCCGGGCCTGTCGGGCGCCGACGTCGCCCGCCTCACCTTCCTCACGCCGCAGACGGTGGGCGTCATCATTCGCAACCTCGAACGCGACGGCGCGATTGCAATGACGCCCCATCCCGTCCATGGCCGCATCCAGCAATGGACGCTGACGCCGCGCGGCGCGACGCTGTTGAAGGCGTGCCGGGAGCGGGTGATTGCGCTGGAGAAGCGCCTCGCCCGGAATCTGGATAGCAAGGCGGAAACCTCGGTCCGGCGCTGGCTCGCCGGAATCGCGGCCGATTTGCAGGACGACTAGACCGCGCCGGGACTAGCCCTAGTCGCCGCAGCCTCCGTCGCCGCCATCGGCATCCGAGAAGTCGCCGACGGCGCCGTCGCCCTGAATGCCGCGGCCAAAGTTTTCCGCGATGATCATCAGGATCACGACGAACAGCCCTGCGCCGAACGGCCAGGGATTGGCACGGATGATGTCGAACAGCTCCCGCATACGGGGATTTTGCAGGACAAGAGCGAACCGACCGTAAAGCGGCTGAGCAAAAAATCGGGGAATGGCGCTTTCGTGTGCTTGGCCCCACCCGCCCTTCAACACTTTCTTAACTTCGCCATCGGGCCGTGCGGCAGGTTGCCTGTTCCCTACGTTCCAGGGACCGGCTCACAGGCGCCATGTTTCCCGCTAGACTGCGCCCATGAAACAACCTGATTCCTCGGCCAATCACACGCGCCGTACCTTGCTGAAATCCACGCTCGGCGCGGCAGCCTTGCTGGCATTGCCGACACGGACGCTCGCCGCGCCGCCGGGCTTCGACGAGTGGCGCGAGTCTTTTCGCGCACGCGCGATGGCGAAGGGCATTTCGGCCGCGACCTGGCAACGCGCGATGGCACGGGTCGAGCCTGACATGAGCGTGTTCAAGCAGATGCGCAACCAGCCCGAATTCCACGAGCAGGTCTGGCAATACATCAACCGCCGCGTCTCCGACTGGCGCATCATCAACGGGAAGATCGCGCTGAAGAACAACGAGGCCCTGCTCGCGCGCATCGAGCGCGACTTCGGCGTCGAGCGCGGCACGCTGCTGGCGCTGTGGGGCGTCGAGTCCGCCTATGGCGATCCGCTGGTGCAGCAGAACCACATGACGCCGGTGTTTCCCTCGCTCGCCGCGCTCGCCTGGAACGAGCCGCGCCGCAAGGCCTATTGGGAGACCGAGCTGATCAACGCGCTGCGCATCGTCGACAAGGGCTGGAGCACGCCGGAGGAGATGAAGGGCTCCTGGGCCGGCGCGATGGGGCATTCGCAATGGATGCCGGAAGTCTGGCTCAACGTCGGCATCGACTATGACGGCGACGGCAAGGTCTCGCCATTCGGCAAGCCCGACGACGCGCTGGGCTCGACGGCAAAGTACCTCGTCAATCGCGGCAAGTGGCACCGCGGCGAGCATTGGGGCTACGAGGTGCGCGCATCAGGCGACATGAGCGGCAACCGCACCTATGCGGCATGGCAGGCGGCCGGCGTCACCCGCGCCGACGGCCAGCCGTTTCCGCAAGCCTCCGCGACCGCACAGATGTGGACGCCGGTCGCGGGCGGACCGACCTTTTTGCTCGGGCCGAATTTCTACTCAGTGAAGAGCTACAACCCCTCGATGAACTATGCGCTGGCGATCTGCCATCTCGGCGACCGCTGCCTCGGCGCGCCGCCTTTCATCCAGCCCTTCCCCGGTTCCGAACGCGCGTTGACGCTCGCCGAGGTGCAGGAGATGCAGACGCGGCTGACCAAGGCCGGGTTCGACACCGGCGGCACCGACGGCCGCGTCGGCAACGACACGATGAAGGCGATCAAGGATTTCCAGCAGCGCGCGGGGATTACGCCGGCGGACGGCTATGGCGGGCTGAAGGTGCTGGCGAGGCTGCGGCAGGGGTCGTAGCGCCCGCTCTCTCACTTTGTCATTCCGGGGCGCGCCACTTGGCGCGAGCCCGGAATCCATTTGTCCGCCTGGATTGCTGCGCGATGGATTCCGGGCTCGCGCTTCGCGCGCCCCGGAATGACGGCGGTTGGGGTCAGTGCCTGTACTGCGGCTCCTCAGCATCAAGCTGCCTGCGAACCGCGGCCAGATGCAACCGCGCGGATTCGGAATCGCCCTCGCGCATCTGCTTGTAGGTCTCGGCCGCAATCGCGGGATCGACGGCCAGCACCTTGCGCCCCGTCGACATCGCCAGCACCTGCACCTCGGCGGCGCGTTCGAGATAATAGAGATCGTCCCAGGCTTCCGCGATGGTCGGCGCCAGCACCATCACGCCGTGATGCTTCATGAAGACGATGTCGGCATCGCCGACGGCGGACGCGATCCGCGCACCTTCGCGGTTGTCGAGCGCAAGGCCGTTATAGTCGCGGTCGACCGCGGTGCGGCCGTAGAATTTCAGCGCGGTCTGCCCGGCCCAGATCAGGGGATCGCCCTCGGTCATCGACAGCGCCGTGGCGTAGGGCATGTGGGTATGGAAGGCGACCTTTGCGCGCGGCAGGCGCTTGTGCATCTCGGCGTGGATGTAGAACGCCGTCGCCTCGGGCACGCCCTCGCCGTCGAGCACGTTGCCGTGGAAGTCGCAGATCAGCAGCTTTGACGCGGTCAGCTCGCGGAAGGCGTAGCCGTAGGGGTTGACCAGGAACAGATCATCATGGCCCGGCACGACGGCCGAGAAATGGTTGCAGATGCCCTCCTCAAAGCCGTTGCGCGCGGCCATGCGGAAGCAGGCGGCGAGGTCCTCGCGCGCGGTGCGGATCGCGTCGGTGGCAAGGTCCGGCCGGTTCGAGCGAAATGGCGCTGGCGTGGATGACGAAGAGTGAAGGCTGTGCGCCATGGCGAAGGAAACCCCTGTCGGTCGGAAGCTCCTCGCCTTCTACAGGTCCGGCGCCTGCGCGTCAGCCCCCGCGGGCGCCACCCTGCCCTTCGCAGCCCGCGCGGCGGCCTATTGCCGCCGCGGCACGCCGCCGGCGTTCATGCCGCCGTCGATCACGAGCTCGCTGCCGGTGACGTAGCGCGAGGCATCTGACGCCAGATACAGCACGCCAGAGGCAATCTCCGCAGCCTGCCCGGCGCGGCCGAGCGGCGTGACGACCCGGGCCCGTTCGTCCGGATCGATCGGCGCGTTGCCCTGGTTGCCGGTCGCCCCCGTCGGGATCTTGCCCCAGATCGGGGTGTCGATGATGCCGGGATGAACGGAGTTGACGCGAATGCCGTCGCCCACAGCCGCGCACTCCATCGCGATCGATTTCGCAAACAGCCGCACGCCGCCCTTGGTGGCCGAATAGGCCGACAGCCCCGGCGAGCCGCGCAGGCCCGCCAGCGAGGACATCATGACGATCGAGCCGCCGCCGGTCTTGCGCATCAAGGGCAGGCAATGCTTGACGGAGAGAAACACGCCGTCGAGATTGATCGCGTTCTGCTTGCGCCAGTCACCGAGCGTCATGTCGACGATCGAGGGCACGGCAATGCCGATGCCGGCGTTGGCGACGAGCACGTCGAGCCGGCCGTAGCGCTTCGCGATCTCGGCGACGATCTCGATCCAACGCTCCTCGCTGGTGACGTCCTGCTCCAGAAAGATCGCCGTGCCGCCGGCCTTGGTGATGCGCTTGGCGAGCTCGGGACCGCGCAGCTCGTCGATGTCGGTTGCAATGACGGTTGCGCCCTCGCGCGCAAACAGCTCGACGATCGCCTCGCCGATGCCGGAGGCGCCGCCCGTCACCAGCGCGACCTTGCCCTCAACCTGCCCTGCCATGTTCACTCCCTTTCTTGTTTTTTGAGGCCGCTACTTAATCACGGACGGCCCCTGGTCCGGTAGCGCAACGTCGATGACGCGGAACTGCACGCGCTCGGCGCCCTGGTAACGGTCGACCGACAACGATCCCGCGACGTGCAGTTGCTGGCCGCGATTGGCGACCAGCGCATTGCCGAGCTTTTGTCCGACCGAACGGAACGCGATGCCGTTGACGATGGCGCCGTCGCCGGACTTGAAGCGCAAACGCAGATGCGCCTGGCCGACCTCATCGGCATAGACGAGCTGGTGCGCCGGCAGCGCCAGCACCGCTTCCGGATTGCCGCTGCCAAAGGGCCCTGCGCGGTTGAGCGTGGTCGCAAGCTCCGTCGTCACCGCGCGCGCGGAGACCGCACCGTCGATATAGAGCTCGTTGACGTGACGCGCCGCGGCGACGTCGCGCGCCAGCGCATTTTCGAGATAGGCGCGGAATTCGGCGAGCTTCTCCTTGCGCAGCGTCACGCCCGCGGCCATCGCGTGGCCGCCGCCTTTGAGCAGGATGCCGTCGGTGACCGCCTGCCGCACCGCCTTGCCGATGTCGACGCCGGCGATCGAGCGGCCCGAGCCGGTGCCGATGCCGCCGGGCTCGAGCGCGATGGCAAAGGCCGGCCGCGAAAACTTCTCCTTCAAGCGGGAGGCGACAAGGCCGACCACACCGGGGTGCCAGCCTTCGGACGCCGTGACGATGACGCCGAGCTTGTCCTCCAGCCCGATCGAGGCCAGCGCCTCGGCCTCGGCCTGTGCTTCGGCGGCCTGCTCGATGACGCGACGTTCGGTGTTGAGGCGATCGAGCTCGGCGGCGATCCGCGCGGCTTCGACGCTGTCGCCTTCGAGCAAGAGCCGCACGCCGAGATCGGCACGGCCGATGCGGCCGCCGGCATTGACGCGCGGCCCCAGCATGAAGCCGAGATGCCAGGCCTCCGGCGGGCCGTTGAGCCGCGCCACATCCATCAGCGCGGTGTGGCCGACATGGTCGCGCCGCCGCATCGCGATCAGCCCCTTGGCGACGAAGGCGCGGTTGAGTCCGATCAGCGGCGCGACATCGGCGACCGTGCCGAGCGCGACGTGATGCAGCATGCCCAAGAGATCAGGCTCGGGCATCTCGGAGGTCCAGAAGCCGCGTTGGCGCAATTCGCGATTGACCGCGACCAGCGTCACCAGCACGAGGCCGACCGCGGCGAGATGGCCAAGGCCGGAGAGATCGTCGAGCCGGTTCGGATTGACCAGTGCATCGACCTCGGGCAACTCCGTGCCGGCCTGATGATGATCGATCACGACCACGGACATGCCGAGGCGCTTGGCCTCAGCCAGCGGCTCAATGCTGGTGGTGCCGCAATCGACGGTGACGAGCAGCGTGGCGCCCTTCGCCGCCAGCCCCCGAACGGCTTCGACGTTCGGGCCGTAGCCCTCGAAAATGCGGTCGGGGATGTGGATCAGCGGATCAAGCCCGCAATGGCGCAGGTGCCAGGCCAGCAGCGCCGCCGAGGTCGCGCCGTCAACGTCGTAGTCGCCGAAGATCGCAACCTTCTCGCCCTTCTGTGCCGCATCCGCGATCCGCTTGGAGGCTGCCTCCATCTCCGTCACCGTGAAGGGGTCCGGCAGCAGCTTTCGGATGGTCGGGTCGAGGAAGTCGGGCACAGTGTCGATATCGACCCCGCGCCCCGCCAGCACCCGCGCCAGCAGTTCCGGCAACTGGTGCCGCTGCACGATGGCGAGCGCCTGGGCCGCCCCACGCGCATCCAGCCGGTCGCGCCAGAGCTTGTCGGTGAGCGAGCGCGTCACCCCCAGGAACGCCTGGGGCGCTTCGACGGGCAAGGCGGTGGCGGGCGGCGTCATGACGAGCGGCTGTCTGTTGGGAACTCGAGGTTCGGGCGATCACGCTAGGCGCCCGGTCACTGGCTTAAGGGGATTGGCCGGGAAACCCCGGCAATTTGCAACGGCCGGGCCGCACAAAGCGGTGGATGGCCGGCCGACAGGCCGGAGTGACTATCATTTGGGCATTCCGTCGAACAGCAAATTAAGCAGGCGTTAGGCGGAATCTTCGAAAAAGAATCGTATTCGATCTGTAAGCGATTGTTCCGGGTTCATTGCAGATCAGGCCTCATTGCCAAGGGAAGTCCCCGATGTCTGCTGCGCTGGGTCTGAAAGCCAAGCCGATTGCCGCCGAACCCGCTGACGACGATTCCGACATTTCCGCGCTGATCAACCGCCTCACCGCGGAGGTCAACCAGATCGCGGTCGACAAGACCAAGGCGATCCAGCAGATCACCAACCAGATGAAGATGCTGGCGCTGAACGCGCTGATCGAGAGCTCGCGCGCCGGCGCGCAAGGCGCGGGCTTCGCGGTGGTGGCGCAGGAGGTGCGCGGCGTCGGCCAGCAGGTCGAGACTATCGCGCGCGAGCTCGAGACCCAGCTGACGAAACGCACCGGCGATCTCGTCGCCTCGATCGACCGCATGAGCCAGCGCTCGCGCGGCGAGCGCATGGTCGATTTGTCGCTCAATGCGGTCGAACTGATCGACCGCAACCTCTATGAACGCACCTGCGACGTACGTTGGTGGGCGACCGACTCCGCCGTGGTCGATTGCGCCGCCTCGCCTGCTCCGGCCGCGGTCACCTATGCCTCGCAGCGCCTCGGCGTCATCCTCGGCGCCTACACCGTCTATCTCGACCTCTGGCTCTGCGACCTCGACGGCAACGTCATCGCCAACGGCCGTGCCGACCGCTTTCGCGTCGTCGGCCAGAACGTCGCCCACACCAAATGGTTTCGCGAAGCCAGGACCTTGCGCTCCGGCGACGACTATGTCGCCGGCGACGTCGAGAACCAGCCGCTGCTCGGCAACGCGCAGGTCGCGACCTATTGCGCCAGCGTCCGCGCCGGTGGCCAGGCCGACGGCGCGCCGATCGGCGTGCTCGCCATCCATTTCGACTGGGAGCCGCAGGCCCGCGCCATCGTCCAGGGCGTGCGCGTCGGCGACGGCGACAAGGCCCGCGTGCTGCTGGTCGACTCCAATTTCCGCGTCATCGCGGCCTCCGACGGCCAGGGCATTCTGAGCGAGCGCATCTCGCTGTCGCTGAACGGCCAGCGCTCCGGCTTCTATCAGGACCGCTCCGGCACGATGGTCGCGTTCCATGCGACGCCGGGCTACGAGACCTATCGGGGGCTCGGCTGGTACGGCTTGATCGTCTGCGGGGCCTGAGGCCAGGATCCGCCTGCCCGATCAAAAACCGCGAAAACAACCCCATGCACAGTAGCCGGAGGGTTGTGTTCGCTGGTGTTTTGCGCGCGTCAAAGCGCTTTGCCATGATGCGGCGCAACTTACAGCCTATCCGAGATAACCAGACACTCCATCCCACAACAGCTTCAACGCCGTCACGGCCAGCAAGCCATGGCACGCTTGGTAGATCTGCCGCTGGTCCAGCTTTCCGTGCAGCCGCCAGCCGAGCCAGACGCCGCTGGGAATAGCAAAGAGGCACGCCGCCATCACGATCCAGACGTTGCCCGCCGGCCGCGCGAGCAACAGCCAAGGTACCGCCTTGATCGCGTTGCCGACGGTGAAGAACAGGCTCGTCGTTCCCGCGTAGACCTCCTTGCTGAGGCCAAGCGGCAGGAGGTACATCGCCAGGGGCGGTCCGCCGGAGTGCGCGACCATGGTCGTGACACCCGAAGCAAGACCGGCAGCAACCGCCTTCGGTGGGGAGCGCGGACGAATGACCACCTTCGGATCACTCACGAGCCATATGCCAACAAAGCTCAACGTCACGACCGCCATCACGATCGCGACGGCGCGATGGTCCAAGACACGGAACAAGAGATAGCCGAGGGCAATGCCGATCACGAGCCCGGGCAACAGCAGCACCAGGTCCGGCTTCGACCATGTCGAGGGCTTCCAGTAGCGTAGCGCGAACAGGTCCATAGCGATGAAGAGCGGCGCGAGCAGGCCGCCCGCCGTGACCGGATCCATCACGCACGACAGCAACGGAATGCCGACGATGGAGAAGCCGCCGCCGAATGCGCCCTTCATGAAGCAGATCAGGAAGACGCCGGAAAAGGCGATGATCACTGTAGCGACCGTCAAATCCATCTGCGCATCTCCATGACCGTCACGCTCGCACCTCGGCTCGCGTCACGCCGAAACATCGCGGGCGAGATTCGGCTCAGATCGCCGTGACGTCGTCATCGGTTGTTGTGGCGCCGGCGTCGATCGACGTCACTTGCGAGGTCCGAGGCGGCTCGGCCTTCCGCTGGAAAAAGAGGCCGGGCAGCACTGAAGGCAGGCCAAAGGTCATTCCGAGGAATGCCAGAAACACATCAAGATAATTCATACCCATTCTGTTGCTCCGCTTTGTCGGGCGCGCCCCCCTCTCGGTGCATTTTGATCGATGCCCCGCAATATGAACCGGTGCAATTCTGAGTACAATAAGAACATTGATCTCGGTGCAATTCTGCCTCGCGGCTTGGCGCGCGCCGCCTCGTCACGCAGCACGGCGCCCCGCCATCTCCGCCGCGAGCAGCAGCGCGGCGCGGCTGGCGCCGATCGATGCGATCCCCTGGCCTGCGATGTCGTAGGCGGTGCCGTGCGCGGGCGTGCAGATCGGGAACGGAAAGCCGCCGAGCAAGGTCACGCCGCGATCGAAGCCCATCAGCTTCATCGCGATCTGGCCCTGGTCATGATACATCGTCAGCACCGCATCGAAGGCACCGCCCTTGGCGCGCAGGAACACGGTGTCGGCCGGGAACGGCCCCTCCGCGGCAATGCCCTCGTGCTGGCCGGCCGCGACCACGGGCGCAATGATGTCGATCTCCTCGCGACCGAAATTCCCGCCGTCGCCGGCGTGAGGATTGAGACCCGCAACCGCAATCCGCGGCCTGGCGAAGCCGGCGTTGCGCATGCAGGCATCGGTCAGCTTGAGCGCACGATGGATGCGTTCGCTGGACAGTCGCGCGGCGACGTCTCTCAGCGGGATGTGGGACGTGACCCGTGCATTCCATAGCCGGTCCAGCACGTTGAACTCGCTTGCCGCGGTCTTGAGGCCGACCACCTCCGCGGAAAACGCGATCTCGTCGTCATACTCGGCGCGGGCAAGCCGCATCGCCTGCTTGTTGAAGGGGGTGAAGCAGACGGCATCGACGCGCCTGTCGCGGCCGAGTTCGAGCGCGTGCCGGTAATTGGCCAGCGCGAATTTTCCGCCGGCGAGGGTCGCGGTCTTCGGCTCGACGTCCCTGGGATCGAGGTGGCGAAGATCGACAAACAGCGCCTCGCCCTGCGCCGATCGAAGGTCGGCCCCCTGCTCCACCATGGTCAGGTCGGGCTTGACGCCCGCAACGCGCGCGCCCTCGTCGAAGATGCGGCGGTCGCCGATCACCACGAGCCGGCTGCGGGCGCGGATGTCGTTCTCCGCCACGAGCTTCGCCGTCAGCTCCGGGCTGATGCCGGCGGGATCTCCCATCGCCAATGCAATGAGCGGCTTTGCGGTCATATGATCACCTTCTCCTGAGCTGTCGTCTCATTCCTGGCGGATGGCGTGGGCTTGCGCAGCAAACGCGCGAGCTGCAACGCGAGCGGAAGCAGCAGCAGCGCGATGCCGGCCACGATCAGGCACGTCACCAGCTTGTTCGCAAAGAAGATCCCGAGCGATCCCTTCGACATCAGCATCGACTGCCGGAACGCATCCTCGGCCTTGTCGCCGATGACGATCGCGAGCACCAGCGGCGCCAGCGGATAGAACAGCTTCTTGAAGAGATAGCCGACGATTCCGAACCCGAGCATCATCACCACGTCGAGATAGGAATTCGACACCGAATAGGCGCCGACGACGCAGATGATCACGATCAGGGGCGCGATGACCACGAACGGAATTCGCATCAGGGCGGCGAAGACCGGAACGGTCAGCAGCACCAGCGCGACCGCGACGATGTTGCCGACATACATCGAGGCGATCAGGCCCCAGACGAAATCCTTCTGGTCGACGAACAGCATCGGCCCGGGATTGAGGCCCCAGATCATGAGCCCGCCCATCATGACGGCGGCGGTCGCCGAGCCGGGAATGCCGAGCGAGAGCATCGGCAGCAGCGCGCTGGTGCCCGCGGCATGATCGGCCGTCTCCGGCGAGATGATGCCTTCGACCTCGCCGGTGCCGAAATATCGGCCGCGGCGCGAGAAGCGGCGGGCGATGCCGTAGCTCATGAAGGATGCGGCGGTCGGGCCGCCCGGCGTGATCCCCATCCAGCACCCGATCGCGGCGCTGCGCAGCAACGCAACGCTATGGCGCGGCAGGCGGCCGATCGCGCGAAACACCTCGCGCCAATCGATCTTAGAGGAGACGGCGCGGGCATGAAATTCCTCCTCGACGGCGACCAGCAGTTCGCCAATGCCGAACAGGCCCATCACGGCGACGACGAAGTTCACCCCCTTGACCAGTTCGTCGATGCCCATGGTCAGGCGGACGCTGCCCGAGACGGTGTCGATGCCGATGGCGGCGATCGCAAAGCCGATCGCAAGCGCCACGACGGTCTTGATCGGGGCCGCCCCGCCCATGCCGACGAAGCTCGCAAAGGCCAGGAAATAGACCGCAAAATATTCCGGCGGCCCGAAGGCGAGCGCGACCTGCGCCACCCAGGATGCGAGGAAGGTGATCAGGATGACGCCGACCAGCGCGCCGAACGCAGCCGAACCGAAGGCGGTCGCGAGCGCCGTCGTCGGCCGGCCGTCGCGCGCCATCGGATAGCCGTCGAAGGTGGTTGCAACTGAGGACGGCTCGCCGGGGATGTTGAACAGGATCGAGGTCACCGAGCCGCCGAACAGCGCGCCCCAATACATGCTGGAGAGCAGGATGATCGCCGACACCGGCTGCATGCCGAAGGTCAGCGGCAAGAGCAGCGACACCCCGTTGGGCGCGCCCAGCCCCGGCAGCACGCCGACGAGAATGCCGAGCAGCACGCCGACCGCCATCAGGAGCAGATGCGGCACGGTGATCGCGATGGTGAAGCCGTGCAGGAGTTGCTGGAGGTTATCCATCGGCCTCTCCGTCAGATGCCGAACGCGGCGGCGAGCGCGCCATGCGGCAGGCTGACCTGGAACATGCGCTCGAACACGACGTAGAGCGCCAGCGCCGTTGTCGCTGCCATCGCCAGCGCGCGTGGCACGGTCTGGTGCCTCGGGATCGCCAGCACCGCGAAGACGTACAGGCTTGAGGCGACGTACATCCCGACCAGCGGGATCGCGGCCACGAAGATCGCGGCCGGCACGAACAGGCCGGCAAGCCGGCGCAGCTCGATCGGTGTGATCGCGATGGGAACGCTTGCAAGCGTCGTCGCCGGCAGAAAGCCTCGCACCAGATTGTAGAGGCTTCCGAGCACGATGATGATGCCGGTCAGGAACGGGAACGTGCCGGAGTCCACCCCCGCGCTCGACCAGCCGATGCCGTTGTCGAGGCTGGAGACGACGACGGCCACACCAAAGCTGCCGGTGAGGATAGCGGTCGCAAGTTCAAGCGCGCGGCGCGATATCATCGCGGGCTCCGGTCGAATGGCGTGCAGCGGCCGGTGAATGACGCACGCGTTTTCCAAGCCATCAAGTGTCGTCCCGGCGAAAGCCGGGACCCATAACCCCAGGGAGAAGTTTGACGAGGACTGGAAGCCAAGTCGGTACCACGACCAACACTCCGCGATAGATCACGCGGTATGGGTCCCGGCGTCCGCCGGGACGACAGTGGGGATTGTTGCACGATGGTCGCCTCACTTGACCAGCCAGCCCTGCTCGCCCGCAACCTGCTTGACGTGCTCGAGGTCCTGCTTGATGAACTTGTCGAACTCGGCGCCGGTCAGGAACGTGTCGACCTGCGAGGTCTTCTCGATGTAGTCCTTCCATTCCGGCGTCGCCTGCACCTTCTTCATGAGGTCGACATAGAACGCGGCCTGGTCCGGCGTGACCTTGCCGGGCAGCCACACCGTCCGCGGCTGCTCATATTGCTTGATGTCGAGCCCCTGCTCGGCGCAGGTCGGAACGTCGCTCCAGCCTTCGGTCGCGGTGACCTTGGGGCCCTGCGGCAGCCGCTTCGGGCTGAAAACGCAAAGCGGTCGCTGCGTGCCGCCACGCCATTGCCCGAGGCTCTCGCTGGGATTGTTGACGTGGGAGTCGAGATGTCCGCCGGCGAGCTGCACGGCGGTCTCGGCGCCGCTCTTGAAGGGGATGTAGGTCAGTTTGACCTGACCGGCCTTCTCGATCATGCGGGTCAGCACCTCGTCGGTGTCCTTCGATTGCGCGCCGCCCATCTTGAATTCGCCCGATGCGGCCGCCTTCAGATAATCCCCTGCCGTCTTGTAGGGCGCGTCCTGCTTGACCCAGAGCAGGAACTCGTCCTGCGCCATCGCCGCGATCGGGGTGAGATCGGTGTAGTTGAAGGCGACCTTGGAGACGAGCGGTTGCTGCCAGGCGTTCGACGTGCCGAAGATCACCTTGTAGGGATCGCCCGCGGACGCCTTGCCGTAGACATAGCCTTCGGCGCCGCTGCCGCCGCCCTTGTTGACGACAACGATCGGCTGCTCCGTCAGCTTGTACTTGGTGACGATGTTCTGCACCGCGCGGGCGAGATTGTCGGTGCCGCCGCCCGGCCCGGCGGTGGCCACGAACTCGATCGGCTTCTGCGGTTGCCAGGCCGCAAACGCCGGCACTGTGCCGGCGAGCACGGCCGCGGCTGCGGAAAGCAGAAGTGTTGACGTCCGACCCATGATTTCCTCCAGCTTTTTATGTTCTGTTTTATTTGTCGTATCGACGTCCGGTCAGGCGACGCGTTCCTCGCGTCTTCCTGATGCCAGCACGATTGCGCCTTCTTGTTCGAGCGCTTCGATCTGCTTCTGGTCGAACCCGTGCTCGGCCAGTACCTCGCTTGTGTGCTCACCGTAGACCGGCGCACCGATGCGCACTTTGCCTGGGGTCTCCGAAAACTTGACCGGAAGCCCGATCGTCTTCACGGGACCGAGCGTGGAATGCTCGACCTCGACGACCATCTCGCGCGCCAGCGTCTGCGGATCGCGGAGCGCCTCCAGCATGTCGTGCACTGGGCCGCACGGCACGCCTTTCTCGTCCAGCGCCGCGAGCCAATGCGCCCGCGATTTGGTGCGGAAGCGCTCGCTCAGGACGGCCTCGAGCTCCTTCAGATGCGCCATGCGGTCGGCCCCGGTGACGAAGCGCGGATCGTCGGCAAGCTCGCCTGCACCGAGCGCCTCAAGCATCAAGAGCCAATGCTTCTTGTTGGCGCCGCCGACCACCAGCCAGCCGTCCGAGGCCTCGAAGGCCTGATACGGCGCGTTGAGCGGATGCGCCGAGCCCATCGCGCGCGGCGCGGTGCCTGCGGCCAGCGCGATCGTGGACTGCCAGTAGGTCTGCACCAGCGCGGCCTCGTAAAGCGAGGTCTCGACCCACTGCCCTTCGCCGGTCTTCAGGCGATGCGTATAGGCGGCAAGGATGCCCATGCTCGCGAGCAGGCCGGCGGTGATGTCGGACAGTGGCGGGCCGCACTTCACCGGCGGCCCATCCGGACGCTCACCGGTGAAGCTCATGATGCCGCTCATCGCCTGCGCGACCAGATCGAAACCGCGGCGATGCTTGTAGGGACCGGTGCGGCCGAACCCCGACAGCGAGCAGTAGATCAGCGTTGGATGCTGCTTGTGCAGTTCTTCGTAGCCGAAGCCGAGGCGTTCCATGGCGCCCGGCGCGAAATTCTCGACCAGCACGTCGGCGTCCGCGATCAGCCGCCGCAGCACCTTCTTGCCGCCATCGGTCTTCAGGTCCAGCACGATGCCGCGCTTGTTGCGGTTCATCATCAGGAAGGAGGCCGCCTCCTCGCCGATCTTCGGCGGCACCGAATGGCGGGTGTCATCGCCGTTCGGCCATTTCTCGATCTTGATGACGTCAGCGCCCATGTCGGCGAGCATCAACGTGCAGGTCGGCCCCGCCATGACATGGGTGAGATCGATGACCTTGAGGCCGGCAAGCGGTCCCGAACGGCGAGAGGTGGATTGCGATCGATCCCTTTGCATCGGCCCGTCCTATTGGCCGCGCCATTGCGGCGCGCGCTTGTTGAGGAAAGCATCGAGCCCTTCGCGAAAATCCTGGCTCGTGTAGCACATCAGGATGAGGTCTTCGCCCTCGTCCCGCGTCAGCCGCTTTTGCAGGCGGGCCACCGCCTGCTTGGTCGCGGTCAGCGTCAGCGGCGCGTGGCTGGCCAAGAGCCGGGCAACTTCATCGGCGCGCTTGTCGAGCGCTGCGATATCATCGACGACCTCGCCGAGCAGCCCGACGCTGGCGGCTTCGGTGGCGTCAATGAGGCGCGCGGTGAAGATCAGATCCTTGACGCGCGCAGCGCCGATCAGCGCGGTGAGACGGCTGACATTGGACATCGACAGGCAATTGCCGAGCGTCCGGGCGATCGGAAATCCGATTTTCGTGCTCCTCGTGCCGATGCGCAGGTCGCAGGCCGCGGCGATGCCCGCCCCGCCGCCGGTGCAGAACCCGTTGATCGCGGCGATGGTCGGGACCCGGCACTGCTCGAGCGTAGTGAGCACCCGATCGATCCGGTTCTCGTAGTCGATCGCGTCCTGCGGCGTCTTGAACTCGCGGAACTGGTTGATGTCGGTGCCCGAGGCGAAGGCCTTGTCGCCGGCCCCGCGCAGCACGAGCACCTTGATCGATTGATCGCGGTCAGCCTCTTCGCAGATCGCCGCGAGCCGTTCGTACATGGCGAAGGTGAAGGCATTGCGGGCCTGCGGGCGGTTGAAGGTGATCCGCCCGATGCCGTCGTTGCATTCAAAAACGAGGTCGTCTGCCTCCGCAGCCAGGTCCATTTCCTCATATCCTCTTGTTTTTTACATTTTTGAATGCAAAATTTGGGATTAGCAAGCTGGAACTTCCAGATTTCGACTGATTACTTCGTTTTTGCATTCAAACAGGAGTCGCGTGCCATGCTTCACGAGGAGGTCGTCGGCCGCATCCGCGCCATCCTGCTCGACGGCGAGATCCCGCCGGGCGCCCGGATTCCCGAGCGCGAGCTCTGCGACCGGCTCCAGATCTCGCGCACGCCGCTGCGCGAAGCGCTCAAGGTGCTCGCAGCCGAAGGCCTCGTGCAGCTCCTGCCCCATCGCGGCTCGCGCGCGGCGAAACTGACCGACAAGGACATGCGCGACCTGTTTGAAGTCTGCCAGGGGCTCGAAGCCCTCGCCGGCGAGCTCGCCTGCGAGCGCATCACCGACGCCGAGATCGGCGAGATCGCCGCCGCGCACACGGACATGGTGCGGCGTTATCGCGAGGGCGACCTGATCCAGTACTATCGCGGCAACCGCGCCATTCACGAAGCCATCGTCGCCGCGGCGGGAAATCCCGCGCTGACCGGGCTCTACGCCTCCGTGACCGCGCGCATTCGCCGCGCGCGCTACGTCACGCCGATGACACCGCAGCGCTGGGCGTTCGCCGTGAAGGAGCACGAGGCGATCCTGAACGCGCTGCAGCGGCGCGACGGTGCCGGCCTCTCGCACATCCTGCGAGCGCATCTGCGCCATAAGCGCGAAGAGGTCTTGCAGGCGGGCTTTGCCGAAACGGAAGCAAGCGACCTCGCGCTGCGGATCGCGTGAGGCGGGCTTGCCCGGCGAGCATTCGTTCGACCCATTCCGCGTCTGGCCTTCGCGCCACTTCGCTGCGATAACCGCCTCGAAGATCGGTCATAAGATCAGGCGACGCCGCAATGAACAAACCGCTGCCCTCAGACCCCGTCGCTCGTGCGACCTCGGACAGCACGGGAAGCGCACCGCAAGGCGGCTTTGCCGATCTCGTTCCCGAACTCGGCGTTTCCAGCATTGAAGCCAGCCTGCCGTTCTGGCGCGACTTGCTCGGCTTCGAGCTCGCCTATGATCGCCCCGATGCGCGATTTGCGTATCTCGTCAGAGGACGCTTGCAAGTCATGCTCTGCGAATTGAATGGACGCTGGGAGACGGCCGAGATGCAGCGGCCATTCGGACGCGGCGTCAATTTCCAGATGGTCGTCGATCGCATTGATCCCATGCTGACGGCTCTCGGCGATGCCAATTGGCCGCTCTACGAGCAGCCGAACGAAGCCTGGTATCGGGTCGGCGATCAGGAATTCGGCCAGCGTGAATTCCTCGTCCAGGATCCGGATGGTTACCTCGTGCGCTTCGTCGAGCGCCTGGGCACGCGCACGCCATCCTGACGCAAAAGATTCGTACTGTCCTGCCGCATCGCGCGATCAGGAGACACAATCGCGACACAATCATTGATTGCATTGCGATGGCGCGCGAACAGTTGCGCAAAACAAAAGACAAAGGCGGAGGAAACGCATGACTATCGATGTCTCACGTCGATCCCTGCTCGCACTCGGTGCCGGCCTTGGTGCCAGCGCAATGCTCGGCGGCAGCGCGCTTGCCCGCGCTCCCAAACTCGGCACCCAGACTCCCTATTGGCATCGCTTCGTTCTCGGCGACGCCGAAGTGACCGTCGTCTCCGACGGACCGCTGCCGCTCGGCGATCCCTCCGGCACCTTCACCGGCGTTTCCAAGGAAGAGGTGAAGAAGATGCTCGCCGACAATTTCCTGTCGCCGGACAACGTCGTGCTCGAGCAGAACTCGCCGATCGTCAACACGGGCGACAAGCTCATCCTGTTCGATACCGGCATGGGCAGCTCCAAGATGTTCGGCGCCACCACCGGCCGGCAGCAAAAGAGCATGACCGAGGCCGGCATCAAGCCGGCGGATATCGATGCCGTGGTTTGCTCGCATGCCCATATCGACCACATCGGGGGCATCGTGGACGACGGCGGCAAGCCGCTGTTTCCGAACGCGCAGATCTACATCTCCCAGACCGATTTCGACTTCTGGACCGACGAAGGCAAGCTCGGCAGCGCGGCCAAGGACTTTGTGGTTCACGCCCGCAAGAATCTGCTGCCGGTCCGCGACCGCATCGTGTTCTTCAAGGACGGCCAGGAATTCCTGCCCGGCGTGCAGGCGATCGCGGCGCCCGGTCACACCGTCGGCCACACCATCTTCCTGATCAGCTCGGCCGGCAAGTCCTTCGCCTTCCTCGGCGACCTCTCGCACCATTCCGTGCTGCTGCTGGAGCGGCCGCGGATGGAATTCTCCTACGACACCGACCCGAAACAGGCGGCCGAGTCGCGCGTCAAGCTGCTCACCATGCTGGCGGCCAACAAGACGCCCGTGATGTCCTATCACTTCGCCTGGCCCGGCTACGGCCACGTCGCCAAGGCCGGCGACGGCTTCCACTACTATCCCGAACCGATGCAGATGACGTTGTAGTCGGTGACATCGAACCCGGGTCGCGCATGTGCGGCCCGGGCCGTTCGCTTGATCTGCCCGACAGAGGGGCACGATCCCTGACCGGTTCCTGTCGCGGCGCAACGACCCTTCTGGAGCATTTTCCGGCAAGGCAGGCCCGTTCCAGGCAAGAGTTCGCCGCACTGCTCGGGTAAGAGTCCCTTGGCATCACTTTCATCGACGTGAGCGCGTGACGCCCTTTTGGTCTTGCGCCGCTCACGCTCGCAAAATGCTCAGGAGACATGCCATGAAGATCGTCGTGATCGGCGGCAGCGGACTGATCGGATCCAAGCTCGTTGCGAGGCTCAAGCAGCAAGGCCACGTGGTCGTCGCGGCCTCCCCGAAAACAGGCGTGAACGCCGTGACCGGGGAAGGCCTCGCTGACGCGCTGGCGGGCGCGGAAGTCGTGGTCGATGTCGCCAACGCGCCGTCCTGGGAGCCCGCCGCCGTGCTCGAATTCTTCCAGCGTTCGAGCCAAAACCTCGCCGCGACCGAGGCTGCAGCTTCCGTCAAGCATCATGTCGCGCTGTCGATCGTGGGAACCGATCGCTCGCCAGACATCGCGTATTTTCGTGCCAAGCTCGCGCAGGAGACCATCGTCAAGGCATCTCCGGTCCCCTACTCGATCGTTCGCGCCACGCAGTTTTTTGAATTCCTCGGCGCCATTGCCGAGACAGGCGCGGCCGACGGCCGGATCGTCGTGCCATCGGCGTTGTTTCAGCCGATCGCATCCGACGACGTGGCCGCTTCCCTCGCGGAGGTCGCGACGGGACGTCCCCTCAACGGCACGATCGATATCGCGGGACCGGAAAAAGCTCCCTTCAACGAGTTCGTTGCGCGCCGCCTGAAAGCGTCCGGCGATAGCCGCCCGGTGGTGGGAGACGCCAAGGCTCCGTATTACGGTTCTCCCATCGCCGACACCTCGCTGGTCCCGCTCGGCGAGGCGCGGCTCGGGAAAACGCCGCTCGCAACATGGCTCGCGACGGCCTGACGTCCCAAGGTCGCTGCAACCACGGCACTGAAGGAAATTCCATGCGCAGATTGCTGATCGCAACGGCGGCTTACGCCGCATTCGTCCTCGCGGCCCATGCAGCCGAGACGCAGCCGGCTGCGAAGTCGGCCAAAGTGACCGTCGTGTTCGACCAGGTCCTGCCGAACACCCCTGGCAAGAGCATGAAGGGCGTGCTGGTCGAGTACGGTCCCGGAGGCTCTTCGCCGGCTCACACCCACGCGCGCTCCGCGTTCATCTATGCCACGGTGCTTGAAGGAGCGATACGAAGCCAGGTCAACGACGAGCCCGCCAAGGTCTTTCACAGGGGAGAGAACTTCTTCGAGAAGCCCGGCGATCGCCATGCCGTCAGCACCAACGCCAGCGATACCGAGCCGGCGAAGCTGCTGGCCGTCTTCGTGGTGGACACAACCGACACCGAGCTGACGACGCCGATCGTGAAGTAGCGCGCGGGCCCAGGCGCCTCAGCGCAAGATATCAGCAGCCGAGCTTGTCGGCGATGCCGCCAAAATCCCTGGCGACGATGTCCCAGTTGCCGGTGGCTTCGAAGTCCACCTTCTGCAACGGCCCATACTCCGTCGGCCGCGCCACGAACGCGGTCTTGAGCCCGTTCGTCTGCGCGGCGGCGAGATCGCCGTTGTGGGCGGCGACCATCATCACCTCGCCCGGCTTGAGGCCGAGCAGGCGCGCAGCGCCGAGATAGGTCTCGGGATCGGGCTTGTAGTGCTCGAACAGCTCCGCGGACATGACGAGGTCCCACGGCAGGCCGGCGAACTTCGCCATGTTGGTGAGCAGCGCGACGTTGCCGTTCGACAGCGGCGAGATGACGAATTTCGACTTCAGCCGCGTTAGCCCCGCGACGCTGTCGGGCCAGGGATACAGGCGATGCCAGCCCTTGGTGAGGTAATCGAGATCGGCCTCGGTGAGGCCCTTGATCGAGAATTGCGCGACCAGCTTTTCCAGCGAGCGGCGGTGCAGATCGTCGAGCATGACGTAGCCGCGCTCGGGATGTTTGCGCACGTCGTCCATCGAGGCCATGTACATGCCGCGCCAGCCGTCGACCAGCGCAGTCCAGTCGGCGCTGATGCCGCGCTGCTTGCTCCACCACATGAAGTCGGTGATCAGGCTGGTGCGCCAGTCGACCACGGTGCCGAACACGTCGAAGACCAGGGCTTTGACGGCGGTGAGATCGGACATGTGCGCTTCCCTTATATTGCTTATTCTTGGTCATTCCGGGATGCGCCGTAAGGCGCAGGCCCGGAATCCATACTCCCGATCGTGGTTATGGATTCCGGGCTCTCGCTGCGCGAGCCCCGGAATGACGGCAGTCGTATTGCCCTGCTCAATCCAGGTGGAACTTCGCCAGCTCGCGGTGCTCGGCCTTGATATAGCGGACGGTGCCGGTGACGGAGCGCATCACCACCGTCTCGGTCTCGATCACGCCGTCCTTGCGGAACTTGACGCCCGAGAGCAGCGAGCCCGTGGTGACGCCGGTAGCGGCGAACAGGCAGTCGCCGCGCGCCATGTCCTCGATGCCGTAGATCATCTTGGGATCGTTGACGCCCATCTTGGCGGCGCGCTCACGCTTCTCGTCGGAATCGAGGATGAGGCGGCACTGCATCTGGCCGCCGATGCAGCGCAGCGCCACGGCCGCGAGCACGCCTTCCGGCGCACCGCCGGTGCCGAGATACATGTCGACGCCGGTGTTGTCAGGGTCGGCGCAATGGATCACGCCGGCGACGTCGCCGTCGGTGATGAGGCGCACGGCAGCACCCGTCGAGCGCACGCTCTCGATGATGCTGGCATGGCGCGGACGGTCCAGCACGAGAACGGTGATGCCGTCCGGTTGGACACCCTTGGCCTTGGCGAGGCGGCGGACGTTGTCAGCCGGGCTCGCATCGAGATCGACGATGCCCTTATCGTAGCCCGGTCCGATCGCAAGCTTCTGCATGTAGACGTCGGGCGCGTGCAGCAGCGTGCCGCCGTCGGCCATCGCCATGGTGGCGATCGAGCCCGGCATGTTCTTGGCGCACAGCGTGGTGCCTTCGAGCGGGTCGACCGCGATGTCGACCTGCGGGCCGGCATTCATGCCAACCTTCTCGCCGATGAACAGCATCGGCGCCTCGTCGCGCTCGCCCTCGCCGATCACGATGGTGCCCTCGATCGGCAGCTTGTTGAGCTCGCGCCGCATCGCGTCCACGGCGGCCTGGTCGGCCGCCTTCTCGTTGCCGTGGCCGCGCAGCCGCGCCGAAGACACCGCCGCCCGCTCGGTCACCCGCACGATCTCCAGCGTGAGGATGCGCTCGAGCAACGCGTGCGGCGGGACTGAAATATGGGTCGACATCGGCTAACTCCTTCGAAACGGTTCTGGACGGAAATCTCCGCCCGCATCAACTCGTAACACCCACAGTTCGTTCGAACCGTGTCATTGCTTGAGCCTGCTCTTTCCGGAAAACCGCTTCACACTTTTGCGCTGGCGCGGCCCTCCGGGTCCGGAGCATGCTCAGTTCTTCTCGATCCGGATCACCTGCGGCCGTCCGCTGATCACCTTGTCGCGCTGCACGGCGGCGAGCGCGCGGCGCACGGCGTCCTCGTGCGTCGCATAGGTGATCAGGATGACGGGCACGGGGACCGCCTTGCCGTTCGCCGGCGCAGCGCCGCCATTGGGATGGCGCTGCACGATCGACTCAATCGAAATCTTCTGTTCTGCCAGCCGGGTCGCGATCGCGGCCGCCGTGCCCGGGAAATCGCGCGCCAGCAGGCGGATGTAGTAGCCGCCCTCGTGGCGCTCCATCGGCGCCTTCTTGGTGTCGCGCAAATGCGAGATCGGCCGGCCGAACGGATTGGCGCGGATGCCGCGCGCGACGTCGGCGATGTCGGCGACGACGGCGGATGCGGTCGCAGCACCGCCTGCACCGGGGCCGACCAGCGTGATCGGCGGAATGCCCTCGCCATCGATCGTGACCGCATTGGTGACACCCATCACCTGCGCGATCGAGGAGGATTTTGGAACCATGGTCGGATGCACGCGCTGCTCGATGCCCTTGGCGGTGCGGACCGCAACGCCGAGCAGCTTGACGCGGTAGCCGAGATCGGCAGCCGCGCGAAGATCTTCCGGCGCGATGGAGGAGATACCTTCGACATACACCGCGCTTTGAGCAACTTTCGTGCCGAAAGCGAGGCTGGCGAGAATGGCGAGTTTTTGCGCGGTGTCGTGGCCGTCGACGTCGAAGGACGGATTGGCCTCGGCATAGCCGAGCCGCTGTGCATCCTTCAGGCACTCGGCAAAGGAGAGGCCCTCCTGCTCCATCCGCGTCAGGATGTAATTGCAGGTGCCGTTGAGGATGCCGTAGACGCGGTTGATGCCGGTTCCCGCCAGGCCCTCGCGTAACGTTTTGATGACGGGGATCGCGGCGCCGACGGCTGCCTCGAAATTCAGCGCTCCGCCGTGCTTTTCGGCGGCCTTGGCGAGCTTCAGGCCGTGCTTGGCCAGCAGCGCCTTGTTGGCGGTGACGACGGACTTGCCGGCATTGAGCGCGGCCTCGACCGCGGAGAGCGCGGGATCGCCGGCGCCGCCCATCAGCTCGACGAAGCAGTCGACCTCCGGATGCGTGGCGAGCGCCATCGGATCCTTGACCCATTCGACGCCGCGCAGGTCGACAGCGCGCTTCTTGGCCTTCGAGCGCGCGGTGACGGCGACGACGCGAATGCCGCGGCCGCTGCGGCCCGCGAGCACGCGTCCCTGCGTTTCAATCAAACGGACAACTTCGGCACCCACGGTGCCGAGCCCCGCTATGCCCACTTTCAGGGGTGCGACCATGATGCTTATCGAAAACCTGTCGAAGAGAATTAGCGCCGGTTGGCGAGCGGAACGACGTTGTGCAACGTTTCGATGCCGCTTTCAAGGAAGCGGCGCACGCCGCGCGCGGCTTGCCTGATCCGTTGCTCGTTTTCCACCATGGCGATGCGGACATATCCTTCACCATGCTCGCCGAAGCCGACGCCGGGCGACACCGCGACGCCGGATTTCTCCACCATCAGGGTCGCGAACTGCATGCTGCCGACGCTGCGGAATGCTTCCGGCAGCGGCACCCAGGCGAACATCGAGGCTTCCGGCGGCGGAATCTCCCAGCCGGCGCGGCCGAACGATTCCACCAGCGCATCGCGGCGCTTGCGGTAGGTGTCGCGCATCTCCTTGATGCAATCGTCGGGGCCGTTCAGCGCGGCGGTCGCGGCGACCTGCACCGGCGTGAAGGCGCCGTAATCGAGATAGGATTTGACGCGGGCGAGCGCCGCGATCACGCGCTCATTGCCGACCGCAAAGCCCATGCGCCAGCCGGCCATCGAATAGGTCTTCGACATCGAGGTGAACTCGACGGTGACGTCCATCGCGCCGGGCACCTGGAGCACCGAGGGCGGCGGGTTGTTCTCGTCGAAATAGACCTCGGCATAGGCGAGATCGGACAGGATCAGGATCTCGTGCTTCTTCGCGAAGGCGACGAGGTCCTTGTAGAAGTCGAGGCTCGCGACATAGGCGGTCGGGTTCGAGGGGTAGCAGACCACGAGCGCCAGCGGCTTCGGGATCGAATGCACGATCGCCCGTTCCACCGCCTCGAAGAACTGCGGCGTCGGCTCGGAGGGCACGGAGCGGATCACGCCGCCCGCCATCAAGAAGCCGAAGGCGTGAATCGGGTAGCTCGGGTTGGGGCAGAGGATGACGTCGCCCGGCGCGGTGATCGCCTGCGCCACGTTGGCAAAGCCCTCCTTCGAGCCCAGCGTCGCCACCACCTGGGTGTCGGGGTTGAGCTTCACGCCGAAGCGGCGGTCGTAGTAGCCGGCCTGGGCCCGGCGCAGGCCCGGGATGCCGCGGGAGGCCGAGTAGCGGTCGGTGCGCGGCTTGCCGAGCGTCTCCTTGAGCTTCTCCAGCACGTGCGGCGGTGCCGGCAGGTCCGGATTGCCCATGCCGAGGTCGATGATGTCGGCACCGGCGTTCCGCGCGGCCGCCTTGGCCCGGTTGACCTGCTCGAACACGTAAGGCGGAAGGCGGCGGATGCGGTAAAACTCTTCCATGGCTCTCTGGGCTCCGGGCACCCGGTCAGGACAGAATCGACAGGCCAGGACGGGCGTTCGAAGACGAGCCACCCCTTTCGCAAAAATTACTCTAAATCAAATGCTTAGAGCAATTTTCGACGACGAAGGCTGAAGTCGTTCGCCCTGACACTCGGCTGAACTGAGGTCTTTTTAGCACGCCAAGGCGGTCGCGCCAGCGATTACCTTGCACCGCCTCATTTGGCGTCCTTGGCGGCGACCGCCTGACGGTCGCGCGCGGCGGCAAGCTCGGCCTCGATCTTGGCGCGCTGGTCCGGCGGAATGACCGCCTGATCGCGCTCCGGCGGCAGATCATGCACCGGCAAATAGCTGCCGGGCTCGCGGGGATGCGCCTGTGCATCCGCAGGCGTCATATCCGCGAGCTGACTCGAACAGCCGCCCAGCGCGAACGCCACGCTCAGCAGCGCGCCACCGATCAGCAGCGACTTTTGCAGGTCCCTCAACGCCAACACTTGGGAAATTCCCCTACTCGTCCCAAAGCACGGCCCCGTGCAACCTTACCCAAGACCGCGCCCAAGCTCAAACCATTGCTGCCCAAATGGTCCGAGCGAGAAAACGCCCCGCCACCACCAAACCGAGCGGTGCGGCTCGATTGTGACGGAACCAAGAAAATTTGTCGCACTGCAACACATCTTCGAGAGTGTTTAACGTCAAAGATGCGAGCTTCGCGGTGACGAATACGGAATGAATCGTTACTGTTCTGCCCATGAGTATGGCCACGACCGACACGCCCAAGCCCGAGACGAAGTTCGATGCGGAAGCCTTCGCGATGAATGTCGCGCGGGCGATGGAGAGCGGCGGCAAGGCGCTGGCCGCCTTCCTCAAGCCGCGCGAGAGCGGCGAGGTGCAGGACCGTCCGCCGGCCGAGCTCACCGAGGTCGTCAAGGCCTTCACATCGGTTGCCGAATACTGGCTGTCGGACACGTCCCGCTCCTCCGATCTCCAGACCAAGCTCGCCAAGGACTATCTCGACCTCTGGGGGTCGGCGGCGCGCCGCATGGCCGGTCAGGAGGCCCCGCCCGCGATCGCGCCGTCGCCGCGCGACAAGCGCTTTGCCGACCCGGAATGGAAGTCGAACCAGTTCTTCGATTTCGTGATGCAGCTCTATCTGCTCACGACCAGATGGGCGCAGGAGCTGGTGCGCGACGCCGAGGGGCTCGATCCGCAGACCCGCCGCAAGGCGGAGTTCTACGTCCAGCAGGTCGCCAACGCGCTGTCGCCCTCGAACTTCGTGCTGACCAATCCGGAAGTGCTGCGCGAGACGGTGGCGAGCAGCGGCGAAAATCTCGCGCGCGGCCTGAAGATGCTGGCCGAGGACATCGCCGCCGGCAAGGGCATGCTGAAGATCCGCCAGTCCAACCCGGACAATCTCGTCGTCGGCGTCAACATGGCGACGACGCCGGGCAAGGTGATCTACCAGAACGAGATGATGCAGCTCATCCAGTATTCTCCGACCACGGAGAACGTGCTGCGCACCCCGCTCCTGATCGTGCCGCCCTGGATCAACAAGTTCTACATCCTCGATCTCAAGCCGGAGAAATCCTACATCAAGTGGTGCGTCGACCAGGGCATCACCGTGTTCGTGATCTCATGGGTCAATCCCGACAAGCGGCTCGGCAACAAGAGCTGGGATGACTACATGAAGGAAGGCCCGCTCACGGCAATGGACGTGATCGAGAAGGTCACCGGCGAGATGAAGGTGCACACCGCCGGCTATTGCGTCGGCGGCACGATGCTCGCGACCACGCTGGCCTGGCTCGCCGAGAAGCGCCGCCAGCGCGTGTCGTCCGCGACGTTCTTCGCGGCGCAGGTCGATTTCACCCATGCCGGCGATCTCCTCGTGTTCGTCGACGAGGAGCAGATCGCATCGCTCGAGCAGGACATGAAGACCGCCGGCGTGCTCGAAGGCTCGAAGATGGCGATGGCCTTCAACATGCTGCGCTCCAACGATCTGATCTGGTCCTATGTCGTCAGCAACTATTTGAAGGGCCAGCAGCCGAGCGCTTTCGACCTGTTGCACTGGAATTCGGATGCGACGCGCATGACCGCGTCGAACCATTCCTATTACCTGCGCAATTGCTATCTGGAGAACCGGCTGTCGACCGGCACGATGGTGCTCGACAACACGCTGCTCGATCTGTCCAAGGTCAAGGTGCCCGTCTACAATCTCGCCACCCGCGAGGACCACATCGCGCCGGCCGAGTCGGTGCTGTACGGCTCGCAGTTCTTCGGCGGCCCGGTGAAATACGTGCTGTCCGGCTCGGGCCACATCGCCGGCGTGGTCAACCCGCCCGCCTCGAACAAGTACCAGTACTGGACCAACGACAACATCAAGGACGTCAACGTCGCCGAGTGGATGAAGGGCGCAGTCGAGCACAAGGGCTCGTGGTGGCCGGACTGGCGGCAATGGCTGGGCGAGCTCGATCCCGAGGAAGTCCCGGCGCGCGCAGTCGGCAGCGAGACGCTCCTCCCGATCGAGGATGCGCCCGGCAGCTATGTCAGGGTTCGCGCATAGCGGAATCTCCTGCGCTTGTATAAGCTCGCCTTCAGCACTGCGACGAGAGAGGGGACCGCACCATGACGCGCGAATTGTTCTGGCTGACACTGACGGTGATCCTGACCGGGATCCTCTGGATCCCCTACACCATCAACCGCTGCCAGGTTCGAGGTCTCAGTGGCGCGCTGGCCAATCCCTCGCGCGGCGACAAGCCGCAGTCGGAATGGGCGAACCGGCTGATGTTCGCGCATGATAACGCCGTCGAGAACCTCGTGCTGTTCGCACCGCTGGTGCTGATCCTGAACGCCATCGACTATTCCACGAAATGGACCGTGCTCGCCTGCGCCGTCTATTTCTGGTCGCGCGTTGCACATCTGATCGTCTACGCCATGGGAATCCCGGTGTTCCGCACCCTGGCCTTCACCGTCGGCTTCCTCGCCCAGGCCGTGCTGGCGCTGGCGATCTTCAAGGTGTTTTGAAACAGCAGCGTCGAGGGTCGCTGGACGCTGCTGCAATCCAAAGATATCCTCGCACGGTAACAACCGAAGCGGGGGAATCCCGATGCGGATCCTTTTGCCAGTCGTCGCGGTGCTCGCGCTCGCCGGATTATGTCGCGAGGCCGGCGCGCAGGCGCCATGCCCTGAATTGCGAAGCCTGCGCAGCGAGGCTGTCGAAGCCTCAAAACCGACGACGCGCGCCTTGATGTCGGATCGCTGCGACACCTACATCCGGGCCTCGCGCGCCTGGAGCGCCGTGGTCGATTATGCGAACGACCATCGGGACGTCTGCGAAATCTCCGACCGCTTGCTCGGCGACCTCGAGACGTATCGCCGCGAGGCCGTGGCGGCCCGCAAGAATGTTTGCGCCGGCCGCCCTGTTCGACCGTTTCCAGCCGACATTGTTTTGCAGTGAGTGGCGGCGCGTTGCGCCAGGCCCCGGCTCTGCAGCGCATCACTCCGAAGAAGCGTTGCGCTGCGTCCGGGGCACGAGGCTGCCCTACTCCTGCGGTAGCCCCAGCATCAGCCGCATGTTCTGCACGGCCGCACCCGAGGCGCCCTTGCCGAGATTGTCGAGCCGCGCGACCAGCACCGCCTGGTGATATTTGTCGCTGGCGAAGACGTGGAGTTCGAGCATGTTGGTCTCGTTGAGCGCCTCCGGCTCGAGCTTGCCGCCCTTGGTCGCCTCGTTCTGGAGCGGCATCACCGAGACGTATTTCGAGCCGGCGTAGCGTTTTGCCAGCGCAGCCTGGAGATCGGCACCGCTGGGCTTGCCCGGCAGCGCGTCGAGCTGGAGCGGCACCGAGACCAGCATGCCCTGCCGGTAGTTGGCGACCGAGGGAATGAAGATCGGCCGCCGCGTCAGGTTCGAATAGAGCTGCATCTCCGGTAGATGCTTGTGCTCGAAGCCGAGGCCGTAGAGCTCGAAGGACGGCGCGCTGCCGTCTTCAAAGCTCGCGATCATCGACTTGCCGCCGCCGGAATAACCACTCACCGCGTTGATGGTGACGGGATAATCGGGCGGCAACAGGCCGGCATCGACCATCGGCCGCAGCAGCGCGATCGCACCGGTCGGGTAGCAGCCGGGATTGGAAACCTTCTTCGCGGCCTTGATCTTGCCGGCCTGGTCCGGCGTCAGCTCCGGAAAGCCGTAGGCCCAATCGGGCGCGACCCGGTACGCGGTGGAAGCATCCAGCACCTTCGGCGCCGCAGCGCCCATGCTGTCGACCAGCGCCACTGTCTCCTTGGCGGCCTCGTCGGGCAGGCAGAGGATGACGAGATCGACCTCCTCCATCAGCGCCTTCTTCGCTGCGGGATCCTTGCGCTTGTCGTCGGCGATCGTCTTCACGGTGACGTCACTCTGGAGCTTCAGCCGCTCGTTGATGCCGAGCCCGGTGGTGCCGGAGCCGCCGTCGACGAAGACGGTGGCGGGCTTGGTCGCCGCGCCCGCCTTCGGGGCCTGTTTGGTCTCAGTAAGGCTCATGGCACGCTCCTTTCGAGCTTGTTGGTTTCGGCCGCGAAGGCCTCCGGCCTCACGTCCTGCATCAGTTGTGCAATCTCTCTGGCGTCGGCAGCGGGTTGCGCACCGAGCGCGTTGGCGATCGCGGTATAGTCGGCGTCCGATTTGTGCTGGTTGAGCTTGAAGCTGCCTTCGACCTCTTCAACCGTCATGACCAGACCCACGATTCCCTTCTTCAACGCTTCCAGCCGGCCTGCAGTCATCTTCGCCGATGTCCACGGCTTCTTCGGCAGCAACCAGTTCTCGAACTTGTCGCTGAGCGTGTCGATCTGCACCGCCAGCTCGTCGTCCGACAACAGCTTCACCGGCCCGCTCAGATGCACCGACTGGTAGAGCCAGGTCGGCACCTGATCCGGCGAGACGTACCAGTCGGGCGATACATAGGCATCGGGGCCGTTGACCGCGAGCAGCCAGGAGGTCGCGCCATCCGCAAGCTTTAGCAGCGGATTGTGACGGGCGACATGAAAGGCGGCCTGCGGCGTGCCGTCGGCGGCGTAGGTCAGGTAGAACGGCAGCGGCGAGGCGACCGGCTTGTGGCCGTCGAAGGCGCACATCGTGCCGAAGCCGCGCTCGCTTGCGAATTTCAGGCTCGCGGCGCGGTCCTGCTTGAAAAAGGGTGGCGTGTACATCGTGGTCTCCTGCTGGGCCTCCTCGGGGGGCCGCCGGATCAGATCGCGCTGACAGGAGAGAGAATGCCGCGGATCGGATCCAGCGGCAAAGACGATGATCTCAAACGCGATCGACCGCCCAAACCGCTAAAGAGCGGCGGCGGCGACGGGCGAACAGAATGGTCGCGGCGTTGATCATGGCGCGCGGCTATAAGGCCAGATCCGGTTCCCGTCAAGGTTCAGGCGTCAGATCACGCGCCAGATCCATTCCATGATCTTGGCGATCACGTCGCCGAAGAGCAGCAGCGCCGCCGACCAGACCAGCGCCGAGACGAAATTGGCGACCTGGAAGCTCCAATAGGGCATCTCGAAAATGCCGGCGGCGAGCGGCACGGAGGCGCGCAACGGGCCGAAGAACCGGCCGATGAAGATGCTGGGCACGCCCCAGCTGCGCACGAAGGCCTCGCCCTTGGGCAGGAGTTCCGGGTAACGCGAGAGCGGCCACATCTGCGCGACCTTCTCCTTGTAGCGGTAGCCGAACCAATAGGAGACCCAGTCGCCGAGCGCCGCGCCGATGCCGCCGGCAATCCACACCGGATAGAAGCTGATGCCGCTCACCCCGATGAGGGCGCCGATCGCCACCAGCGCGCCCCAGGCCGGGATCAGCAGCGAGATGAAGGCGAGCGACTCCCCGAACGCCAGCAGGAAGACGATCGGAGCCGCCCAAGCCTCGTGCGCGCGCACGAAGTCGACCAGTGCGTGCGCAAACTGCTCCATGCAAAAATAGCCTTCTCGCCCCGTCTCAAGGTCCTGCTCAGTGAAAAAGACTGGTAAGCCAGGGACTTGTGTGACATCAAGTCACAAAGTCCGGCTGAGCGTGGACCTCGCTGTCAAATTGCCGGCAACTGAGCGACCCGCGGCGTAAATTCGCCGGGATTAGCTCCCAACCCCGGCGCCGGCTGGCCCTGCGGTGACCTTTCCGGGCCAGCCGTGTCATAGTCGCCCGAACCGATTCGCCGCCAGCGCGGCCCTCAAAACGCATCAAGATTCATGTCCAAACAGTTGAAGCCCAAAGCAAAAGACGACTTTTTCGGTGGCGACGAGCCCAAGCCCCGCGCCGCCAAGGCGGCGCCACGCGCGGGCGGCGCGGAAGCCGACTACACCGCGGCGGACATCGAGGTACTTGAAGGCCTGGAACCGGTGCGGCGCCGGCCCGGCATGTATATCGGCGGAACCGACGAGAAGGCGCTGCATCACCTGTTCGCCGAAGTCATCGACAACTCGATGGACGAGGCGCTGGCCGGGCACGCGACCTTCATCGGCGTCGAACTCAGCGCGGACGGCTTTCTCACCGTCACCGACAACGGTCGCGGCATCCCGATCGATCCGCATCCGAAGTTTCCGAAGAAGTCGGCGCTCGAAGTCATCATGTGCACGCTGCATTCGGGCGGCAAGTTCGACAGCAAGGTCTACGAGACCTCGGGCGGCCTGCACGGCGTCGGCATCTCCGTGGTGAACGCCCTCTCCTCCCTTCTCGAGGTCGAGGTCGCGCGCAGCCAGAAACTCTACCGCATGACGTTCGAGCGCGGGCACCCCAAGGGCAAGCTCGAGGATCTCGGCAAGATCAACAACCGCCGCGGCACGCGCGTGCGCTTCAAGCCCGATACCGACATCTTCGGCGCCAAGGCCGCGTTCAAGCCGCAGCGCCTGTTCAAAATGACGCGGTCCAAGGCCTATCTGTTCGGCGGCGTCGAGATCCGCTGGAACTGCGCGCCCGAGCTGCTCAAGGGCGTCGAGGATGTGCCGGCGGAAGCGACGTTCCACTTCCCCGGTGGGTTGAAGGATTATCTCGCCGCCGCGATCCACGCCGACACGCTGGTGCATCCCGACATCTTCTCCGGCAAGTCGGGGCGCAACGGCGCGCATGGCGCCTGCGAATGGGCGGTCGCCTGGACCGCGGACGCCGACGGCTTCCTCTCGTCCTACACCAACACGGTGCCGACGCCCGATGGCGGCACGCATGAATCGGGCCTGCGCAGCGCGCTGCTGCGCGGCCTGAAGGATCACGCCGAGCGCGTCGGCCAGGGCAAGCGCGCCTCGTCCATTACGTCGGAAGACGTGATGGTGGGTGCGGCCGTGATGCTCTCGGTGTTCGTGCGCGAGCCTGAATTCCAGGGCCAGACCAAGGATCGCCTCGCCACGGCGGAAGCGCAGCGCATCGTCGAGCAGGCGATGAAGGATCCGTTCGACCACTGGCTCTCGGGCAATCCGAACCAGGCCAACAAGCTGCTCGACTTCGTGATCGACCGCGCCGAGGAGCGCCTGCGCCGCCGCCAGGAGAAGGAGACGGCGCGCAAGACCGCGGGCAAGAAACTCCGCCTGCCCGGCAAGCTCGCCGACTGCAGCGACGCCGGCACCGAAGGCTCAGAGCTCTTCATCGTCGAGGGCGACTCGGCCGGCGGCAGCGCCAAGCAGGCGCGCGATCGCAAGACCCAGGCCGTGCTGCCGCTGCGCGGCAAGATCCTCAACGTCGCCTCGGCCGGCAAGGACAAGCTGACGGCGAACGCCCAGCTCTCCGACCTCGTGCAGGCGATCGGCTGCGGCACGCTGGCGCAATATCGCGAAGAGGATCTGCGCTACCAGCGCATCATCATCATGACCGACGCCGACGTCGACGGCGCCCACATTGCTTCGCTGCTGATCACCTTCTTCTACCGGCAGATGCCGCGGCTGATCGACGAGGGCCATCTCTTCCTCGCGGTGCCGCCGCTCTACAAGCTCACCAACGGCTCGAAGTCGGTCTACGCCCGCGACGACGCGCACAAGGAGGCGCTGATCAAGAGCGAGTTCAACGCCAACGCCAAGGTCGAGGTGAACCGCTTCAAAGGCCTCGGCGAGATGATGCCGGCGCAGCTCAAGGAGACCACCATGGACCCGGCCAAGCGGACCATGCTGAAGGTGGTCCTGCTGGCTGACGACCGCGACACCACGGCGGATTCGGTGGAGCGCCTGATGGGAACCAAGGCCGAGGCGCGCTTCGCGTTCATCTCGGACAAGGCCGAGTTTGCCAACGAGGATCTGCTGGACGTCTGACCTCGCGCGCTCCCGTCAAAAAGCCCCGGCTCAAGTCCGGGGCTTTTTCATTGGTGGAGACGATACCGCCCTGTCCCGGCGATGTGCCACGCCGCAGCGACTCGCCGCACGCATCCCGCGACTCGGCCAGCGACTCACAGGGGCCAGGGCTGAGGCAGGACTGCCTCCATTTCGGACAAAGCTGCGCTCACTAACGAAACCTTACCCGAACCGAAGATTTGCAAATTCACGTAACACTCTGAAAAAGCATATCTTTTTGTAATTCCGACATCCTCGCCCCCAGGCCTGGCCGATGGGCGTTTTCCGGCGAGTGTGCCTGCCCGGCAACAGCATTTCGGCGAGAACCGGCTATAGTCCGGGCATCAGACGACACGAACTCCAGTGCGCTCGCGCCTGCTACAGACCAAGGTTGGGGATTTTATCATGAAGAAGATTTTGCTGGCTCTGACCGCAGTTGCGGCGATGACCGGTTCGGCCTCGGCGGCTGACCTTGCGGCCCGCCCCTACGTGAAGGCCCCGGTGGCGGCGCCCGTCGCCAACTGGACCGGCTTCTACATCTTCGGTGGTGGCGGCGGTGGCCTCTCGAACGCTGACCAGAGCGTCGTTGATACGGTAACCGGCACGCCGTTGACGATCACGCAGCGCCAAGGTGGCTCGGGCTGGTTCGGCACCGTCGGTCTCGGCTACGACTGGCAGTTCAACAGCACCTGGGTCGCCGGTGTGTTCGCTGACGGTCAGTTCGGCAGCATCCGCGCCACCATCCAGGATCCGATTTTCGGCATCACCGGCAACCAGAAGCTGGAAGACTCCTGGGCCGCAGGCGTTCGCCTCGGCTGGCTGGTCGCCCCGAACGTTCTCTCCTACGTCAATGGCGGTTACTCCGGCGCTCACTTCGGCCAGACCAACTTCACGAACCTCGCAGGCGTGCCCGTCGGCGTTCATCTCGCCAGCTACAACCGCAACGGCTGGTTCGTCGGTGGCGGCGTCGAGAACAGCCTGAATATCTTCGGCATCACCTCGCCCGGCTGGTTCATGAAGACCGAGTATCGCTCGGCCTTCTACAATGCCAAGACGCAGACCGAGCTGCTCGACGCCGGCAACGTTCCGCTGGTCAACAGCATCCGCGCCAACAGCTGGAACCAGACGATCTCGACCTCGCTGGTCTACCGCTTCAACTGGACCGGTCCGGTCGTCGCGAAGTACTGATCCGAACGCAAGTTCAGACGTCGAAGCCCCGGCATCGTCCGGGGCTTTTTCGTTGCGCGAGGCTCTCGAGCTCTAGCGGCCGCTACTTGCCTTGAGCGTCCGGTACGCCTCCCCGAGCTGATTCTCGATCCTCGTCCAGTCGGCATCGGTGATCGCCTCACCCCGTGCATCGCGAAACGCCATGGCTTCCGCCCGGGCGATGCCGAACCGTCTGATGCCGGGATCATCGGCGGCCCTGCCGTAGGTCAGCGCGGCCACGCGCGCGATGGTGAGGCCATAGTCGCGCGGAGCCACCGCTTCGCGGCGCGCCTGCCACCAGTCAAGTTCGAGGCGGGCGGCCTCCTCGACGTCGAATGCCACAGGCGCGGCCGGCCCAAAGTTGCGGAAGTACGCCACGAGGGCCGGCAGGGCCGCATCGGCCTCCAGGCGCGACCGCGTCGGCTGGAACGTCCTGGCGGCCTCGGCCGCGCTGAACGCGACATGCAGGCTTTGAAGCGGAGAAAAGCCGAACTGCGTCCGCGTCGATTCGTAGAGATGGTAGAACAGCGCGCCATAGCGCTTGTCGTAATAGTCGCGCCACATCGCGGTCTCCAGCCGCGCCATTTCGGCCGGATCGAACGCCCGCAGATCCGCATGACGCGGAATGACGGCATAGGCCGCAACCAGCGCGGCCGCAGCCGCAGTCCCCAGGATCACCTTGCGCGCGAACATGCGTCCTCTCCCGGCAGTCTTGCATCCACGACCATTGTATCCGGACCGAAGCTACGGCTAGTCTGGCCGGAAGTTTTCGTGGCCGCGGCAAACGTTCATGCCCGTGGGCCGCGACGAAGCAGGCCAACGGGGAGGAACGCATGCGCAGATTTCTGCTGATCGCAGGCCTGTTTGTCCTCGCCGTCGGGCTGCTCTGGATCGGACAGGGCACGGGCACGGTTCCCTGGCCGCGATCGAGCTTCATGGTCAACCAGCTGCAATGGGCCGGCTATGGCGCAGCCATGGCCGGCTTCGGGCTGGTCCTGATCTGGCAAAGCAACCAATAGAAAAAAACAGGAAGTGAAAGCATGACAACCAGCCGGTTCGATCTGCGCGGCAAGGTCGCGATCGTCACAGGAGGCAATGGCGGCATCGGGCTCGGCCTTGCGCACGGGCTCGCCGATGCCGGCGCCAATATCGCCGTGGTCGGACGCAACGAAACCAAGTCGGCCGCTGCAATTGCCGATCTCGGACAGCGCGGCGTGAAGGCGATCGCCGTCACCACCGACGTGACCGACAAGGCGGCGGTCGCAGCCATGATCGACCGCGTCGTCAAGGAGTTCGGCCGCATCGACATCCTCATCAACAATGCCGGCATGAGCATCCGCAAGCCGCCGCACGAGCTCGAGCTCGACGAGTGGAACAAGGTGATCGACACCAACCTCACCAGCGCCTTCGTGTGCTCGAAGCTGGCCTATCCGGCGCTGAAGGCGTCCGGCAACGGCAAGGTGATCAACATCGGCTCGATGATGTCGATCTTCGGCGCCAGCTTCGCAACGGCCTACGCGGCGAGCAAGGGCGGCATCGTGCAGTACACGCGCGCCTGCGCCAATGCCTGGGCGCCCGACAACATCCAGGTCAACGCCATCCTGCCCGGCTGGATCGACACCGACCTGACCCGCGGCGCGCGGCAGCAGGTGTCGGGACTGCACGAGCGCGTGCTGGCGCGCACGCCTGCGGGGCGCTGGGGCGACATCGACGACTTCGCCGGCGTCGCGGTGTTCCTGGCCTCGCCCGCCTCGAACTTCGTCACGGGCACCGCGATCCCCGTCGACGGCGGATTCTCGGTGATGGCCTGAGACGCGCGCTCGCTGCACGCAAAAAAGAAGCCCCGGCGATGCCGGGGCTTTGAATTTGTCGGTGATCGTCTTTTTTTGCTGCTTGGTCGTTCGTTGCTCAGTAGCGCGCGATGACCGGCGCGTCGAACTTGTAGCTCGCGCGCACGACGGCCCACTGGATGTCGCGCGGCTTGGCATCGAAGGTGTAGTTGCCCGAGGTGCCGCCGAGCTGATAGGTCTGGCTGCTGAAGGCCGCATAGTTGTATTCGAGGCCGACGATCCAGTTGCGGGTGACGCCGTATTCCCAGCCGGCACCGACCGTCCAGCCGTTGTGCCAATGGGTCTGACCGCCGGAGCCCGTGGACGGGTTCGCAACATTGTCGACAACCGAGAGACGGTTGTTCACGCCGGCATAGCCGCCCTTGAAGTAGAACAGGTTGTTCTGCACGGCAAAGCCCGCACGACCGACGACGGTCGCGAGCACGTTGGCGCGCCAGCTGAATTGATCGTCGAGGCCGACACCAAACACGGTGTTCGTGAACGAGCCCTTGTTGTCGAGGCCGGAGATCGTGCCTTCCATGCCGAACACGTAGTTGTTGGCCTGCCAGTTGTAGCCGATCTGGGCGCCGCCCATGACGCCCGAGTTGCGCTGACGGAAGCCTTGGCCGGGCGAAAGATCCGCGAACGGCGCACCGTTCCCGGTGTTGATGAACTGCTCGTTGGTCCATGCGCCACCGACGTGGCCGCCGACATAGAAACCGGTCCAGTTGAACAGCGGCTCGGCATAGGCCGGCGCCTTCGTGTAACGCGCACCGAGATCGGCGGCGGACGCCGCGCCGGTCGAAACCAGAGCGGTCGTGCAGGCGAAGGCGGCAATCAATTTATTACGCATGGTACACCCCGTGTCCTTTGATGGGCGCAAGCTCACACGCAGGTCTTACTCAAATTTGAATCAACAGAGTTAAGATGCCGGATTGGCAGGTTGCGGTCCGTGAATCCGTTTGCGCTGTTGCACGCCCGCAACGCGCCGCGCGCGATTTAACACGACGTTATCCCTACCGAATTGCAGCGCTACGATGCCGGCGCGGCCTTCGACTGCACGTGCTCGGGCCGCACGCCGAGCGCGAGCAGGCGCGCCGGAATGCCCTGGAGCCATGGCAGCGCGGTGATCAGGCGCACGATCAGCGGCACCTTCAGCGGCCGGTCGCCGCCCTGCAGCGCGCCGCTGATGATGCTGTTCTGCACGGTCACCTGCATGGCTTGCGTCATCTTCACCGGGAACTCGCGCCGGCGGCGCACGGCGTCGAGCTCATCCTCGGACGGGCAGCCGTGCTGAAGCTTGTCCGCGAGCAGGTTGGCGGTCGCGACCGCATCCTGCACGGCGAGATTGACGCCGACGCCGCCGACCGGCGACATCGCATGCGCGGCGTCGCCGATGAGAAGCAGGCCCGGCCGCGTCCAGCGCGCCAGGCGGGTGATCGCGACGGTGAGCAGCTTGACGTCGTCGAAGCTCTTCACGTCGGCAATGCCGCTTCTGAGGATCGGCGCCATCCGCACGACGTCGTCGAGCAGCGCCTGCAATCCCCTCGCCTTCACCGCATCGTGCTGCCCCTTGGCGATGACATAGGCGCATTGCCAGTAGTCGCCGCGGTCGAAGGTGATCATCATCTTGCCGGGCTCGACGCGCGCGAACACATTTTCCGTCTCGTCCGCCTTGCGGCCGGCGCGGAACCACAGCACGTCCATCGGTGCGCCGATTTCCTGGACCTCGAAACCGGCGCGCTCGCGCACCGTCGAATGCCGGCCGTCGCAGGCAATGGTGAGATCCGCCTCGATGTCGATCGGTCCCTCCGGCGTCGTCGCCCGCACGCCGGCGATCGTCTCGCCGCGGCGGATCAGGTCGACGGCTTCCGTGTTCATCATCACCTTGAGCGAGGTGAAGCGCTTGCCGGCATCGCGCAGGAAGTTCAGGAAATCCCATTGCGGCATGAAGGCGATGAACGGGTACTTCGTGTGCAGCCGGCTCAGATCGGCGATCCGCACCGGCGTACCGCCAAACAGGCCGTCCATCTTCTGCAAGCGCTGATGCGGCAGCTTCAGGAAGCCATCGATCAGGCCGAGTTCGTCCATCACCTGGAGCGTCGAGGGATGCACTGTGTCGCCGCGAAAGTCGCGAAAGAAGTCCGCATGCTTCTCCAGCACCACGACGTCGATGCCGGCGCGCCCGAGGAGATAGCCGAGCATCATGCCGGCGGGTCCGCCGCCGACGATGCAACACCGGACTTTCACGGAGGAACCCTGCGGTGGGTGCGATGAATCTGGTTCCACGGCAGAAACCCCGTTTACGACTTAAGTTTTCTGTGCGGTGCAGCAAGCAGGTTTAATTTGCCGCAGCTGTGAATGCCCGTTAGCGTTGCAGCGAATTTCGATTTCTTTCAGGAAATTGCAGTGCGGACGATCCTTATACTGCTCGGCGTCTGGATCCTGATCAACGTGCTTTTCGTCGTGATCATGATCCCGCCACGGAAGTCGCATCCGCGGCCAACCGGCGCGCTTGCGCCGGTGCCGATCGACCAGAACGGCTATCCATTTGAGGAGCAGGAGAAGCTCCTGCTTCGCCACGTCATCATCTCGATCGCGTTGGGCGCGTTCTTCTCGCTGGCTCCGCCCTTGATCGAAGCCGTCGAGTCCATCAAGCGTCGCATCAGGAAGCGCCGCGCGTAGCGGCGCCGCCCGCTCGACACCTCAGTTGTTGCTGCGGTTCGCCGCGCGAAAACTCTTGATCTCCGACACGCTGCCGTCGCGATAGGTCAGCTCCACCGAGACGAACTGCGTGGCCGGAGCAAGCTTCATGTAGAGCGGCATGCCTGCGGTGATCGCGCTGGGGTCGCGCATGTCGCACCCCGGCATCTTCAGCACCTGGTTTGGTACCGCGGTGTCGATGCCGATGCGCACCTCGCGGATGGCGCAGCGGTAGGACACGAGGTGCGTGTAGTAGACGAGCAGCCCGTTGAACTCGCGGAATGACAGCCAGCTCGTCGCGGTCATGTCCAGGATCTTGCGCTGGTCGCGGATCAGCGCAGCCTCCGGATCGAACCGGATCGGGAACGGGCCCTGCATGTCGCCGGACTGATCGACATAGCGGACCTCGATGGTGCCGGCCTGCGCATCCGGCGGCAATTCGATCGACGGGTTCGGCATCCGCTTGCGCGTGCGCGGATCGAGCGTGTCGATGAATCCGGTCTCGCGGAAATCGCCATTGCCGGCCATGCGCCAGGAAATGCCGAGCGTCGGATCGGCGAAGGAGAACACCACGCTCCATCCGCCATTGTGGCGCGAGAAGCTCGCGATCGGTGCATTGGTGGTTTCCTCCTTCGGCACGCGCGGCACCGAGACCGGCGGCAGGGCCGCAAGCTGCTGCGGCGGCGGATCGGCCGGGCGCGCAGCCGCGTCTTTCGCGACGCTGCTCAGGAAGACGTCGTCGACCATCTGGTCGAAATAGACCGGCACCTGCCTGTGCTTGACGGTGTCGGCCATTTCGCTGACGAGACGGCGGGTACGCTGCGCCACCTGCACGAGGTTCTCGCCGGGTTGCAGCAGCTCCTTGGCGAAGGTGCGCGTGAACACCGAATTGGGATTGGCGTCGTCGTTGGAGAGACGATCGAGCGCGGTCTGGCGGGGACCGGCCGAGAACACGGAGAATACGCCTTCGGGCAGCTGCGTCATCGGCGCGAGCCCGCCGGCGCCGGCGACCGCGCGGGTCCCCTTGCGTTCGAACGGATTGTTGCGGCAGGCATCGAACACCAAAATCGAGGTCCGCGCTTTCTTGTTCTGAAGGCGCTCGACGATGCGGTCCGCCAGGATGGAAGCGTCGCGTACCAGCTCTTCCTGCCCTTCCGTCGCGGCCGGCACGTCGGTCGGCAGCAGATAGTTCTGGCCCGCGATCTCGAAACCGTGGCCGGCATAGAAGAAGAACGCGGTGTCGCCGGGCTCGATCGACCGGTCAAACGCGAGCAGCGTCTCGGAGAATTGCTGGCGGCTCTGGTTCTCCGCGACCATCACCGAGAAGCCGAGCTGCTTCAGCGTGTCGCCCATGGTGCGGGCGTCGTTGACCGCCTTGAGCAGTTTCGGGACGTTCCTGTAGTCGTTGTTGCCGACGACGAGCGCGACGCGCTTCTCGGCGTGGGCGGGAAGCGCGAAGCCGCCCAGGCTCGCCGCGAGGCCAAGGGTCGCCAGAATTCTGAAAAGCCGACGCGTCATCGAAAAATTCCCGTTGCAGGACGGCTTACCGCCGGCGCCCCTCGTACAGTCCATTGGCGACCTTCAACCGTTGTTGTCATAGTCGGTCCAGCCATAGCGGCGGTTCAACCGGCATAGGCCACCGGTTCCATCGTCTGGGCCTATGGCAAGAACAGCTGGAATCTGCTTTTTCTTAGGCGCAATTCCGTTCGGGGACGAGGGCTATCGTGTATCGCTGGTGCACCGACGAGGTCGAGCCGCATGACCGCTTCGACTATTGGCGCGAGGTGCGCGCCAAGGGCCTGTTCGGCGTCACCGCCGAACTCGAGCGCGAGCGGCGCGCGGACTTCTTCGGCGAATTCTCGCTGCGCCAGCTCGGCGGCGGCGGCGGTCTCGTCGAGCTGAAGGCTTCGCACTACACGGTCGAGCGCAGCACCTCCGACATCGCCTACGCGCCCGGCGACAGCATCTGCGTCTACCAGCAGCTGGGCAGTGGCGGCTGGTTCGGCGGCATGCGCGGAAACGACTTCGCGATCGCCAATGGCAGCTTCGCCACCAGCCATACCGACCTGCCCTACCGCACCGCGCCGCTCGGCGCCGGGGGCTTCCACCTGCGCATCCTGAAGATCCCTGTCAGCCACATCCCGGCGCAGGACAGGCGCATCCGCGAACTCGCGCCGAAGACCTTCAATGACCCCGCTCTGGCGCCCCTGCTCGCGGCCTGCTTTGCCGATCTCGGCGAGGCCGCCGCTGGCGACGCGACCTCCCTGGTTCAAGTCCTGGCCCATCTGGCGCTGATCGAGCGCGGCATCGTGCGCCCCGGCAGCCGGCTCGGACAGGCTGCGCTGCGGACCGCCCGTCTCTCGCAGGCGCGGCGCCTGATCGCGCGCCACCTGCAAAACCCGGATCTGGCGCCGGCGATGGTGGCCGATCTGCTCGGCGTTTCCGTGCGTCACCTGCACATGCTGTTCGAGGCCGCCGAGAAGAGCTTCTCGCAGACCGTGACCGACGAGCGCCTCGAGAGAAGCCGCCGCCTGTTGCGCGAGACGCCGGAGCGGCTGATCGCCGACATCGCGACCTCCTGCGGCTTCGAGAGCCTGGCGACCTATTACCGGGTCTTCAGCGCCGCCCATGGCATGGCCCCCGGCGATTTCCGGGCGCGGGGGTCCGAAGGGCATTAGACGCTCCCGCCGCCCGGCCAATGGCCGAGGCGGAAAACCCCAGCCAGGCCCGCTATTTGGGCAAAAACCCCAGGGTTTTTAGGGTCTTCCCGCGCCTGCTCCATTGACTTTGGCCAATTCCCGCCTATGTTCCGGAGCGACGCGGCTCAGATCGAAGAGCGATTCTTGAGCCTTGCGCTTTGTTCGCGTGAGTCAGCACCCCCAGCTTCCTAGAGAGCGCGCCGTTTCGGGGTGGAACGCGACCAGCCTTATTACCCTCGATTCCGAACGGCGGTTTCGACCAGAGGCTCAATGTCCTTTTCAAATCTCGGACTATCCGAAAAAGTCCTCGCCGCAGTGGCGGCCACCGGTTACACCACCCCCACCCCCATTCAGGAACAGGCGATCCCCCACGTCCTCGCACGCAAGGACGTCCTCGGCATCGCCCAGACCGGCACCGGCAAGACCGCGGCCTTCGTGCTGCCGATGCTTACCATCCTCGAAAAGGGCAGAGCCCGGGCGCGCATGCCGCGCACCCTGATCCTGGAGCCGACCCGCGAGCTCGCGGCACAGGTCAAAGAGAATTTTGACCGCTACGGCGCCGGCCAGAAGCTCAACGTCGCGCTGCTGATCGGCGGCGTTTCGTTCGGCGACCAGGATGCCAAGCTGACGCGCGGCGTCGACGTGCTGATCGCAACCCCGGGCCGCCTGCTCGACCACACCGAGCGCGGCGGCCTCCTGCTCACCGGCGTCGAGCTGCTCGTCATCGACGAAGCCGACCGCATGCTGGACATGGGCTTCATTCCCGACATCGAGCGCATCTGCAAGCTCGTCCCCTTCACGCGGCAGACCCTGTTCTTCACCGCGACCATGCCGCCGGAAATCCGGCGCATCACCGAGACCTTCCTGCACAACCCGCAGAAGGTCGAAGTCTCCAAGCCCGCCACCACTGCCGTCACCGTCACGCAGTCCCAGGTCCCGGCCGGGCGCGAGGCGCATGAAAAGCGCGAATTGCTCCGCCGCCTGCTGCGCGAGGCCAAGGATCTCAAGAACGCGATCATCTTCTGCAATCGCAAGCGCGAAGTCGCGATCGTTCACAAATCGCTCCAGAAGCACGGCTTCAGCGTCGGTGCGCTGCACGGCGACATGGACCAGCCGGCCCGCATGGCCGCGCTCGAGCAGTTCCGCAAGGGTGAGCTGCCGTTGCTGGTTGCCTCTGACGTCGCTGCGCGCGGCCTCGACATTCCCGAGGTCAGCCACGTCTTCAATTTCGACGTCCCTCACCATCCCGACGACTATGTCCATCGCGTCGGCCGCACCGGCCGCGCCGGCCGCAGCGGTACGGCGATCTCGATCGTCACGCCGCTCGACCAGAAGTCGATGGTCGCGATCGAAAAGCTGATCGGCCAGAGCATTCCGCGCGCCGAGGGCGACTACGAAGTCCACGCAGAAGCCGGCGATGCGACCGACCGTCCGCGCGAGCGCGGCCGCGAACGTTCACGCGGCGGACGCGGCAAGCCGCAACGCGGCGGTCGCGACCGTGAGCGCAGCCACGAGCCGCGCGAGGCGCGTGGCGAGGCACGGCCTTCTGCCGAAGCGCGGCCCGCCCCCGAGGCGAGGCCCGCACGCGAGGCAAGGCCCCCGCGCGAAGCCAGGCAATCATCCGAGCCGCGTCACGGCGCGCGCCCGCAAGCCAATGCGTCGCATGTGCCGTCGATCGGCCGTCCCGAACCGCGCCGCCAGCGCGAGGTCGACGCCGAGCCGGGCGATCATTCGCACCTTCCGGCATTTCTGTTGCGGCCGGTCCGCTCCCCCGCCGGCGCCTGAAGCGCGACGCGCTTCAGGTCGATTGAGACAGACTTCCGCACACTTTTTCGGACGCATTCGTGAACGTATATTTACGGGGTGTTCACGATCGTCCGTTAGCCTACGAACATAATTTAAGTATTGCCGCGGTCGATGGCGCACCGACCGTTGTGGGGTATGTTCCGTGGTCAAGGTGCTCGACGAACACGAACGCACGATGGCGTTCGCCGAGGTGGCGCTCGGTCAGATCCGCTCGCTCCGCCAAACCGCAATTCCCCGCAATTACGAGATCTGGTACGTCTACGCCACCGGCTACAACGCGCCGCTCAACAAGATCATCAACGAGACGCTGGCCCGCCACGGCAAGCTGACCGAAGCCGATCTCGAGCAGATCTACGAGACCTATCTCTCCCACATCAAGACCACCGACCGCATCGACAAGGTCGGCGCGCGCGTCATCGGCGAGATCGACGACGTGATGAAGGTGCTGAGCGATGCGCTCGGCATGACCGGCTCCTATGACGCCAGCCTGTCGGGCGCGACCGAACGGCTGTCGTCGGCCAAGAGCCGCGAGCAGATCAAGGCGATCGTCGAGACGCTCATGCGTTCGACCAACGAGATGCGCGAGACCAACAAGGCGCTGGAAGACCGGCTGACGCTATCCAGGAGCGAGATCAGCAATCTCCAGCAGAGCCTGGAGGCGATCCGCGCCGAGAGCCTGACCGATCCGCTCACGGGCCTCGGCAACCGCAAATATTTCGACCGCATGATCGACATGGCCGTGCAGAGCGCGCTCGCATCAGGCGAGCCGCTGTCGCTGCTGCTGTTCGACATCGACCACTTCAAGTCGTTCAACGATTCTTACGGCCATCTCACCGGCGACCAGGTGCTGCGCCTGGTCGGCCTGTCCATGAAGCAGACCATCAAGGGCCAGGACATCACCGCGCGCTATGGCGGCGAGGAGTTCGCCGTGCTGCTGCCCAACACCGCGCTGCGCCAGGCCCTCACGGTCGCCGATCACATCCGCCGCGCCGTCATGGCGAAGGAGTTGAAGAAGAAGTCCACCGGCGAGATTCTCGGCCGCGTCACCATCTCCGTCGGCGTCTCCATGCTCAAGCCGGGCGACGACACGGACGCGCTGATCGAACGCGCCGATGCCTGCCTCTACGCCGCCAAGCGCAACGGCCGCAACCGCGTGATCTGCGAAGCCGATCCGGAATTTGCCATCGAGAGCCACAGTCGCGTGGCGTGACGCGGACACTGCGCGCAGAAGACCATGCGCGCTTGACATTCTCTCCCGACAAGCAACATCTTCCTCGCCGCCTTACGGTGCGAGCGTCCAGAGGACTTGTCGCCTTGGCCAATCCCCATGATTTTCACAGCCCGCAACGGTCCTACACCAGGGACGAGCTGCTGCGATCGAGCGAAGGCGGCTATTTCGGCCCCGGCAATGCGCAATTGCCGGCACCGCCGATGCTGATGATGGACCGCATCTCCGAGATCAGCCTGGACGGCGGCGCGTTCGGCAAGGGCCATATCGTCGGCGAGCTCGATATTGTACCGGGCCATTGGTTCTTCGATTGCCACTTTCGCGGCGATCCGATGATGCCGTCCTCTCTCGGGCTCGATGCCATGTGGCAGATGATCGGCTATTGGCTCGGCTGGTCGGGCTCACCGGGCAAGGGCCGCGCCATCGGCGTCGGCGAAGTCGAGTGCACGGGCACCATCACACCGGACGCGCAGCGCGTGCGCTACGAGGTCGCCATGCGCCAGGTCCGGCGCGGCAAGCTGGTGCTCGGCATTGCCGACGGTCGGGTGCTTGCGGACGGCACCTGCGTCTTCGTGGCCAAGGACATGAGGGTTGGCCTGACCAAGGCGGCGGACTGAGCTCAGCCCCTTCGCCTGGCGCGCTTGCGGACCGGGCTCGTCTTGCCCGCCTTCTTCGGCGCTTTCGCAGATTTGACGGCTTTCTTCGCCGGTCTGGTCGCCGCCTTCTTCGACGCCTTCTTACCCCTGGGCCGCTGCTTCACCTTGGCGCGCTGGGCGGCGGCAAGCGCCGCCCTCGCCCATTGCGCAAGCTCCTGGGAATCGTCGAACAGCCGCGCGGGCAGCTCCCAGTAGGAGTTGACGGTCACGGTCTTGGCGCGGGTCGAGTACTGGAACGGCTTTGAGCCTTCTGTCTCGAAGTCCGGGATGGTCAATTCGTCGGCGCGGAGGAACAGGCCGGCGCGCAAGGCGAGCGCGAAGTTGGTGCCGTCGGCGGAGATGCCGTAGCCGGAGAACATCTTGCGGATGGTGACAGGGCCGAAATCGGCGAACAGGTCGATCAGGAATTCGCGGTCCATGGCCCAAATACCTCTCCATCGTCGTCCCGGCGAAGGCCGGGACCCATAACCACAGGAGGTAGTTTAGCGATGACCGTTGGTCGCGCCAGCGTCGGTACTGACACCGTCCGTCACCGCGAGATCACGCGGTATGGGTCCCGGCCTTCGCCGGGACGACGGCAGAGTAGTTGGCGAAAGCGACGCTACCCGTCGATCTTCGCCGGCCGCAGCTCGACCGATTCGCCGCAGCCGCAGGCGGAGACCTGGTTGGGGTTGTTGAAGACGAACTGGGCCTGCATCTTGTCGGCCTTGTAGTCCATCTCGGTGCCGAGCAGGAACAGCACGGCCTTGGGATCGACCAGGATCTTGACGCCCTTGTCCTCGACGACCTCGTCGGTCGGGCGGACATCATGGGCATACTCGACGGTGTAGGACTGGCCGGCGCAGCCGCCGTTCTTCACACCGACGCGCAGGCCGACGATCTCGGAATCGGCGCGCTGGGTCAGCTCGCTGATGCGCTGGGCGGCGGCATCCGTCAGCCGCATCACCTGCGGGCGGGGCCGCCGCGGCTTCGGGGTGGAGGATGCTGGTGTTGCCTGTGTCATGTCAGTGATGTGGTCCGTTGCGGAGCAAATTCAATGCCAGGAATGAAAAGCAGAACGTACGCGTCACCACATGTTGAGCACGAGGCGGGCCTCGTCGCTCATGCGTTCGGGCGTCCACGGCGGCTCCCAGACGACCTTGACGTCGACCACGCCGACGCCGGGGACGCTGGCGACCGCATTTTCGACCATGGTCGGCAACTCGCCGGCGGCGGGGCAGTTCGGCGTCGTCAGCGTCATCTGCACGTCGACGGAACGGTCGTCCTTGATCTCGACCTTGTAGATCAGGCCGAGCTCGTAGATGTCGGCCGGAATCTCCGGATCGAACACGGTCTTGAGGCCCGCGATGATCTCGGTGGTCAGCCGCTCGGTTTCCTCCGGCGGCAGCGCCGACCGGGTTTCCATCGGATTGGCTTTGATTTCGGCCGTGTCACTCATGCGAACAAATCCCGCGCCTTCAACAGCGCCTGTGCCAGATGATCGACTTCTTCCCGCGTATTATACATGCCGAACGAGGCCCGGCATGTGGCCGTCACGTTGAACCGCTCTAAAAGCGGCATCACGCAATGGGTGCCGGCGCGCACCGCGATGCCCTGGCGGTCGATCACGGTGGCGACGTCGTGGGCGTGCGCGCCCTTGAGCTCGAAGGAGATCACCGGGCCCTTGCCGCGCGCCGTCCCGATCAGCCGCAGCGAGTTGATCTCGCGCAGCCGGTCCTGGGCATAGGTGGTGAGATCGTGCTCGTGGGCGGCGATGCGTTCCTTGCCGATCGAGTTGACGTAGTCGATGGCGGCGCCAAGGCCCACGGCCTCGACGATCGCGGGTGTGCCGGCCTCGAACTTGTGCGGGGGATCGCCATAGGTGACGACATCGCGCGAGACCTCGCGAATCATCTCGCCGCCGCCGTTATAGGGGCGCATCGCGACGAGATGGTCGTACTTGGCCCAGAGCACGCCGATGCCGGTCGGGCCGTACACCTTGTGGCCGGTGAAGACGTAGAAATCGCAGCCGAGGTCCTGGACGTCGACGGGCAGATGCACCGCACCCTGGCTGCCGTCGACCAGCACGGGAATGCCGCGGGCGTGAGCAATCTTCACCACGTCCTTGATTGGGACGATGGTGCCGAGCGCGTTCGACATCTGCGTGATCGCGACCAGCTTGGTCTTCGCCGTCAGGAGCTTCTCGAACTCGTCGATGAGGAAATTGCCCTCGTCGTCGACCGGCGCCCATTTGATCACGGCCCCCTGTCGTTCCCTGAGGAAATGCCAGGGCACGATGTTGGAGTGGTGCTCCATGATCGAGATGACGATCTCGTCGCCCTCTTTGATATTCGGCCCGCCCCAGGACGAGGCGACGAGGTTGATGGCCTCCGTCGCGTTGCGGGTGAAGATCACTTCCTCGGTCCGGGCAGCGTTGATGAACTGCGCCACCTTGGTGCGGCCGCCTTCATAGGCTTCGGTCGCGGCATTGGCGAGGTAATGCAGGCCGCGATGCACGTTGGCGTATTCGCTCGTATAGGCCTGCGTCATGCGCTCGAGCACGGCGCTCGGCTTCTGCGCCGATGCGGCGTTGTCGAGATAGACCAGCGGCTTGCCGTAGACCTGCATGGCCAGCGCCGGGAAATCCTGGCGCACGCGCGCGACGTCGTAGGCGCCGTTCTTGACTGCCGGATGCGTGCTCATGACCTCCGCTCCAGCCAGCGCTCGGCGATGCCGATCACGTGCTCGCGCAAGCCATCATCGGCGATCTGCTCGATCGCTTCGCCCACAAAGGCCTGGATCAGCAGCGCCTGGGCCTGCTTCTCGGGCAGGCCGCGCGCCTTCAGATAGAACAACAGGCTGTCGTCGAGCGCACCGGCAGTGGCGCCGTGGCCGCAGGAGACGTCGTCGGCGAAGATCTCGAGCTCGGGCTTGTTGTCGGCTTCGGCTTCGTCCGAGAGCAAGAGCGCGCGGGTCATCATCTTGCCGTCGGTCTTCTGCGCGTCGGGACGGACGATGATGCGGCCCTGGAACACCGAATGGGCACGATCGTCGATTACGGCGCGGAAGATCTCGCGGCTGACGCAGTTCGGCACGGCATGGTCGACGACCAGCGTGGTGTCGCCATGCTCGGTCTTCTTCAACAGGTTCACGCCGTTGATCGCGAGCTCGCTGCCCTCGCCCGCCAGCGTGATGAAGCCCTGGAGGCGGCTGACAGCCGCGCCGGTGGTCATGTTGAAGAAGTTGACCTTGGTGTTGGCGCCGACGGTGACGAATTGCGAGGTGATGTTCACCGCGTCGGGCGCATCGTCCAACAGGCGGATATGCGCGACGTCGGCGTTGTCGCCGATCGTCACGATCACGGCGTCACTGACCTGGTAGGCCTTGGCGCCGGCTGCCACGAAGCTTTCGATGATGGTGGCGCGAACGCCGTTCCCGACTGCGACCTGCGAGCGGGTGAATGCCGAAGCAGAAGCCGCGGTCGCGATATGAATGATCTGGATCGGCGCAGACAGTTGCGCGCCATCGGCAATCGACAGCACGACGCCATCGGTCGCCATCGCCGCGTTCAGCGCGATCACGGCGTCGGTGGACGCCGTCTTCAGGAGAGCGCCATCCTTCTCCAGCGTCTCCCGGAGCGTCTTGAGGCCGACCTCGGAGACGAGCGCCTTGACGTCGGAAAGATCAGCCGCGAACACGCCATCGACCAGCACCAGCTTGCGGGCGCCAGCGATCGCATGCGCCTTCACGGCGTCCGCGGCGCGTTTCAGCGCGGCCGCATCGGGCGCGGCTGCGAGCGGCAGCACCTCGCCGACCAGCGCGCGCAGATCGGTGTACTTCCATTCCTCGATCCGGCGGTGCGGCAGGCCGAGACGCTCATAGGTCTCGAACGCCTCGCGGCGCGCCGCAATGACCGCCGGCGAACCCGGCAGCCGGCCTTCGGCGCTGGCGAAGAGATCGCTCACCGCGCGGCCGCTTCCGGTCTTTGCCACAGCAACGTTCATCCCAAAAATCCTTACGCGTCCTCGAACTGGGTGTAACCGGACGCTTCCAGCTCCAGCGCCAGATCCTTAGCGCCGCTCTTCACGACACGGCCCTTCGACATCACGTGCACGAAATCGGGCACGATGTAGTTGAGGAGCCGCTGATAATGGGTGATGACGACCATCGCGCGCTTCGGCGAACGCAGTGCGTTGACGCCGTCGGCCGCAATCCGCAGCGCGTCGATGTCGAGGCCGGAATCCATCTCGTCGAGGATGCACAAGCTCGGCTCGAACAGCGCCATCTGGAGCACCTCGTTGCGCTTCTTCTCGCCACCGGAGAAGCCGACGTTGACGCCGCGCTTGAGCATGTCCTGCGGGATGTTCAGCGACTTCGAGACCTCGCGGACCTTCTTCAGGAAGTCGGGGGTCGAATACTCATCCTCGCCGCGCGCCTTGCGCTGCGCGTTGAGCGCGGTGCGCAGGAAATTCATGGTGGCGACGCCGGGGATTTCCACCGGATACTGGAACGCCAGGAACACGCCCTTGGCGGCGCGCTCTTCGGGGGCCATCTCCAGGAGGTCCTCGCCCTTGAACAGGATCTGGCCGTCGGTGACTTCATAGCCGGGCTTGCCGGCGATGACGTGCGAGAGCGTCGACTTGCCGGAGCCGTTCGGCCCCATGATCGCGTGCACCTCGCCTTCGTTCACGGTCAGCGTCAGCCCGTGGAGGATCTCACGCTCCTCGACACGAACCTTCAGGTCTTTCACTTCAAGCAAAGCCATTTTGGTGTCCAGTCTATTCAAATGATGCATGGAGCGCCGAGGCGCGCCGCGAGGGTCGGTGTTAACCGACCGACCCTTCAAGCGAGATCGAGATCAGCTTCTGCGCTTCCACCGCGAACTCCATCGGGAGCTGCTGGAGCACGTCCTTGACGAAGCCGTTGACGACGAGGCCGACAGCCTCTTCCTGCGAAAGACCGCGCTGGATGCAGTAGAACAGCACGTCCTCGGAGATCTTCGAGGTCGTCGCCTCGTGCTCGAACGTCGCCGAGGAGTTCTTGGCCTCGATGTACGGCACGGTGTGCGCACCGCATTTGTCGCCGATCAGCAGCGAATCGCAGGCGGTGAAGTTGCGCGCGCCGGTCGCCTTGCGATGCGCGGTCACGAGCCCACGATAGGTGTTCTGCGACTTGCCGGCCGCGATGCCCTTGGAGATGATCCGGCTCGACGTGTTCTTGCCGAGATGGATCATCTTGGTACCCGAATCGACCTGCTGGTAGCCGTTCGAGATCGCGATCGAATAGAATTCGCCGCTCGAGTTATCGCCGCGCAGGATGCAGCTCGGATACTTCCAGGTGATGGCGGAACCGGTCTCGACCTGGGTCCAGGAGATCTTGGAGCGGTCGCCGCGGCAGTCGCCACGCTTGGTGACGAAATTGTAGATGCCGCCCTTGCCTTCCGAGTTGCCCGGGTACCAGTTCTGCACCGTCGAATATTTGATCTCGGCGTCATCGTGCGCGACGAGCTCGACCACGGCGGCATGCAGCTGGTTCTCGTCGCGCTGCGGCGCGGTGCAGCCTTCGAGATAGCTGACGTAGGAGCCCTTGTCCGCGATGATCAGCGTGCGCTCGAACTGGCCGGTGTTGCGCTCGTTGATGCGGAAATAGGTCGACAGCTCCATCGGGCAGCGCACGCCCGGCGGCACGTAGACGAACGAGCCGTCGGAGAACACCGCCGAGTTCAGCGTCGCGTAGAAATTGTCCGAGGTCGGAACCACCGAGCCGAGATATTTCTGGACCAGCTCGGGATGCTCGCGGATCGCCTCCGAGATCGGCATGAAGATCACGCCGGCCTTCTTCAGCTCCGCCTTGAAGGTGGTCGCAACGGACACCGAGTCGAACACCGCGTCGACCGCGATCTTGCGGCGGGCCGGGTCTTCCTCGCCCACCTTGGGCTCGACACCTTCGAGCATCGCGACTTCCCGCAAGGGAATGCCGAGCTTCTCGTAGGTCTTGAGGATCTCCGGATCGATCTCGTCGAGCGAGCTGATCGTCTTCTTCGGCTTCGGCGCCGAATAGTAATAGAGGTCCTGGAAGTCGATCTTGGGATAGTCGACGCGCGCCCAGGTCGGCTCGGTCATGGTCAGCCAGCGCCGATAGGCCTCAAGCCGCCACTGGAGCATCCAGGCGGGTTCGTTCTTCTTCTCGGAAATGAACTTGACGGTCTCTTCCGACAGCCCCTTGGGGGCCTTGTCGGACTCGATCAGGGTCTCAAACCCATAACGATACTGATCGACGTCGATGCGCTTCACGCGCTCGACCGTCTCTTGCACGGCTGGCATTCTATCCTCCGCTCGCGGTTTCAAGGACCGCGGTGGATCAAAGTCGGACGAGTATTACGATGTTTTCTGGCCGAAAGCACGCGCTTAGAACCGTTCAAGCCGTGTTTCGTCGCTTACCCTCTAAGTAGGGTATTACCAAGCTTTCGCCAAGCCTCTAACGCCCTATTGATGTCGTCCGGTTCCGTAGACCAGCCCAGACTGAGGCGCACCGCTCCCTGGGCGACCGAGGGGTCGAATCCCATGGCGGACAGCACGTGGGACGGTTGGACCTTGCCCGAAGAACACGCCGAGCCGGAGGAAACCGCGATGCCTTCGAGGTCGAAGCCGATCACCGCGGTCTCGGCCTTCAGGCCCGGTGCGGTGAACAGGATGGTATTTGGCAACCGCTCCGTATTGTCAGAGAAGATCGTCGCGCCGGCGATCGCCCGGATGCCATTTTCCAAGCGATCTCTGAGGGTTGCCATCTGCTTCGCATCCTCCGGCAAAGCCTGAAGCGCAGCCTTCACCGCCGCGCCGAAGCCGGCAATGCCCGCGACATTCTCGGTTCCGGCCCGGCGGTTGAGCTCCTGCCCGCCCCCTCTGAGCAACGGTTCCACCCCGGAAACCCCCTCCGCCACGACCAGCGCGCCGATGCCCTTGGGCCCGCCGATCTTGTGTGCAGAAAACGTCGCAAGGTCCGCGCCTATCGCGTTAATATTGAACGCAATTTTGCCCAGCGCCTGGATCGCATCGACATGCAGGAGCCCCCCCGCGTCGTGAACGATCCGGGCGGCTTCCGCGACCGGCTGGAGCGCGCCGGTTTCGTTGTTGGCCGCCATGATCGACACCAGCGTCGGCGGGCCGTCGTTCAGCAGCGCCTTGAGGTGGTCGAGATCGAGCACGCCGGCGCGCGTCACCCTGACATGGCCGACCTTGTCCGCCGGGAACCGGCCGCCTGCCAGCACCGAGGCATGCTCGACGGCAGAGACAAGCAGCCGCTCGACGGGGCCGCCGGATGGCCCCCGCAGACCAGGCGACAGCGCCAGCGCATTGGCCTCGGTTCCGGCGGAGGTGAAGACGACATTCCGCGGCAGGGCGCCGACAGCGCTCGCCAAAGTGGAGCGCGCTTCCTCGACGAGGCGTCGCGCCTCCCGCCCCTCAGCATGGACCGAAGACGGATTGCCGACGAGGTCATAGGCCGCGACCATCGCCGCCCGCGCCTCGTAGCGCAGCGGCGTGGTCGCATTCCAGTCGAGATAGACGCGGGTCGGCATCTGGCCCTCTTAGCACCTTTTGCCATCGCGCCAATCGGAACCCGGCGCAGATCAGGCCGGCTGCTCTCGCGCGATCCCGGCCGAGGACCGGGTCTCCATCCGTAATCCGAACAGCGGACGCAGCCAGGCGATCCGGCGCGCAATCTCGTAGCTGGCGAAACAAGTGAGCGCGGTGCCGGCAATTACGATTGCGGCCTCGCTGCCGGCTGACAGCCCACTGTCCCGCAGCGCGTGCGCGATCACGATGATCGCGGTCTGATGCACGATGTAATAGGGAAAGATCGCATCGGTCAGATAGCGGCGCACGGGGCTGTCGGCCGTCAAATGGCGTCGCGCAAAGCCGAGCACCGCCGCCATCGCCAGCCATTGGTAACAGCCATAGACCGAGCCGGCGAACCATCTCAGCATCGACGACCGCGGGAACAAGCCGGCATAAACGAGGACGAAGGCGGCGAAGCAGGCGGCTGCAAGCGCCAGCGCCGCCCGCCGATGCCGCTCGATGTCGCGCCAGATGCTGTCCTGGCGTGCGAGCAGGAAGCCGATCAGGAACGCGGTCGCATGGTCCGCGTGGTTGTACCAGTCGCCGAACAGCGCATGCGTCGACGGGAAGACCGGCGACAGAAACAGCCGCCAGGCTGCAAACAGCAGGCACGGCAGCACCAGCAGCCATGGCCCGGCGAGCGCAGCCGCCACCCTCTCGCCGATCCAGTCCGCGGCCGCCGGCCACAGGGACAGCACGCCAATCAGGGCCATGGTGTAGACCCAGAGATAGACCACGAACCAGAGATGGTTCCAGGTCGGCAGCACGATGCAGGGGTTCGGACAGAATTGCGAGCCGAACGCCAGGTAGTGGTGGATGTAGAAATCGACGAAGCCTTGGGGATAGCCGAGGCTCTCGACGATCTGGAGGTAGGATTGCGGCGGCACGATTACGAGCATGCCGAAGATCAGCGGGATCAAGAGCCGCGCCGACCGCGCGCGGGCGAAGCCGGCGAGCCCGTACTTTCCCAGCATGAAGCGGCTGGCGACCCCGGAGACAAGGAACAGCAGCGACAGCCGCCACGGATTGAGCACCAGCATCACCGGCTCGAGCCAGGTCAGCCGGTGCACGCTCTTGATGTGAAACCCCCAGGACACGTAGAGCATGCCGACGTGGTAGAAGATCAGAAGCCCGAAGGCTAAGATCCGCACCCAGTCCAGATCGACGCGTCGTTCCGGGGGTGAGAGTTGCTGCGGTGTTGACATGGTTTTCTGCTCCTTGACGGGACGACAAACGCGGTTTTGGGGCCATGGCTGACACCGAAAATGCCCGACAAACGGAGCGCGTCGAACCGGTTCGGGATCAGGATCGGACGCGAGGGGATGAGACGCCGCCGGCTGGGACGAGCGGCAGGCCTTTCGGGATCAGCGGCGGCGACTGGACCATGTTCGTCGCGATTGCCGCCGTCGCTCTCGCGATCGGAATCGTCAACGCGCTCTCAGGGGCGCAGGACGCCGCGTGGCGCGGCGACGGCTATGACGTCGGCCGACGGCTGTTCTGGGAGATGTCGAGCGTCGCCGTCATCCTGTTGCTGCTGCCGATACTGGTACTGGCGGTCCGCCGCATGCGCCGGACACCGGGTCTTTCCGCGCAGGTCGGAATCGGAGCGATCGCCCTGCTCGGCTTCTCCACCCTCCACGTCACCGGCATGGTCTGGATCCGGAAGCTCGCGCTCTGGCTCGCCGGGAGCACCTACGACTTCCACTTCTCGCTTGCGACGGTCCTGTACGAATTCCGCAAGGACGCCGTGGCCGTTGCCTTGATCGGCGGCACGCTCTGGCTGTTCGAAAGCCGGCGTGAGCTCAAGAATGCCGCATTCGCCGCTCTGTCCCGGCCGACCGCCTCGCAACAGCCGCTGTCCTCCGATCTGATCTGGTTGCGAGACGGCACCAGCCGCATTCGCGTTGCTCCGCGCGACATTCTCTGGGTCGCCTCTGCCGGCAACTACATCGAATACAGCCTCGCCGACGGCACCCACCACCTGATCCGGGGCACGCTCGCGGGGGCGGAAGGCGAGCTGGCGCGCTTCGCCATCGTTCGCGTACATCGGACCAAGCTTGCCAATCTCGAACGGGTGACCGGCGTGGACCTCAAGGCTTCAGGGGATTTCGAGCTCACCTTCGACACCGGGCAGACGCTCGGAGGCAGCCGGCGCTACCGCCCGGCTGTGGCTTCGCTCGGAGGCCGCATTGCGCCGGCGTAAATCGTCGCCGGGGATTGGCGCTCGATCCATAAATAATCATGATTCCAATCGGTTGAGCGGCACGCCGGGCGGCGCTTGTCGGCGCTTCGCTGGAGGCTGGTTGCGGCCTGCCACCTGCGGCACGCTTCAGATGGCGCGGCGATGACCGGCTAAGCTCTTGAGTGCATTGGGAGATGTCGAAGAAGCTTGCTTTTTGACCCTTGCCTCGTGTTAGAAGGCGCGCGTCAGTTCAGCGCACTCGCGCATCATCCGAGGGCGCCTCTTCACCCATCATTCGTGCTTTCGTCGGCGAAAACGGCTGATGGAGCCACAATCGGTTGATTGTGCAGGGATCACCTCTAAGGGACTCAATCAGAGACCGTCATGCCTGAAGTCATTTTCGCCGGCCCCGCTGGCCGCCTCGAAGGCCGCTATCACCCGGCCAAGCAGAAGAACGCGCCGATCGCGATGATCCTGCATCCGCATCCGCAGTTTCACGGCACGATGAACCATCAGATCGTGTACCAGTGCTACTACGCCTTCGCGCATCGCGGCTTCTCCGTGCTGCGCTTCAATTTTCGCGGCGTCGGCCGCAGCCAGGGCTCGTTCGACCACGGCACCGGCGAATTGTCGGATGCGGCGGCCGCGCTCGACTGGGCGCAGACCATCAATCCCGAAGCGCGCGCCTGCTGGGTCGCCGGCTTCTCCTTCGGCGCCTGGATCGGCATGCAGCTTCTGATGCGCCGTCCCGAGGTCGAAGGCTTCATCTCGATCGCGCCGCCGGCCAACCTCTACGACTTCTCGTTCCTTGCGCCCTGCCCGTCCTCGGGCCTGATCGTGCATGGCGAGAAGGACGCGGTGGTGCCGCCCAAGGACGTCAACACGTTGGTCGAGAAGCTGAAGACGCAGAAGGGCATCGTGATCGACCAGCAGGTCATCCCCGGCGCCAACCACTTCTTCGACGCCAAGCTCGAGCCGCTGATGGAAACCATCACGGCGTATCTCGACATGCGTCTGGCCAACGTGCGCTGAGATTGACATGGCCGCGTTCGTAGCCCTGCTGCGCGCGGTCAATGTCGGAGGCACCGGCAAGCTGCCGATGACCGAGCTCAAGGCGATGTGCGAAGAGCTCGGCTTCGCCGCCGTGCGCACCTATATTGCGAGCGGCAACGTCGTCTTCACCAGCCGCAAATCAGAAGCTGCGATCAAGAGCGCACTCGAACAGCGCCTCCACGCCTACGCCGGTGCGCCGGTTGGCGTGCTCGTGCGCAGCGCCGCCGCAATGGCGCAAGTCGCGGCCGACAATCCCTTTCCGAAAGCCGCGCCCAACCGCACGGTTGCGATCTTCCTCGACAAGGCCCCGCCCGCGGATGCGCTGTCCGCGATTCGCGGCCAGAAGGACGAGGAGCTGCGCCTCGGCCGCCGCGAGATCTACGTCCACTATGGCGAGGGCATGGGGACATCGAAGCTCGTCATCCCCGCCGCGAAAACCGGCACCGCGCGCAACATGAACACGATCGCGACGCTGGCGAAGATGGCCGCGGAGCTCTAACGCGTCTGGCGCGCCGGAGATCAATTCACGCCTGTTTTCTGGAGAACTTCTGTCCCGGGGTAGCTCAAGATGAAATTTGTCGTCGTCACATATGGCACCGAGGGCGATACGCGCCCTATGGCCTTGCTGTGTAGGGCCCTGGTGGATGCCGGCCACGAAGCCCATCTGCTCGCTGACGCCGCTACGTTAGGCTACGCTGCTGAGTTGAATATCACCACCACAGCGCTCGCCGGCGACATACGCGCCATATTGCTCCAAGACGCGCCGCGCGAAGCACGGCGCGGTGGTTTCACCGAGACCGCCAGAGCTTTTGCGCGCCTCGCCGCCACAAATTCCGAAGCTTGGCTCCGCACGACAACCGCAGTTGCGCAAGGGTGTGACGTCATTGTTCTTGGCGGGCTCGCAGCGTTTATCGGACTTTCCGCCGCGGAGGCGTTACGGGTGCCCGCAATCGGCACCGGCCTCATCCCAATCACGCCGACCAGCGCATTCGCGTCTCCCTTCCTGCACCCGGGCGCCGTGCCTCGTTTCATGAACAGAGCGAGCCACAAGCTGATCAATGCGTTGATCTGGCGCGCCTTCAAACCATCCATCAACGCGGCCCGCGCCGCGGCGTGTGGTTTGCCTGCTCGCCGACGTCTGTGGAACGAGCATCCGATGCTCTACGGAATCTCCCCCAGTCTCGTGCGGCCGCCCGCCGACTGGCCCCCAAACGCAACGGTCTGCGGTCAATGGCTTGCGCCCGTCGCCGAGTGGATCCCGCCGAAGGACTTGTCTGAATTCTTAGCTGCCGGCGAACCGCCTATCTATCTTGGCTTCGGAAGCATGGCGGCCCTGGGCGGGCCGAGCCTGATGACACAAGTGCTGGAGGCGCTTCGGGGGCGGCGGGCGTTGCTGTATCCTGGTTGGGGCAATGTAGACGCGGCTGATTTGCCTACGAATGTCCATCTATTGGCAGAAGCGCCACATGGCTGGCTGTTTCCCAAGACAAGCCTGATCATCCATCACGGTGGCGCAGGCACAGCACATGCCGCCGCCCGCGCCGGCGTTCCCTCCGTCGTCGTTCCGTTCGCTGGCGACCAATTCTTTTGGGCTAATCGATTGCTGCGGGTGGGCGCCGCACCAGCGCCAGTTCCCGCCAAGGGACTGAGCGCTGACCGGCTGTCCCTCGCCATCTCCGAAGCGGGTAAGAGCGCCATGCGCGACAATGCGGCCGTACTCGGCGCATCAATTGCCAAAGAGGACGGATTGACGGCGGCCGTCGCGGCCATTGAGGCGTTGACGAAATCGGCGCTTCGGCAACCCCGGTTGGGCGCCGCACGCGCCGGCGCTCAACAGCAAAAGTGACGCCAGACGATGCCGATAAGAAAAGTGCCGGCCGCACCGATGCCGGATGGCGACATCGGCATAGTCCCTAGGCGGCAAGCTTGAGCAGATGGGAGTCGTGGCGCACCAGGAAAGCGCGCAGCAATTGCGGATAGTCCGCACCGACGGCTGAGCGGACGCTCGGCCGTTTCGCAAGCTCGGCGCGCCACGCCCGCACTTTTGGCACATCCTTGAAGATGCCGAGTTCGGCGAGCTCATCAAACAGGTCGAAATAGCGGAAGACCGGCGCGAATACGGCATCGACCAGGGTGAACGCGTTGCCGGCGAAATACGGGCCCGCGCCAAGCGCGGCCTCTACGCGTGCGAACTTCGCGGCAAGCGCCAGACGCTTGCCCTCGAACGTCGCCGGATCCGTCGTCGTCTCCAGCCCCCAGAGGTCACCGAGAATCGCCGAGCCGAATTCCATCCAGGCGCGATGCTCGGCGCGCTTCAACGCATCCGCCGGATGCAGCTTGAGGCCTGCTTGCGTCTCCTCGATGTACTCGCAGATCACGTTGCTCTCAAACAGCGCGACCTCGCCCTTCTCCGTCGTCACCACCAGCACCGGCACCTTGCCGAGCGGCGAGAGTTTCAGAAACCAGTCGGGCTTGTTGGCGAGATCGATGTCGACCCGCTCGAACGGCACGCCCTTCTCGTTGAGCGCGATCACGGCGCGCTGCACATAGGGGCAAAGCTTGTGGCTGATGAGTTTCAGTGAAGCGGTCATGGCAATGATCCCGGCGGTTGGATGCAACTGCATCAAACATAGATGCAATTGCATGTATTTGTCAAGATCAATGCATTTGCATCAACCGACCGTGATCGTAAGGCCTGGACCTCAGGGCCGCGCGATCACCCCGCCGGTCATCGGCATCGGCACGCCTGTGGTCGCCGGATAGGACAGCGGCAAGCCCTTCAGGCCACGCGCAGCGAGGAAGCCGAAGGCTTGCGCCTCGATGGCGTCGGAGGCCCAGCCAAGCGCCTCGGCGGGCTCGACGGTGGCCGAGCCCACCCGCTCCCGTAGCATCCGCAGCATGGTGAGGTTGCGGGCGCCGCCGCCGCAGACGATCCAGCTGCGCGGCCGCCGCGGCAGCAGCGGGATGATGCGGGCGATCGCCGCCGCGGTGAAGGCGGTGAGCGTCGCGGCGCCGTCGGCCGGCGAGACATCGCCGAGCTTCAACGCGGCAAAGTCGTTGCGGTCGAGCGATTTCGGCGGCGGCGCCGCGAAGAACGGCAGCTCCAGCGCCCGCGCGATCCAGGCCTCGTCGGCCGTTCCGAGCGCGGCGAACTTGCCCTCCGCATCGAACGCCTGGTTCATGGTGCGGTACATGAAATCGTCGAGCGGCGCATTGCCTGGCCCGGTGTCGCAGGCGATCAGCGTGTCGTTGCCGTCGATATAGGTGATGTTGGAGACGCCGCCGATATTGACCACGACGATCGGCCCTTCGCGCGCCAGCGAATGGGCCAGCGCGCGGTGATAGACCGGCACGAAAGGTGCGCCCTGCCCGCCGGCCGCGACGTCGGCGGCGCGGAAGTCGTACATCACGGGGATATGGATCGCCTTCGCCAGCGCCGGCGCATCGCCGATCTGTACCGTCAGCCGCTTCTCGGGCCGATGCAGCACGGTCTGGCCGTGGAAGCCGACGATGTCGATATCCTCCGCCTTCATCCGGTTCTGGGCGATGAAGGCGGCCACCGCCTCGGCGTGCGCCAGCGTCACCGCGCGCTCGGCCGCGGCCAAAATCCCGGGCCGGGCATCGCGCTGCGGCAGGTGTACGGCTTCGCTCAGCGCCTGACGCAGCAGGTTGCGCTCCGCCGGGCTGTAAGGCCGGTAGCCGGACGGTCCGAACCCCTTCACCAGCTTTCCGTCGGTTTCGATCAGCGCAACATCGACCCCGTCCAGCGAGGTGCCGCTCATCAAACCGAGTGCCGTCAACATCATGGATCAGCGTCCTCAATACCCCCCTCTGGCATGCCGATCTTGTGCCAGAGGGACACATCTTATAATGCCTCAGCGCCAAGTGGCGGGCGGCAATCGAGTTCCCACGGTAGATCCTTAAATTGCCCCCAAAACAGTAAACCAAGAATTGTCAGGCACGCCGACAAATGACTGCATTCAAATCGGATTTCCTCCACACCCTGCAGGAACGTGGATTTATCCACCAGTGCTCCGATTTCGAGGGGCTGGACGCGCTCGCCGCCAAGGGCGAGGCGACCACCTATGTCGGTTACGATTGTACCGCCCGCTCGCTGCATATCGGCAACTACCTGACCATGATGATGCTGCACTGGCTCCAGCAGTCCGGCAACAAGCCGATCACGCTGATGGGCGGCGGCACCACCATGGTCGGCGATCCCTCCGGCAAGGACGAGACCCGCGCGATGCGCACCGTCGCCGAGATCGAGGCCAACAAGGAATCGATTCGCGGCGTGTTCGCAAAGGTGCTGCGTTACGGCGAAGGCAGGAGCGACGCCGTCATGCTCGACAATGCGGAGTGGCTGACCAAGCTGAACTGGATCGAGATGCTGCGCGACGTCGGCCGGCACTTTTCGGTCAACCGCATGCTGACCATGGACTCCGTGCGGCTGCGCCTCGAGCGCGAGCAGGAGATGAGCTTCATCGAGTTCAACTACATGGTCTGCCAGGCCTACGATTTCGTCGAACTCGCCAAGCGCACCGGCTGCAAATTGCAGATGGGCGGCTCGGACCAGTGGGGCAACATCATCATGGGCGTCGATCTCGGCCGCCGCATGGGCACGCACCAGCTGTTCGCACTGACGACGCCGCTGCTGACCACGGCCTCCGGCGCCAAGATGGGCAAGACCGCGCAAGGCGCGGTCTGGCTCAACGCCGACCAGTTCTCGCCGTACGACTTCTGGCAGTACTGGCGCAACACCGAGGATGCCGACGTCGGCAAATTCCTCAAGCTGTTCACGACGCTGCCGATGAGCGAGATCAAGAAGCTCGAGGCGCTCGGAGGCTCGGAGATCAACGAAGCCAAGAAGGTGCTTGCGACTGAGGCGACCGCGCTCTTGCACGGCCGCGACGCAGCGAATGAGGCGGCTGAAACCGCACGCCGCACCTTCGAGGAAGGCGCGCTCGCCGAAAGCCTGCCGACGGTGGAAATTCCGCGCGGCGAACTCGACGCCGGCCTCGGCGTGCTCAACGCCTTCGTCAAGGCGGGCCTCGTCACCTCCAACGGTGAGGCGCGGCGCCAGATCAAGGGCGGCGGTCTGCGCGTCAACGACGAGCCCGTCACCGACGAGAAGATGGTGCTCTCACCAGCCCATCTGACGCCGGAGGGCGTGATCAAGCTGTCGTTCGGCAAGAAGAAGCACATCCTCCTCAAGCCTGCATAGGCGTATGAGCTTTTCGCTGCTTGTCAGGGCGTGCCGAAGCGCGCTCCCTGACCGGCAATGGACCAGAACACGCCCAAGAAAACCACTGCGGAAACGTCCAAGAAGGATATCGCGGCGACGCCGGAAGGCACCGTGCGCATCGCCCTCACCGTGCTCGCTCTGTGCTTCACACTGGCCGTGCTGGGCCGTGGGCTCGGCGACAGTTTTACCGTTTTCCTGAAGCCGATCTCGGAAAGTTTTGGCTGGGACCGCGCACAGATCGTCTCGGTCTATTCGCTCACATGGCTCGCGAGCGGTCTCACCGCCCCCTTCGTCGGACGGCTGTTCGATCATTCCGGACCGCGCATCGTCTATGCGCTCGGGCTATCGCTGCTCGGCGCGGCGTTCCTGATTGCGGCGCACGCACAGCATCTGTGGCAGTTCCAGCTCTCGATCGGCCTCTGCGTCGGCATCGGCGTCGCCTTCATCGGCATCGTGCCGAACTCGATCCTGCTCGGTCGCTGGTTCGGGCCGCGCCTGCCGACCGCGATGTCGGTGGTGTATTCGGCGATGGGCGGCGGCGTGCTGGCGCTGCTGCCGGCCTCGCAGCTCCTGATCGACCATCTCGGCTGGCGCGGCACCTATCAACTGTTCGGCTTTGCAGCATTGGGGCTGATGGTGCCGCTGCTGCTGCTGCCGTGGCGGCTGTTCGCCTCGGGCTCGCCGCATGTGGTGAAGAAGACCGATCCTGATTTCGTCGACAACGGCTGGACGCTTCTCGGCGCGATGCGCCACCACGCCTTCTGGGCGCTGTTCTCGACCTTCTTCTTCACCGCCGTCGGCATGTATGCGATCGCCGCGCAGATCGTCGCCTATCTGATCGATGCCGGTTTCCCGCCGCTCCAGGCGGCGACGGCCTGGGGCTTCTCCGGCGTCGTGCTGGTGTTCGGCATGTTGGGCGTCTCCGCGCTCGACGGCCTGATCGGGCGCCGGCCGTCCGTGCTGTTGAGCTACGCGATCTCGATTCTCGGCATCGCCCTGCTCTGGCTGCTGCAATACTTCCCCAACATCCTGGTGCTCTCCGGCTTCGTCGTCTGCTTCGGCAGCATGATGGGCTCGCGCGGCCCGCTAATCAGCGCGACCGCGATGCGGATCTTTCAGGGCAAGCGGATCGGCACCATCTACGGCACCATCTCGATCGGCAGTGGCCTTGGCTCGGCGTTCGGCTCCTGGAGCGGCGGCCTGATCCACGACGCGACCCACGGCTACAACGCGTTGCTCGCCTTCGCACTTGCGAGTGTGGTGCTCGGGATGATTCCATTCCTGGTTGTCCCCGCCTTGCGGCGGTAGGTGTATCCGAGGTAACCTACACTCCTCCGCACCACCGGGAAATTACGGGCGCGTGCGACATGGCCACTCGCGAATAATCCGAACTCGCCGGGTTCTGCGGCGTTTTGTCCGACATGACGAAAAAGTCAGCGCGGATTACGCGCCTACGGCTTGCAGGGTGGAACCGAATGCGATTCAAGTCGCTTGGGAATTGTGGATGGAAGGGCGCAAATCATGAACTTCAACTATCTCTCTCGCTATCAACCGGCTCTGCTGAGCCTGTTTCGTTTCGTCACCGGACTGCTGTTGTTCCAGTATGGCGTCGCAAAGCTTTTCAAGTTTCCGGCGCTTCCCTACTTCGCCGAGATTCCGCCGCTGATCTACGCGGCCGGCACGCTTGAGCTGGTGCTCGGCGCGGCCCTGATGCTCGGCCTGTTCACGCGGCTCACGGCGTTCGTCCTGTCGGGCGAAATGGCCTTCGCCTACTTCATGGGCCACATGCTCAAGACCGGCTCGCCGGTGTTCCTGCCGCTGCTCAATGGCGGTACCGCCGCGATCCTGTTCTGCTTCGCCTGCCTCTATCTCTCGGCAGCCGGCGGCGGCTCGATCAGCGTCGATGCCGTCATGGGCAAGGAGAGCGACGCATCGGATGGCGCTTACGCCCGGCGCTGACGCGCCCGCGGATCGACCCGCAAGCAGGACGGCACCCGCAGATCTGCCGGTGCCGTCCTAGCGCGCCCCCAGCACGTTCCAGATGAGAACGAGGGCCGCGACGAGCAGCACGGACATGATGATGCGATGAACGAATCGATTCATTGCGGGTCCAGCCAGGCTCTGTAGTCACCAAAGTCCAAGATCGATTTTCTCCGGCACATGAACCTGCGCCTCCCGGCGCATGGCGATGTGCCTGCACGGTTGCGCACAAGCCTGCGAACGCCGTTCCGCGCGGCAGGCCGCCGCATGCCTCCATTCATGATTGGTAAGAACTTCATGCTACCGGTGCGAGCAATAATAACCATTCCGTAGAGGCTGCGATGAGGCTGCTGAGTCATCTGAAGATCCGCACCAAGCTGGCCAGCATGGTCTGCCTCGCGGCGCTCACGGTCACGGCCATCATCGGGGTATCGACCGTCCTCAGCAAGAGCCGCATGATGGAAGACCGCGTCCAGCAGATGCGGACCGCGGTGGAGCTGCTCTACAACTACGCGCAATCGCTTCAGGACGAGGTGACCGCCGGCAAGCTGACGCAAGCCGAGGCCAAGTCCGTGTTCCACCAGCGCGGCCGTCACATGAGCTTCAATGGCGGCCAGGGCTATCCGGTGGTCTACAATCAAGACACGTCCCTGGTGGTGAACGGCGCCAATCAGCAGCTCGAAGGCAAGATCACCGGCGCCGAGGACTCCAATGGCGTGCTGATCGCCGACGCCATTCTCAAGGCTGCCGACCAGGCCGCGCCCGGCGGCGTGACCTCTTATCTCTATCCGCGCCCCGGCCAGACCGAGCCGGTCCGCAAGACCGTGTTCGCGCGCAAATTCGCGCCCTGGAACGTGACCATCAGCTACGGGCTCTATGTCGACGACATCGACGCCGACGTGCGCGCACTGACGCTGGAGCTGGCCGTCATCGGCGTCGGCCTGATGCTGCTGATGGCGACGCTGTCCTGGCTGATCGCCCGCGACGTGCTCGGCGCGCTCGACCGCCAGAAGAACCGCATGCAGCAGATTTCCGAAGGCGCCATCGACAAGCCGGTCGAGGAGACCGACCGCGGCGACGAGATCGGCCGCATGGCCGAGACGCTGGAAGTGTTCAGGCAGACCGCGCTCGCGGCGCGCACGCTCGAGGCCGAGCAGGTCGCCGCCAAGACCCGCAGCGAGCAGGAGAAGCGCGATGCCCTGATCGCGCTCGCCGACCGCTTCGATGCCTCCGTCGGCCAGCTCGTCGGCCTGATGGCCTCGGGCTCCGGCGAGCTCGAGACCACCGCCAAGTCGATGTCGTCCACCGCGGAAGGCACCAACCGCCGCGCCGCATTGGTCGGCTCGGCCGCCACCGAAGCCAGCCAGCGCGTCCAGACCGTCGCGGCGGCCGCCGAGGAGCTCTCCTCCTCGATCACCGAGATCAGCCGCCAGGTGGCGCAATCCGCCGAGGTGACCGGGCGCGCCGTTGACAGCGCCCGCCGCACCGACACCATCGTGCGCGCACTCTCTGATGGCGCCCAGCAGATCGAGCACGTCGCCGAGCTGATCTCCAGCATCGCGGCGCAGACCAATCTGCTCGCCCTCAACGCCACCATCGAGGCCGCGCGTGCCGGCGAAGCCGGCCGCGGCTTTGCGGTCGTTGCATCCGAGGTGAAGTCGCTCGCCAGCCAGACCGCGGAGGCCACCCGCGAGATCGGCGACAAGATCGCCCAGATCCAGGGCGCGACCAAGGAGGCCGTGGACGCCATCGGCGGCATCACCGCCACCATCGAGGAGGTCAGCCGCATCGCCACCTCGATCGGCGCGGCCATCGAGGAGCAAGGTGCTGCCACCGCCGAGATCGCGCGCAGCGTCTCGCAGACCGCGGAGGCGACCAGGGAGGTCACCACCAATATCGGCGGCGTCAGCACCGCAGCCAACGAGACCGGCAACGCCGCCGGCATGGTGCTCGCGGCAGCCAGCAGCCTCTCCAAGCAGGCCGAGCAGCTCTCCGGCGAAGTCGGCACGTTCCTCGCCGGCGTCCGCGCGGCGTAAGTTTCCAGGCGCCCAAACCCCCGCATTCGTCATGGCCGGGCTCGTCCCCGCCATCCACGTTTAGCCACGCCGCACAAGGAACGTGGATGCCCGGGACATAGGCAAGCGAAAGCGACGCCGTCCTTCGGACGGCTATGCCCGGGCATGACGACTACTCAGGCTTCGCTGCTACCGCCGCGCGAGGCTGCAACCGCTCGACAGCGGTCTTGCTGATCCCGTCGGGCTGTCGCCGGATTGCGCCGACGGCAACTGCTCGTCGAATGGCGTGTTCTGCTTGCCGGTGTTGAATTCGAATATCTTGCGGAACAGGCCGGGCGCCATCGCCGAGATCGGATTGACGCGCATCACGGGCGCAGCCGGTGTGCCGACGACCTCATAGGTCACGCCAATCAAGCCCTCGTTGTTGCCGCCGCCGAGGAAGATGCCGAACAACGGGATCTGGCCGAAGATGTTGTTGACGCCGTACACCGGCACGAAGGTGCCGCTCATGCACACCTGGTTGCCGGGATAGTCGATCGAGCCTTCGATGGTGCCGCCGATCATCGGTCCCTTGACGACGCCGTCGCGGATCGTGAGCGCGCCGTTCTGCCGGGTGAACTCCGCTCGCAGCGCCGTGAAGGCCACGCCGCTCTGCGCGCCATTGGGACCGCCTGCCGCGACGCGATCGAGCTGATCCATTCCCTTGACCGTGAAGTCGCGCACATTGATCAGGCCTTCCCTGGTCGTAGGCTCCGACGTCGGCGGCTCCATCGCCACCACCATCTGGCCGCCGAAGACCTTGTTGGTGGTGTCGGTGAAGCGCAGCAGCGCGCCGGCATCGTTGGTCTGGAGATAGATCACCTCGCGGGCACCCTGGGCGCGGCCGCCGCGCAGATCGGCCGCCACCGGCGTATCGCGGCCGATCTTGCCGCTCAGCGTGAAGGCCTTGATGGCACCGCTCCGCCGCGACATCTTGGCATCGACACTGCGCATGGCCTCGCCGTTGAAGCCGGCGACGGCGCCGAGCTTCACGTCGATGTCGAAATCGACGTTCTTCATCTTGCTCTTGCCATCGTCCTTGGAGTTGCCTGAGATCGCCGACTTCAGGAAACCGCGGCCGTCGAACACGTCGCCGCGCATCGTGCCGCGCACCACGCCGTCCTGGCTGCGCTCGACCTTCAGAGACGCCTTGTCGCCGTCGGACGGCGCATAGACCGGGAAGTTCGCATTCATGAGGTCGCCGTTCGGATCGACCTCGAGCGAGCCCTTGATCGAGGCGCCGCCGCCTTCGATGACGATTTCCTCGAAGCGCGTCGATTGCCCCGTCGGCACCACCTTGAAGCTGGCCTTGCCCGACTTGCCCGGCAGCTTGACCCAGCCGGGCAGGATGTTGTCGAGCTTGACCGAGGTCAGGTCGGCCTCAACGCCGAGCTTCGTGGTCTGGTCCGCGCCGCCGGCGATCTTGCCCGAGAGCTTGATCGGCAACGAGCCGCTGACGGCGGGGCTGAGATCGAAGCCGAGACGCGCGCGGCTCGCATCGTCCAGCGTCGCCTGTAAGCGGACATCGGCATCGCCCTCGGCCGGCTTGCGATAGTCGAGCGAGGCCGCCTGCCCGTTGATCTTGACGTCGCCCTTGACCTGATAGCCTTGGTTGTTGGCGGCAATCTTGAGGTTGTTGGCTTCAAGCTTCTGGTTCATCACCAGCTTGTCGGCCGAGAAGCCGTTGAGATCGGCGGTGACGTTGTAGACAGTGTCGGACTTGGTCAGCGCGCCCTTGACCGGCAAGCCTAGCTGGATGTTCGCCGTGAACGTCCCCTTGCTGGTGTTGGGATCGACAAAGGTTGCCGATAGATCGCTCAAGCGATCGTTGGACAGGATTTCGGCTGCAGCCGCGACCGGTCCCTCGACTCGGAATCTGGTGCGCGACGGCGAGGGTTTCGGCGCCATATCCGGCACTTCGAACACGAGGTCGCTGAACGTGAGCTTGCGGCCCCCCGGCGTGTCGGCGATGCCCTGCCCGATATTCACGGTCGCTGTACGCCCCGTCACGCGCGCCTTCAGATCAGCATCGTGCACGACCGGCATGCCGTCCACAGGACGAACCGCGACACCGCTTGCCACGATGTTGACCGACAGGCCGTCGTCGGGAATGGGCGGCCCCTTGCGCGGCAGGTTCCTGGTCGGCGAATTGACGCCGATCTCAATGCGCTGCAGCGTGCCGCGCTCAATCCGCTCGATCACCCATTCGCGCAGCTCGGGGACGACGAGCGTCGGCCACATCCGCTTCAGCGCGGAGGCCGACATCGGCGTTCCAGCGAAGCCCAGCGTCAGCCGCGGCTCGCCGGAATAGTCGATGGCGCCGGTGCCGGCGACGCCGATCTCGCCATTGCTGATATCGGCTTGCGTCAGCAGCATGCGCTTGTGGTCCGTGTCGAAGCGGAAGCCGATCGCGATGCGGTTGAAGACGAGCGGCGGCTCGTTGTCGATGCCGCCGAGCAGGATCGAACCACCGCTGAAGCCGAGCTGCCAGTCGTTGATGGTGCCGTTGGGCGGCTCGACATGGGCCAGAAGGGTCAGACGGTTCGCACCCGACAGGATCTTGAACGGCGCAACCAGCACGCGACGATTGGCGTCCCACTCGATATTGAATTCGGCAGAGTCGATCGCCATCGGATAGTCGGGCGTGTCGGTGTCGATGATGTTGCCCGCGCCGGCCGTGACCTTGCCGCGGAAGAAGGTCGGCACGCCGTCGCGGCCGAGTTCGCCCTTGAGCTCGCCGCTCAGCGGCAGATCCGCGGTGTAGGTGAAATCCTTGACCCGCAGCGCCAGCAGGATGTTGGCGGTGGACACCTTGTCGGCGCGGATGTCGACCGAGCGCACACCGTTCTCGGCAGGGCCGATCGTGGCACGCAGCGACCACGGGTGCGCGCCCTCCTCACCGAGGCTGAGCGCGACGCCGCCACGGCTCGGCCGGCGCAGGCTGAGCGTGATGTTCTCGAACGACCATTTGCTGCCGCGCTGCTGATCGTCGACGATCAGATTGCCGTTCTTCAGACCGATCTCGTTGAGGTTCTGGCCGTCGAGGCCGGTCATGCTCAGACTGTCGAGCCAGTCGAGGCCCTGGAGAATGCCGCTCTGCGCAGTCGCCTGAGGCGCCGCCTGGGATGCGTCCGGGCTTGCCGGCGCGGTCGCGAACGGCGGCGGGGGCAGGCCATTGCGCGGGAATGTCGGCGGCAGGCCCGCGTCCTTCTTGGAGGCCACGCCGGTGGCCAGCGGCTTTGCGGTGTCGCCGGCCGAGACCGTGACGGTGCCGTCCGGCGCGATGCGGATCGCAAGCTCGGCATCGACGAGATTGAGGCTTTCCGCGCGCAGGTGCCCCATCAGCAGACCTGCACCCGACAGTTTGACCTCGGCCTTCGGTGCGGTGGCGACGATGGCATGGTCCTGGTCGCGCACGATGATGTCGCGGATGCGCACGGCGATACGGATTCGCCCGGCCCGCTCGATCTGTGTGCCGCCGACCTCGACCGTGTTGCCGTGACCGATGTTGTCCTCGATCGCCGCCGCAAGCCAGGGCGTCGCGATGTCAAGATTGATCGGGCCGGCGCCGAGCCGCCACCACAGCGCGCCGAAACAGCCGACGAAGATCACGACGAGGGCGCCGACGACGATGGCCATGCGCTTCAGCCAGCGACCGCCGCCCAGCCAGCCGCGCAGCGATCCGATCCCGTCACCGAAGCGGTGAAAGCCCGAATTGGAACGCGACAACAGCCGGCGCGCACGATAGCCCGCCGCTGCTTCCTGATCCGGGTCCCAGTCGGCGTCGTCCCATTCCTGCGGCTCTGAATGACCGCCGCGCCGATCGAAATCCCGATTGTAATCCTGGGGCGACTTATTCCTTGCCATTGCCTCTCGATACAGGCGCCCATCGTGGGATTGAGCGCCGCCGGGACCGCAGCCGTCGACCGGGAGCGAACGCCCCTGCGCCGGCATTGCCGCCATACCTCGAATGTTCCTGCTGTTCGTCATTTCGCCCCGGGAGCGCGTTCAACGAGCAGTGGGGTGGTGCGTGGAATTCCTTGTAACCATACTCCGGCGCCATCAGACTTGCCCAGCCGAGGGCGCGAGTCCGGCACACCGGACGAGAGCTGCAATACCGCTTTGGTTGACCCGCCGAAAGCGTCGAAAGGAAGGCGTATGTCCAAGAAATCCCAAAAGAAATCGTCCAAGACGCCCTCCGGCATTGCAGCGGCTAAAAAGAAGGCCCCGAAAACCCGGGCTACGACTCAAACAAAGTCCGCGAAAACACAGCGGACACCGGCAAGCAAATCAACCGCGAGCATAGCAAAAGCAGCATCGCATGGCGCCGCATCGAAACAGTTAAATTCCTCCAGATCGGCCCCCGCATCCGCGGCGAAGCCGGTCCTGACCGAGGGGCAGAAGGCCCCCGCCTTCCGCCTGCCCCGCGACGGCGGCGGCGCGGTCACGCTGTCGGATTATGCCGGCCGCAAGCTCGTCCTGTTCTTCTACCCTCGCGCCGATACGCCCGGCTGCACCAGGGAGGCCATCGACTTCACGCGCCTCGCCGGCGCCTTCACCGCGGCCGGTACGGCGGTGATCGGTATTTCCGCGGATTCGTTAAAGGCCCAGGAGAAGTTCCGCGACAAGCACAGCCTCGGCGTTCCGCTCATCTCGGACGAGAAGCACGAGATGCTCGAAGCGTATGGCGCCTGGGGCGAAAAATCCATGTACGGCAAGAGCTTCCTTGGGATTCTTCGCACCACGGTGCTGGTCGGAAACGACGGCAAGGTGGCCAGGATCTGGCGCAACGTCCGGGTCGACGGCCATGCCGATCAGGTGCTGGAAGCGGCAAGAAGTCTTTAACCAGTCCTTTAAATACGACTGTTCCCATTTCCGGAAAATTAACCATGACCGGCCCAGATTGCTGCGGCAATTAGGCCGTACGGACTCATCCGACCGGCGCGGGAGTGCCGATGTCGAAAAGTTCTGCCCAATACTCGCAGCACCCCCAACATCATCCTCACGACCACGGGCGGCCTCTCCATCGCCGTCCAGCCGCCGCAGCAGCGGCAATCGCGATTCCCCTGCCCGCGACCGACGACGCCTACACCATCGTCCATCACGGCAAGCAGGTCCGCCTCGGGCCCGTGGTGTTCTGGATCGTGGTTGGCACCGTCGTGCTGCTCGGGCTCTGGTCGGCCGCGACCGCCACGTACTTCGCCTTTCGCGACGACGTCCTGACCCGGCTGATCGCCCGCCAGGCCGAGATGCAGTACGCCTATGAGGACCGCATCGCCGAGCTGCGCGCCAAGGTCGATCGCACCACCAGCCGCCAGCTGCTGGACCAGGAGCAGTTCGACCAGAAGCTCGACCAGATCATGAAGCGTCAGACGGCGCTGGAGTCCCGGGCCACGGCGCTCGGGGCCATGCCTGACGTGACAGGCTCGATTCCCCGTTCGACCCCGCAGCGTGGCGAATCCAGCCAGAGCACAACGCAGGGCACGCCAAAGCCGTCGCCGATCAGAGACACCGTGATCTTCGTGGCGCCGCCGGATCGCGAAGCGCGGCTCGAGTCGCGCGCGCCGGCCGTCATGGCCCCACAGGCCAATCAGTTCGCCAAGAACCAGGGTTTTGACAATGTCCTGGTCCGCCTCACGACCTCGCTCGATCAGGTCGAGCGTCGCCAGATGGCGGCGCTCAGCGCCGTCGAGGAAGGCATGGATTCGCGCATGCGCCGGATGCGCGGCGTCGTCAGCGACCTCGGGCTGAATCTCGCCAGTCTCGAAGCCGCCGTGCCGCGGACCGCGATGGGCGGACCGTTCGTGCCCGTCAAACTCACCGCCAATGCCGGGCCGTTCGAGAAGCAGCTCAATCGCATCAACGTCAGCCGCGCCGAGATGGATCGCCTCAATCGTACGCTGGCGCTGGTGCCCTATCGCAAGCCAGTCATCGGCGAGGTCGAGTTCACCTCGGGTTTCGGCGTGCGCAGCGATCCCTTCCTGGGTCGGCCGGCAATGCATACCGGCCTCGACTTCCGCGCCGCCACGGGCGATCCCGTCCGCGTCACCGCCAATGGCAAGGTGGTCTCGGCCGGCTGGTCCGGCGGCTATGGCCGCATGATCGAGGTCGATCACGGCAACGGACTTGCGACTCGCTACGGCCATCTCTCCGAGATCAACGTCAAGGTCGGCGAGATCGTGAAGATCGGCCAGGTCGTCGGTCTCGTCGGCTCGACCGGCCGTTCCACCGGTCCGCATCTGCACTACGAAACCCGCATCGAGGGCGAAGCGGTCGATCCGCAGAAGTTCCTGCGCGCGGGCGTGCGTCTCAGCGCGGGGTAGCTAGCCGGCCTCGCGCTACTCTCTTCGGCGTGGACAGCCTTTACCGCCGGCCGCCTCCGGGGCCACCAAAACCGCCACCGAAAGTCGGCGGCCCGCCGTGACTACTGGCCGCGCTCGTGGCCGACTTCGCCGGTGATGACGTCGCCGAACAGCTCCCACGCCTGCCCGTTGAAGCGCATCAACTGCATCTGCTCGATCGGGAAGTAATCATCGGACGAGGTGTTGACCATGATGCCGGGCAGCATCAGGTCGGTGTGGAAATCCTTCAGGTTCGCGGCCTGCTTCATGACGTTCTCGCGGGTGAGATTGTCGCCGCACTGCTTGAGCACCTGCGCCATCGCCTCCGCCTGCACATAGCCATAGACGTTATTGGAGTTGGCCTTGTCGCCGTCTGGATAATACTTGTCCATGAACGCGCGCCATTTCACCACGGCCGGGTCCTTGTCCCAGGTCGGATCGGTCGGGTCTTTCAGATAGACGGTCGAGATGATGTCCTTGGCGTATTCGAGCCCGGCGGGCTTGAGCACCGAGGCAACCGAGGTTGCGGTGTTGGCGAGAAAGAACTTCGGCTTCCAGCCGAGCTCGCCGACTTTGCGGATTGCCTGCGCCGAGCCTTTCGGCGCGGCCCAGGAGAAGAAGATGTCGGCGCCGGAATCGTGCAGTGCGACGATCTGCGAGTCGATCGAGGGATCGCTGACCTCATAGGACTTGTCGGCGATGATCATGCCGGCCTTGTCGCCGAGCCCGTCCTTCAGACCCTTGAACTGGTCCTTGCCGGCGTCGTCGTTCTGCCAGAACACCGCGATCTTGCTGTCGGGGAAATGATCGCGGATGTATTTTGCGTAGATCCGCCCCTCGCTCTGGTAATTGGGCTGGAAACCCATGGTCCAGGGAAAGTTCCTGGGGTCACCGAACTTGGTGCCGCCGGAGGCGACGAAGAGCTGCGGCACCTTCTTGGCGTTCATGTATTTCATGATCGCCGAGTTCGAGGGCGTGCCGAGCGGCTGGAAGATCAGCAAGACCTCGTCGCTCTCGATCAGCTTGCGCGCCTGCTCGATCGCCTTCGGCGGCGAATAGGCATCGTCATAGCTGATGAAGTTGATCTTGCGGCCATTGATGCCGCCCTGATCGTTGATCATCCTGAAGAACGCGGCCTCGGTCTTTCCGATCACGCCATAGGACGAGGCCGGCCCGCTATAGGGCATGATGTTGCCGATCTTGATGTCGGTGTCGCTGGCGCCGGGGTCGTACTTCTTCTGCGCAAAGGCCGGTGTCGTGACCAGCACTCCGGCAGCGAGCATGGCGAGGGCAGCAAGGCTCCTGCGACGACCCGGCATCGTTCTCTCCCCTGTGTTTTGTAGTCTTGTTTTGCGGAGAGTGTCGCAAGCAGGCTTGCCGCTGGCAAGCGATACGATTTTCCGCGAGGTGAAACGGTGGAGCGAGAACTTACGCGACGCGCTGCAGCATTCTCAGAGCGCGCCCGTCGATCACGAGCAACGCACTGCCGATGACGATGGCGCCCGCGATCTCGCGCATGGAGATCGGCTCGCCCAGCACCAGCCATCCCAGCAGGATGGCGGTGACGGGAATGAGCAGCGTCACCAGCATGACATTGGTCGCGCCCGAACGCCGCAGGATCTGAAAGAAGACGATGTAGGCGAGCGCCGTCGACAGGCCGGCAAGGCCGAGCACCGCGAGCCAGGTCGTGAGGCCCGGCATCGGCAGATGCCATGGCTGCTCCATGACGCCGGCGACAACCGCCATCATCACCGTTGAGGCCATCAGTTGAAAAGTCGCCGTTCCAAGCGGAGCCGAGTCCTTCAACAACCGCCGCGCCGCCAACGCCGCGAAGCCATAGCTGCACGCGCCACCGAGGCAGAGCAGAATGCCGAACCCCTGCCCCGGCCTCGTCTCGATGCCCCATCCGCGCAGGATGACCACGCCGACGACGCCCAGAACCACACCGCCGACCCGCCGCATCTGCAAGGCTTCCTCGCCCGCCAACGCCATGACGATCACGGTGAACAGCGGCGTGGTGGCATTCAGGATCGAAGCTAGTCCGCTGGGAATGAAGGTCTGGCCGATCACAATCAGCGAGAACGGGATGACGTTGTTGAACAGCCCGATCACAACGAACGGCTTCCAGCCTGTCATGCCCCTGGGAAAACCGATCCCTTGCGCGCGCAGGAGCGGCAGGAGAATGGCCGCGCCCAGCGCGACGCGCAGGAACACCAGGGTGAGCGGCGGCAATTCCCGCAAGCCCGCACCGTTGAAGAAGAACGAGCCGCCCCAGAGGACCGAGAGCACGCCGAGCAGCGACCAGTCTCGCGCGTCGATCCTGTAATCGTTCGGGGGCATGGCGTCTCACATCGGCAGTTGACCTCCGCCTAGTACGACGCGACGCGCTTTGCCACCCGATTTCCGATGAGGTCTGGAATTCCCGTGTTCAGAAGCGATAGGGCGAACGAGGCTGCCCCATGTTGATGCGACCGGCTAGGACGGCTTCTTCGGCCGCGACACCAGCTCGATCATCTTGCCTTCGTCGTCATCAGGCATCGCAGCCTTCGCGCGCGCGTAGGATTCGACTGCGGCGCGTGCCACCAGCGGCTTGTCGGCGAGCAGGCTCTCGGCAAGCTTCACGGCATAAGCGGCATCCTTGTGCCGCAGCGCCGCCGTGAACGTCGCGCCGCCGAAGTCGCGGGCGACCATGCGCTTGGAATGACGCTGCACCTGCGGGCTTGCGGCAACGCCTGAAAGGATCGACTCCAGCACCAGGTTCATGTCGAGCCCGGCCTGCTCGGCGATCGCAAGGCCCTCGGCGAGCCCGGCGATCTGGATCGCGCCCATCAGATTGTTGATGAGCTTGTAGACCGTGCCGGAGCCGACCGCGCCGAAATGGCGGATGGTCGAGCCGATCGGTTCGAGATAGGGCCGCGCGCGTTCGAGATCGGCTGCATCTGCGCCGACCAAAAGCGTCAGCTTTCCGCTTGCTGCAGCATCCGGCAATCCCGTCACGGGGCAGTCGATGTAGATCAGCCCGCGCGCATTCAGCTCGCGGCCCATCTCGCGCGCATGGTCATAGGAGACGGTGGAGCATTCGATCGCGATGATGCCGGCCTTGGCCGTCTTGGCCGCGCCCTTCGGCCCCAGCCAGACCGCGCGCGAGGCCTCGTCGTCGGCAACCATGGTCACGACCACGTCGGCATCGATCGCAGCATCCTCAGGCGAGGTCGCCCAATGCGCGCCGCGGGCGATCAAATCCTCAGCCTTGGCCTTGCTGCGATTCCACACCGTCACCGTGAAGCCGGCATCGAGATAGCGGCCGGCCATGCCATGGCCCATCCGTCCAAGCCCGATGAAGGCGACGCGGGGCATGGCTAATCCACATCCTCGATGTCGGCGCCAGGGGTGCCGAAGGCGCGCTGCGCCAGCGTTGCGGCCATGAAGTCGTCGAGCTCGCCGTTGAGCACGCCCGACGTGTCGGACGTCTGCACGCCGGTGCGCAGATCCTTCACCATCTGGTAGGGCTGCAGCACGTAGGAGCGGATCTGGTGACCCCAGCCGATGTCGGTCTTGGCGGCCTGGTCGGCGGCCGCCTTCTCCTCGCGCTTCTTCAGCTCGATTTCATAGAGACGAGCACGCAGCATGTCCCAGGCCTGTGCCCGGTTCTTGTGCTGGGAGCGGCCGGCCTGGCAGACCACCGCGACACCGGTCGGAATATGCGTCAGCCGCACCGCGGATTCGGTCTTGTTGACGTGCTGGCCGCCGGCGCCGCCCGAGCGCATGGTATCGGTGCGGACGTCGGATTCCTTGATGTCGATCTTGATGCTGTCGTCGATGACCGGGAACACCTGCACACTCGAAAACGACGTGTGCCGCCGTGCGTTGGAATCGAACGGCGAGATGCGCACCAGCCGGTGCACGCCCGCTTCGGTCTTGAGCCAGCCATAGGCATTGTGACCCGAGACCTGGATCGTCGCCGACTTGATGCCGGCCTCTTCGCCCTCGGATTCTTCGAGGTACTCGACCTTGAAGCCGTGCGTCTCCGCCCAGCGCGTGTACATGCGCAGCAGCATTTGCGCCCAGTCCTGGCTTTCGGTGCCGCCGGCGCCGGCATGGACCTCGAGATAGGAATCGAAGCGGTCGGCTTCGCCCGACAGCAACGCCTCGAGCTCGCGCCGCGCGACTTCCTTCTTGAGGGCCTTCAGCGCGGCTTCGGCTTCGGCGACGACGCCGTCATCGCCCTCGGCCTCGCCAAGCTCGATCATGCCGATGTCGTCCTCGAGCTCCTGCTCGACCTTGCCGATGCCCGAGAGCGAGTCCTCAAGCGAGGTCCGCTCCTGCATCAGCTTCTGGGCCTTCTGGGGGTCGTTCCAGAGGTTGGGATCTTCTGCGAGCTTGTTCAGCTCAGCGAGGCGCGCCGTCGATTTCTCGACGTCAAAGATGCCTCCTCAGCAGCCCGACTGACTGCTTGATCTCTTCTACCAACCGTTCGATTTCGGCGCGCATGTCGTTCTCGTGTCTCGCGGAATCGGTTCCGCGTGCTAGCGCATGATCCGGGAAGGCGTGCAGCGGTTTCCCGAAAGGAGCGTGCGCAAACAAGAAATAAAGCGCGATAACTCATCGCGCGGATGGGGATGTAGCGGCGGCGGCTGCAAAGCGCAACCGCCGCTGCGACAAACGTCTGTCTTGTCCTAAGCCTTAGTACAGCCCGCCGGTGCCCGGCCGCATGAAGAAGCCGGAATCCGGCTGCTGTTGCTGCGACGCCGGCATGCGCCCGTCGGCGTCGGCAACGCCGATGACCGAATAATTGTCCGGCGGCGCCGTGCCCGGCTTGAAGGCTTCGAGGATGGTCCCGCCGGTCTCGCCCGGGCCCGCACGCATGCCGCTCTTGGCGACGACGCGCACGAGCTTGATGCCGGCCGGCACCTTGAACGGAACCGCCGGCTTGTCGGCGAGTGCGAGCTTGAGGAAATCGCGCGCGATGGGAGCAGCCAGATGGCCGCCGGTCGCAGCGTTGCCTCTGCCGAGCGCGCGCGGCTTGTCGTAGCCCATATAGATGGCGACGGCGACGTCGGGCGAGAAGCCGACGAACCAGGCGTCCTTGGCCTCGTTGGTCGTACCGGTCTTGCCGGCGATCGGCTTGCCGACCTCCTTGACCACGGTCGCGGTACCGGCCTGGACCACGCCCTCCATCAGCTCGGTGATCTGATAGGCGGTCATGGAGTCGAGCACCTGCTCGCGGCGGTCGATCAGCTGCGGTTCGTTCTGATTCTTCCAGCCGCCCGGCGCGTCGCAGCCGCGGCATTCGCGCTGGTCGTGCTTGAAGATGGTGCGGCCGTAGCGATCCTGGATACGGTCGATCAGGGTCGGCTTCACCCGGCGACCGCCATTGGCGAGCATCGAATAGGCCGTGACCATGCGCATCGCCGTGGTCTCGCCGGCGCCGAGCGCGTAGGAGAGATAGTTCGGCAGCTCGTCATAGACGCCGAAGCGGCGGGCATATTCGCCGATCAGGGGCATGCCGATGTCCTGCGCGAGGCGCACCGTCACGGTATTGAGCGACTGCCGCAGCGCGTTGCGCAGCGTCACGGGCCCCTGGAACTTGCCCGAGGAGAAGTTTTCCGGCCGCCACACGCCGGCGCCCTGGCCCTGGTCGATTTCGATCGGCGCGTCGAGCACCACGGTCGAGGGCGTATAGCCGTTGTCGAGCGCGGCCGAATAGACGATCGGCTTGAACGACGAACCCGGCTGCCGGTAGGCCTGGGTGGCGCGGTTGAACTGGCTCTGGTCGAACGAGAATCCGCCGACCATCGCGAGCACGCGGCCGGTCCAGGGGTCCATCACCACCATCGCGCCCGAAACTTCGGGGATCTGGCGCAGCCGGTACTGTCCCTCGACCGGGTTGCCGTCCTTGTAGAGCGGATCGGCATAGATCACGTCGCCTGGCTGGAGCACCTGCGACACCGCCGTTGCCGCCCTGCCCTTCGCAGCGCCGGTGGCCGCCCTTGCCCATTTGATGCCGTCGAGCGTGATCAGGCCGGTCTCGCGCTGCTTGCTGATGGCGCCGCCGAGCTCGCGGCTCGGCTGGAAGCCGATGCGCGCCGACTGGTCACTGGTCTCCAGCACCACCGCCATGCGCCACGGCGAGATGTCGGAAAGCGACTTGATCTCGGCAAGCTTCACGCCCCAGTCGCCCGACGTATCGAGCTTGCTCATGGCGCCGCGATAGCCCTGCTGCTCGTCATAGTTCACGAGGCCCGCGACCATGGTCTTGCGCGCCATGACCTGGATCTTCGGATCGAGCGTGGTGCGGACAGACAGACCGCCCTCGTAAAGCTTCTTCTCGCCGTAGCGCTCGAAGATGTCGCGGCGAACTTCCTCGGCGAAATATTCGCCGGCGAAGGTGTGGGCGCCGTTGGACCGGTTGGTGACGGCCAGCGGCTCCTTGCGCGCCTTGTCGGCGTCGGCCTGCTTGATCCAGCCGTTCTCCAACAGGCGGTCGACCACGTAGTTGCGGCGCTCGATGGCGCGGTCGCGGTTACGTACCGGATGCAGCGTCGCCGGCATCTTCGGCAGCGCCGCGAGATAGGACGCTTCCGCCACCGTGAGCTCATTCACCGACTTGTCGAAATAAACCAGCGAAGCGGCTGCGATGCCGTAGGCACCGAGGCCCAGGTAGATTTCGTTCAGATACAGCTCGAGGATCTTGTCCTTCGAATAGGTCTTCTCGATCCGCATCGCCAGCAAGGCTTCCTTGATCTTGCGCGCGAAGGAGACCTCGTTGGTCAGAAGGAAATTCTTGGCGACCTGCTGGGTGATCGTGGAGGCGCCCTGCGGACGGCGGTTGGAGCCGTAGTTCTGGATATAGACCACGCCCGCGCGTGCCATGCCGGTGTAGTCGATGCCGCCATGCTCGTAGAAATTCTTGTCCTCGGCAGCGAGGAAGGCGTTGATCACGAGCTTCGGCACCGCCTGGATCGGCAGATACAGCCGCCGCTCCTTGGCGTATTCGCCGAGCAGCGAACCGTCGACCGCGTGCACACGCGTCATCACCGGCGGCTCGTAATCCTGAAGCTGAGAGTAGTCCGGCAAGTCCTTGGAGAAATGCCAGATCAGGCCCGCCACGGCCCCGACACCGACAAGGAACACCACCGTTCCCGCGGCGAACAGGAAGCCCATGAACCGCACCAGCAAGCGCATTATCTGTTTATCCGTTCAAACTCTGGATCAGCCCCTTGGCACCCAAAACAGGCGCCAACCTCACGTCGCGCATTCACCGGCCTACTCAATTACGTCAGTGCCGGACCTAAAGACGCTCGCCGAACGGGATTCTCGCCGATTCCGGAACCCCCTGCGGCGTTTTTATAAATCGCCCGCTGTGGCCAAACTAGGGCTTTTGCGGCGAGACGGAAAAACCCTTCCTCAATTCTCTCAATTCGACGGTCCCCCGGTCGTCAATTCGACGATCCGGCGGTCGCCAGCCGCTTGGCCAGGAACCCGTCGATGGCTTGCGCCATCGAGCCCACGGCGCGGGACCGCCAACCCTCGGAGACAAGATGCCCGAGATCGCCTTTATTGGAGACATAACCGATCTCGACCAGCACAGACGGCACGTCGGGCGCCTTCAGCACCCGGAAACCGGCCGATTTCAGCGGATGCTTGTGCATCCGCACGGTCGACTTCATTTCGCTCATCAGCAAATGAGCAAAACGGTTTGAAAATGTGCGGGTTTCCCGCTGCGTCAGATCGATCAGGATGTCGGCGACATCGGTCGGCTCCTCCGCGAGGTTGAAGCCGGCGATCGCGTCCGCGCGGTTTTCCGCATCAGCCAGACGTTGGGCCTCAGCGTCGGAGGCCTTGTCGGACAGCGTATAGATGGTGGCGCCCTGGGCATCCCCCTCGGTGCGCGGCAGCGCGTCGGCATGAATCGAGACGAACAGCGCCGCCTTGATGTTGCGGGCGACTTTGACCCGGTCATTGAGCGGGATGAACGTGTCGTCGTTCCGCGTCATCACGACACGGTATTTGCCGGCCTTTTCCAGCCGGTCGCGCAGCGCCAGACCGAAGGCCAGCACCAGGTTCTTCTCGCTTTCGCCGCTCGACTGCGTGCCGTTGTCGATACCGCCATGGCCGGGGTCGATCACCACGATCGGCCGGCCGTCGGCCTTCTGCTGCGCCGGTTCCGGGGCTGCCGTCGCGGGCACCGTGGCGGGCGGCGCATCGGCGATCGCGGGCCGCAGCTCAGGGCGGTTTTCCGGGGCGAGCGATTGCACGAAGGCGGCGCGGTCGACCTCCTCCAGCTCGAGCACGAGCCGGGCCGGCTGGCCGTTGGCCGCCTCCAGCACGTAGGAATTGGCGATCTTGGCAGGCCCCGTCAGGTCGAACACGATTCGCGAGCCGCCGGGCATGACGAGCCCATAGCGGAAGGCCTTGACCAGCCCCCGCCCCCCGGACCCGGTGCCCGCAGGCAGCTGAAAATTGACCTGGGGCACGTCGACCACCACCCGGTACGGGTCGGCGAGCGTGACGGCGCGGAAGGTGACGGTCTGGTCGATGTCGAGGATGAAGCGGGTCTGCTTGCCATCGCCAGCCAGCCGGGCGGCCGAGGCGATTGGATAATTCGCTGCCGCAACAGCGGGTTGCGGCTGGCTTTCCGCAGCGCTCAGGCGGGAGGAATCAGCACATGGCAATGCTGCGGCGCACAGGAGCACGCATCCCAGCAAGACCCTTTGATTTGCGCGGCTCGCCACCGATTCCGTGCCTCCGAGCAGCTCTTTTAACGCAATAGAACCACAGGGTTAATCGATCCTTAATGACAGAAACGCGAAACTAGCTGACTGTGACCGCCGTGCGACGCTCCCTTGCACGGATGGCCCATTCCTCGTATGTACGGAATGCTGACGGCCGATATTTCCGGTTGTGTCGCATTCAGCCTCCCGGTGCAGCGCCGGAACTCTCAAGGTTTGGGAATTCCAGCGTTTTCCGTTCTCCTCTAAGACCAGCGCGGTGCGCGGCAGCGAGGTGGAGCGGGCCAAGCCCCGGCGGCGGACGGTTTCCGGATACCACGTTTCCGGGGCGGTTCGGACAGCGACATAACCCATTGCCCGGTCCCTTGATCCCAAGGGAGCGGTTCGTGATCCCCAAGGCGAGCGCGCTCGCGCCATGCCTGGCCAGCAGCAACTGATTGAGGGGCGGCCTCGCCGCCCAATGTTTCATACGGGCCGACGCTTGATGCGCCAGACTGTGCCGACGAATTCTGAAGGACCATTCGCGACGCTGCGGAGTGATAATCCCGCGCGCCGCCGTGGTCCTGAAGCTTCCGGTCCGGCAAGGCGCGAGAGACGGCGTTTCGGCCTTCCCCTCACCCCCGAATCAGGTGGACCGTCGCGTCACCCGGCAGCGCAGATCGCGCCCACGGTGTATCGCGCCCGCCGCCGCCAAGAGTTAAGACATGCCCAACAAGATGTTGATCGATGCCACCCACCCGGAGGAGACCCGGGTTGTCGTGGTCCGCGGCAATCGCGTCGAAGAGTTTGATTTCGAGACCGCGCAACGCAAGCAACTGCGCGGGAATATCTACCTCGCCAAGGTCACAAGGGTCGAACCCTCGCTCCAGGCCGCCTTCGTCGAATATGGCGGCAACCGCCACGGCTTCCTCGCCTTCAGCGAAATCCATCCCGACTACTACCAGATCCCGGTTGCCGACCGGCAGGCGCTGATCGAGGCCGAGGAACAGGCCCATCGCGAGGCCGAGGAAGAGAGCGAGAACCGCTCGCACGGCCGCCGCCGCTCGCGTCACCGCAATGCCCGCCGCCGCGGTCATGGCGAACGGGTCCGCAGCGACATCGTCGAAGGCCTCGACGCCGGCGCGGATCCCGCGGCCCAGCCGGTCGATGGCGGGCCGAGCGCCGCCAACGCCGAAGGCGCTCCGCATGAGGGCGAGCATCTGCACGCCGACGCGGAGCATCACGGCGAGCACGATGCCCATGATCACAACGACCATGATCATCACGATCATGATCACCATGAACACGGGCACGACGACCATCATCACGATCACGATCACGCTCGCGATCATGACGACCATGGTCATGACGGCGGGCACGATCATCACGACCATGATCATGCCGACGAGACGCCCGCGCCTGTCGCGGCCGTTGGCGCCGAACCCGTGGTCGCTGCCGAACCGCAGGAGGCGACCTCCGAAGCGCACGCAGAAGCTCTGGCCGAAGCCGTAACCGCCGCCGCTGAACCGGCCGATGCCGTGTACGCTGCCGGCGAAAGCACGGAAGCTCCGCATCACGACGCTGAAGCGGCGACTGACGACGACGACGACGAGGATGACGACGGCGAGGAAGCCGAAGAGGAAGTCGTCGAATCCGTTGGCGGCGACGATGTGATGGAGGAAGTGCCGGAGCGCACCTTCCGTCCGCGCCGCCAGTACAAGATCCAGGAAGTCATCAAGCGCCGCCAGGTGATGCTGGTGCAGGTCGTCAAGGAAGAGCGCGGCAACAAGGGTGCGGCGCTGACGACCTATCTCTCGCTCGCCGGCCGCTACGCCGTCTTGATGCCGAACACCGCGCGCGGCGGCGGCATCAGCCGCAAGATCACCAGCGCCCAGGACCGCTCGCGTCTGAAGGAAGTGGTGCAGGATCTCGACGTGCCCGAGGGCATGGGCATCATCCTGCGCACCGCCGGCGCCGCCCGCACCAAGCCCGAGATCAAGCGCGACTTCGAATACCTGATCCGGATGTGGGAGACGGTGCGCGACCTGACGCTGAAGTCGCAGGCCCCGACCCTCGTCTACGAGGAAGGCTCGCTGATCAAGCGCTCGCTGCGCGACCTCTACAACAAGGAGATCGACGAGATCTCGGTTGCCGGCGAATCCGGCTACCGCGAAGCACGCGACTTCATGAAGATGCTGATGCCCGCCAATGTCAGTGCGGTGAAGCAGTATCGCGACGGCCAGCCGCTGTTCTCGCGGATGGGCGTCGAAAGCCAGCTGGACGCGATGTTCTCGCCGACCGTGCAGCTGCGCTCCGGCGGCTACATCGTGATCAACCAGACCGAGGCGCTGGTCTCGATCGACGTCAACTCCGGCCGCTCGACGCGCGAGCACCATATCGAGGACACCGCGCTCAAGACCAACCTGGAGGCGGCCGAAGAGGTCGCCCGCCAGCTCCGCCTGCGCGACCTCGCCGGCCTGATCGTCATCGACTTCATCGACATGGACGAGAAGCGCAACAACCGTGCGGTCGAGCGCAAGCTGTCCGATTGCCTGCGGCAGGACCGCGCGCGCATCCAGGTCGGACGCATCTCGCATTTCGGCCTGCTCGAGATGTCGCGCCAGCGCATCCGTGCCAGCGTGCTGGAATCCTCGACCGATCCCTGCCCGCATTGCGGCGGCACCGGCCATGTCCGCTCGGTGTCCTCGGTTGCGCTCCAGCTTCTGCGCGGCCTCGAAGAGATCCTGATGAAGGGCGCGACCCACAATCTCGTGGTCCGCACCCGCACCGACGTCGCGCTCTACGTGCTGAACCACAAGCGCGGCCATCTGCGCGACCTCGAAAACGGCTTCAAGGTCACCCTGGCGGTCATCGCCGACCCGAGCGTCAGCGGACCGCAGGCCTACCTCATCGATCGCGGCGAGCAGGTGCATACGCTCGAAGCCGCCAAGGCGCTGCTCGCGGCGCAGGCCGCGGCAAGCCCGCCGCCGGCGGTTGAAGAGGCCTATGACGACGAGGAGTTCGATCCGGAGCTGGAATCCGAGATCGAGTCCGAGGAGACCGAAGGTCTCACTGAAGAGCAGGCTGCCGGCGAGGCAGCCCCCGAGCAGGACGGTCAGCGCCGCAAGCGCCGCCGTCGCCGGCGCGGCCGCGGTGGCCAGCGCGACGGCGAGCTGCGCGACGATAGCGCCCCCGCTCTTCCCGAGGCGGCTGTGGCTGCCGGCGAAGGCGATGAGGAGGCCGAGTCCGAGCAGGACGGCGAGGAAGGCGAGGAACAGGCAGCCCGTGGCGAGCAGCAGGGCGGCGGAGAGCGCCGGCGCCGGCGTGGTCGCAGAGGCGGACGCCGTCGGCGTGGGGGTGGCGAGGAAGGTCTTGCCGGCTCCATCGGCGACGAACTCGGCACCCAGTCACCATCGGAAGCTGTCGAAGCGGTGGCCGATTTCGACGGCTTTGGCGGCGAGGCTGCGCCCTCGATCGCGCAGGCCGAGCACACCGCCGAGCCGCAAGCCACCCAGCCTGAGCCGCGTGCCGAGGTGCAGGCAGAGGCGCCGGCCCAGCCGGAGCCAGCTCCTGCTGTCGTAACGGCAGAAGAAGAGCCCGCTGACGACAAGGCCGCCCGGCGTCGCTCCACCGTCCGCGAAAAGGTGAGCTTCCTGTCGAGCAGCCCGAGCGAGCCCGCAGCACCGGTTGCGCAGGTAAGCGAACCGGCCGCTCCGCCGGCACCTGCGCCCGCACCGGAAGCGGCAAGCGAAACACCGGCCGCCCCGCGCCGCGCCGGCTGGTGGTCCCGCCGCTTCGGCGGCGGCGAATAAAGTCGGACACAGAATAGAAAACGCCCGGCCAGGCCGGGCGTTTTTCGTTTCGCCGCTCGCCGAACCACTATGGCGGCAGTTCGTCATCACCGAGCGGCGCCACATCGCGCGAGGCGATCTGGCGCAGTTGGTCGTAGAGATCGGGCGCCTCGCTGGTGCACAGGCAGACGCCTTTTGCGGAAGCTGCCTCGCCGGCGTTGAGGTAGGCGTGGCCCATGGTGCTGTCGAGATAGATGCCGTCGCCCTCACCGAGGATCTCAGGCGCGTAGAACTCGGTGTGGACGGCGACCCGTCCGCTCGTCACCAGGAAATATTCCTCGCCGCCATGGCGCAGCAGCGGGCCGAATTCCTCCAGCGAGCGCGCGCGAACCTCGGCCACGATCGGCACCATGCGTTTGCCGATCAGATCGGTGCATTGATAGGTGTAGGTGTAGAACTTCGTGGTGATCACCTGGCCCTGCCCGGCCCGGCTGATGCTCCGCCGCGCGGTGACCGGCCGGCCCTGCACGGGCGCCGCGACCGCCGGATTGAACAGCTCGGCGATCTCCATCTTCAGGCCCGAGGTGAGCTGGAGCAGCTTGTCGTAGGTCAGTGACATCAGGCCGTTCTCGACCTTCGACAGGGTCGAGAGCGCCATGCCGGTCCGCTCCGCCACCTGCTTGAGCGTCAGGCCGCGGGCCTGGCGGGCCGCCTTGAGGCATTGCCCGAGCTGGGAATTGGCACCTTCGGGCGTCGTTATCTCGCTCATGCAGCAACCCTATCACGGCGATGGAAAAATTGTTGGCCTATCCGTCTAATCTTTTCGGCCAAGACACCCCTTGAGCAGCCCATTTGGCGGCCCGTTGGGCAGCAGCGCCAGCATTTGTGCACGAAACGCCCCGGTTTGACGAATATTGGTGCGCTTCCCTTACTTTCCGATATGCTAAATCGTTTTCATAATCTGAAAGGGACTGGCAGTGTCCGGACTTTGCGATTCCAGCGCCGTTGAGCTGCGCCGCCTGCTGGCCGCGCGGGCGATCTCGCCCGTCGAACTGCTGGACGCCTGCCTGTCGCGCATCGCCACCATCAATCCTGCCGTGAATGCCGTCGTGACATTGGACGAGCCCCGCGCGCGCATGGCGGCAAAGGCAGCCGAAGCCGCCATCCTGCGCGGCGAGGATCGCGGCGCGCTGCACGGCCTTCCGGTCCTGATCAAGGACACCCAGGACACCGCCGGACTGCGCTCCACCTATGGCAGCCCCCTGTTGCGCGACAATGTCCCGGTCGCCGACCAGGGCTCGGTCGCGCGGCTGCGCGCGGCCGGCGCCATCATCTTCGGCAAGACCAACACGCCGGAATGGGCGGCCGGCGGCAACACCCGCAATCCGGTGTTCGGCGCGACCGGCAATCCCTTCGATCCCATGCGCTCGGCGGCCGGCTCCTCCGGCGGTTCGGCGGTGGCGCTCGCCTGCGGCATGGCCCCGCTCGCCTCGGGCTCGGACACCGGCGGCTCCTTGCGCAATCCGGCCGGCTTCTCCGGAATCGTCGGCATGCGTCCTTCCTACGGTCTCGTGGCCAGCGAGAAGCGCGCCTTCGGCTGGTCGAACCTGTCGACCGACGGACCGATGGCACGCAATGTCGCCGACACCGCGCTGATGCTGTCGGTGATGGCGAGCGACGATGTCCGCGATCCCCTGGCCTATACGCTGCCCGGCGAGCCCGTGCGCGGTCGCGCCGAACGCTGGGCCGCACCGCGTCCCGCGGATCTTAGCAAGCTGCGCCTCGCCTTCACGGAGGATTTTGGCTTCGCCCCGACCGAGCAGGCCATCCGCCGCGTGTTCCGCGATCGCGTGAGCAAGCTCGCGCCGCTGTTCGCCGACTGCCGCGAGGCGACGCCGGATTGCTCCGGCGCCGACGACGCGTTCGCGGTCCTGCGCGCCGGCCTGTTCCTGGCGATGCACGGCAAGAATTACAAAGAGCGCCCCGAAATGCTCGGCCCGAATGTCCGCGCCAATGTCGAGGAAGGCCTGAGCTACACGCTCGAGGACCATGGGCGCGCCGCAACGACGCAGACGCGGATCTATCGTGCGTACCAGACCTTCTTTGAGACTTGCGACGTGCTGATCAGCCCGACCATTACGCTGAGCCCGCGCCCCTGGTCGGAACTCTATCCCGCCGAGATCGACGGCGTGCCGACCAAATCCTATTTTCACTGGCTCGCACTCGCCTATGCCGTCACGCTTCCCGGCCACCCCGCGATCAGCATTCCGCTCGGCCTTGATGAAGCGGGCCTGCCGTTCGGCCTTCAGATCGTCGGCCCGCGTGGCGGCGACGCGATCGTGCTCTCGGTCGCCGCAAGCATCGAGGCCGCGTTCGCAAGCGATGCGCAATTGTGCCGGCCGGTCCCCGACCTGGCACGGCTCGCCGCAGCACCGCCACTGTCGGCCGCGCCCGGCTTCCTCACCTGGGAATGAGCCGACACCGGTCCTGGCTGCACCGCCCGCGCAACGGAGATGAGCATGACGGAACTGCCGAGGAAGACCAGCGTCATCGCCTTCGTCCTGCTCTACATCGCCTACTGCATCTCCTACATCGACCGCGCGGCGATCTCGCTGGCGCTGGCGCAAATCGGCAAGGACTTCAATCTCCAGGCCGCCGATCTCGGCATCGTCATCAGCGCGTTCTTCCTCGGCTATGCCGCGATGCAGGTGCCGGGTGGATGGCTCTCCGACCGCTTCGGCTCGAAATATGTCGTGATCGTCACCATCGTGATGTGGTCGCTGTTCACGGCGTTCACGAGCATCGCCTGGTCGCTGACCTCGCTGATCGCGATCCGCTTCATCTTCGGCATCGCCGAGGGCGGCTTTCCGCCGGCGAGCATCCGCGGCATCTCCGAAATGTTCAAGAAGGACAGCCGGCCGAAGATGTCGGCGCTGCTGCTGTCCTCGAACTATGCCGGCAGCATGGTCGCGCCGCTGATCATGGCGCCGCTGATCCTCTGGCTCGGCTGGCGCCATGCCTTCAACGCCATCGGCATCGCGGGCATCGTCTTCGCGGTGGTCTATTTCGTCTTCGTCCCCTCTCTGGGACGCCCGGGCAAGGCCGATGCAGGCGCACCGGCCAAGCCCGAGAACCGCGCGCCGATGCGCGAGCTCATAAAGAATCCGCTGCTGTGGCAGTTGATGGTGGTGTGGTTCGGCCTCAGCTGCGTCAACAAGGGCCTGGATTCCTGGATGCCGCTCTATCTGCTCCAACACCGCGGGCTCGACCTCAAGACCGTCGGCGTGGTGGCGCCGATCCCGTTCGTGATGGCGACGATCGCGACCGCGATCGGCGGCTGGGTGATGACGACGTTCTTCTCCGAGCGCGAAAAATATCTGCTGATCGGCAGCTCCGCATTGACCGGCATCTTCCTCTACGCCATGTACAAGGCGGAGACGATCATGGTGCTGATCGTCTTCCAGTCGCTGGTCTACTTCTTCAAATCCTTCGTGCTGGCCGCGGTGGTCGCGCTTCCGACCAAACTGCTCCGCGACGACCAGATCGGATCCGGCGTCGGCATGGTCAATCTCGGCGGTCAGAGCGCGGGCTTCGTCGCCCCCGTCGCCATCGGCTTCATCGTGACCGGAACCGGATCGTTCGACGCCGCCTTCGGTTTCCTGGTGGCGATGACGGCGTTGTCCGTCGTGGTCGCGACAACCATCAGCACGGCCCAGCCGAGGCTCGCACCACAACCGGCCTGACAGGAGCATTCTGCCAATGCAAAGCGCGATCGTTCTCGGCGGCGGCATGATCGGCGTGAGCGCGGCGCTGCACCTCCAGCAGCGCGGCTGGTCCGTTACGCTCATCGACCGCAGGGAGCCGGGCCGCGAGACCAGCTACGGCAATGCCGGGATGATCCAGGCGGAAGCCGTCCGCCCCTATCCGATGCCGCGCGACCTCGCCTCGCTCCTGAAGATCGCGACCGGGCGCACCAACGACGTGCGCTACAGCCTGTCCTCGCTGCATCTCCATATCGAGCCCCTGCTCCGCTACTGGTGGCATTCGGCGCCGAAGCGCCATCGTGAGGCGATCGACGCCTGGGCCCGGCTGATCGCCTATGCGACGGCAGAGCACGACATCCTCATTCGCGAGGCCCATGCCGACAATCTGATCCGTCGCGCCGGTTACCGGGCGCTGTATCGCGACGCCGCTGCATTGGATCTCTCGATCAAGGCGGCCGAGGAAGACCAGCACGAGTTCGGCGTGAACTTTCGTGTGCTCTCGGGCAGCGAACTCGCCAAGGCCGAGCCGGTCCTGCGCGACGATCTCCCTGGCGCGATCCATTGGCTCGACACCTGGACCGTGTCCGATCCCGGCGCGCTGGTGACAGCCTATGCCGAGCTGTTCGAGCGCCTCGGCGGCAGGATCGTGCTCGGTGATGCGCAGTCGCTGCAGCAGACTGCGGCGGGCTGGTCGGTCGATACCGACCTGGGACGCATCGATGCCGCGACAGCCGTCGTGACACTCGGGCCGTGGTCGCCCGATCTGTTGCACAAATTCGGCTATCGCATCCCGCTGGTGCGCAAGCGCGGCTACCACATGCATTACAGTGGCGGCGCCTCGCTCGATCTGCCGCTCATCGACAAGGGCGGCGGCTATGCCATGGGCCCGATGGCCAAGGGCATCCGCATCACCACCGGCGCCGAGCTGACGGGTCCGGATGCGCTCGCAACACCCGTGCAGCTCGCCAGCGCCGAAGCCTCCGCCCGCGAGCTGATCGATCTCGGCAAGCGCGTCGAGCCCGACCCGTGGTTCGGCACCCGCCCCTGCACGCCCGACATGCTGCCGGTGCTCGGTCCCGCCCCGCATCACCCGGGGCTCTGGATGAATTTCGGCCACGGCCACCAGGGCTTTACGCTGGGCCCCGCGACCGGGCGCCTGCTCGCCGAGATGATGAACGGCGAGACGCCGGTGATCGATCCGACGCCGTACCGGCCGGAGCGGTTCTAGTCTTCACCGCTTGCTCGGCTGGGCGCCGCAAGAAAATGGGCTGATCGAGGATCTCGACCAGCCCTATTACTTCAAGGTCTGACGGCGCGGCCCGCGACGCCACAAGCAGCTTGCAGATCAGTCCGTCGTGATCGCCGTTTCCATGTCGGTCGGATCGATCTGCCGGCTCAGCCCCGCGTTGAGCTTGTCGCGGTCGAGCTCACCCTCCCACCAGGCGACGATCACGCAGGCCACGCCGTTGCCGCACAGATTGGTCAGCGCGCGGCATTCGCTCATGAACTTGTCGATGCCGAGCACGATCGCCATGCCCGGCACGAGGCGCGGATCGACCACGGCCAGCGTCGCCGCCAGCGTGATGAAGCCCGCGCCGGTGATGCCGGAGGCCCCCTTCGACGTCAGCATGGCCACGACCAGGATCGTGAGCTGCTGACCGAAGGAGAGATCGAAGCCAAGTGCCTGCGCGATGAACAGCGTCGCCAGCGTCATGTAGATGTTGGTGCCGTCGAGGTTGAACGAGTACCCCGTGGGCACCACGAGCCCGACCACCGACTTGGAGCAGCCGAGCCGCTCCAGCTTCTCCATCAGGGACGGCAGCGCGCTTTCCGAGGACGACGTGCCGAGCACGATCAAGAGCTCGTCCTTGATGTAGGCCAGGAACTTGAAGATCGAGAACCCGGCGATGCGCGCGATGATGCCGAGCACGACGAACACGAACAGCGCCGCGGTGACGTAGAACGTCGCGATCAGCCCGACCAGATTGAGGATCGCCCCGGTGCCGAACTTGCCGATGGTGTAGGCCATCGCACCGAACGCACCGATCGGCGCCGCGCGCATCACGATGGAGATGACGCCGAACACCGCATGCGCGGCGTCGTCGATGAACGAGCGGATCGTGTGGCCGCGCTCACCGAGGCTCATGATCGCGAAACCGAACAGCACCGAGAACAGCAGCACCTGGAGGATCTCGCCTTGGGCGAAGGCGCCGACCACGGTGTCCGGAATGATGTGCAGCACGAAGTCCACGGACTTCTGACCGGCGGCCTGCTTGGCGTAGGTCGCAACGGCCGCCTCGTTTGCCGCCGCATTGCCGAAGCCTGCGCCCGGCTTGACCAAATTGCCGATGATGAGTCCGATCACCAGGGCGAAGGTCGAGACGACCTCGAAATAGACCAGCGCCTTGACGCCGATGCGCCCGACCTTCTTGGCGTCCTGGATGTGGGCGATGCCCGAGACCACGGTGCAGAAGATGATCGGGGCGATCACCATCTTGATCAGCTTGATGAAGCCGTCGCCGAGCGCCTTGATCCAGTCGTTGGTGGCAACCGTCGGCCAGAGCCAGCCGACGATGGCGCCGAGCACAATGGCTATCAGCACCTGGACGTAGAGAACCTTGTACCACGGCTTGGCTGCGGCCGGCGCGACCGGCGCCCCAGCCATCGTTGTCGTTGTCATTTGTTTCACTCCCCCTCAAAACGCCGGGCCAGCCAAGATCAACTTGGCCGGCCCTGTCAATTGGAACTGCTCGGAATGGCGCGCTTTACCCGCGACGATCGACGATCCGGCGTGCTGCCGGCATCAGCGTCGCGCCCAGCGCGTTCTTGACCAGCGAGGCCGCAATGAACGGCGCAAGGCCGACCTGCCAGGCCTTGCCCGCGCCAAGGCCGAGGCCAAAGGCCAGCCAGCCGAACCCGGCGGCCAGGATGACGACGTGCCCGACGGCCATCGCGGCAAACAGCAGCACCACGCTGCGATCCCAGCCGCGCTCGGCGAGCCAGCCGGTCACGAAGGCCGCAGCGATGAAACCGAACAGATAGCCCGCGGTCGGGCCGACCAGCGGTGCAATTCCACCCACGGGACCTGCGAACACCGGCAGGCCGAGCGCGCCCTCGGCGAGGTAGGCGATCATGGTTGCGCTGCCAAGGCGCCAGCCATACGCGGCGCCGATCATCAGCACCACCAGCGTCTGCAACGTCATGGGCACGTAAGGCAGCGGCAGGTTCACCTTGGCCGACAGCGCCAGCAGCGCTGTGCCGAGCGCGATCAGCACGAAGGCGCGAAAGCCGCCCACGGTTTCACCCGGCCGGGTCGGCCACATCAATGCGGCGAGAGGAGAATGCGGTGCAGCAGCGGACGGGACGGATCGGTCAGACAAGGTGAACTCCGAAGGTGGGGCGAAAACTGGCGGCTATTTAAGCCAGTGAGCTATCCGGTCAACTGCCTCCCGCATCTCCTCCGCCGAACGCGCGTAAGAGAAGCGGATGAACGAGCGGCCATGGATGGGATCGAAATCGAGGCCGGGCGTTGCCGCGACATGGGCCTGTTCCAGCATCTGCTTGGCGAACTCGAAACTGTCGGAGGTGAAGTCCGAGACATCGGCATAGAGATAGAAGGCGCCGTCGGCCGGCAGGAACCTGGTGAGGCCGGCCCTGGGCAATCCCTCGATCAGGATGCGCCGGTTTTCCTGATAGCCGTGCTTGATCTCCTCCATCTCGGCCGCGCCGTCGAAGGCGGCCTCGGCCGCGATCTGCGACAGCGACGGCACCGAGATCGACAGGTTCTGCTGCAGCCGCTCGATCGGCCGCACCAAAATGTCCGGCACGACCATCCAGCCGACGCGCCAGCCCGTCATGCAAAAATACTTCGAGAACGAGTTGATCACGAGGGCGTGGTCCGACAATGCCGCCGCCGTCACCGCCGGAAACGCATAGTCGAGCCCGTGATAAATCTCGTCCGAGATGAAGCGGATTTTGGCATCCTCCGCCGCCGCGATCAGGCCGGAGAGCGCCTCGCGGGACATCATCGTTCCGGTCGGATTGGCGGGGCTGCCGACCAGCACACCCTTCAGCGGCGCCTTGCGATGGGCGGCAAGCAGCGCCTCGCCGGTGAGCGCGTGGCGTGTCTCGTTGGTGGTCTCGATCAGCACCGGCTCGCAACCGAGCGCGGTGAGGATGTGGCGGTACGGCGGATAGCCCGGCACCGTCACGGCGACGCGATCGCCAGGCTCGAACATCGACAGGAAGGCGAGGATGAAGCCACCCGAGGAGCCCGTCGTCACCACGATCCGCTCGGCACTGACGTCACAGCCATAGGCGTCGCGATAGTGCCGCGCGATCCGCTCGCGCAAGGAGGGGATGCCGAGCGCGGAGGTATAGTCGATCCGCCCCGCCTCGAGCGCCGCGTGCGCGGCCGCAATCGCGGTCTTCGGCGCGCCGGCCGCGGGCTGGCCGACCTCCATATGGATGACATGGCCGCCGGCGGCCTCGATTCGGGCCGCCGCGGCCATCACGTCCATGACCATGAACGGGGGAACATCGCTACGGCGGGAGGGCTCGAGCCACTGTCCCAACCGGTTCCTCAATGTCGCATCGTGCATCGATTTCTGCTATTTCGCTGGCGGACCGGTCCGTCCGGTCCGGGGAACGGGGCGCTTGCGCCCCAGACTGGCCGCATTGTACGGCTCATAAGGGTAAGGCTCATAGGCCATATCGCGTATCCGGTCTGCCGCCAATCGCCAAAACCAATCATGAAACTGCTTGCCAAGACGACTTGCCAAGACCGTTTGACCAAGACCGTTTGACCAAGACCGCTTGATGTTGCTCCAGATCGCATTGCGCAAAAAGACCTCCGCCCTCACCGCCCTCGTCACGGCTGCGGCGATCGCCTTGCTGCCGCTCCCGGCGGCACGGGCGCAGCAGAAGGGCCCGCCGGTCTTGCGCGACACCGAGACCGAGCAGCTGCTGCGCGAATATACGCGCCCGATCCTGCGCGTCGCCGGTCTGGAAAAGCAGAACATCCAGATGGTGATCATCAACGACGGCTCGTTCAACGCGTTCGTCGCGGACGGCCGCCGCATCTTCGTCAATTACGGCGCGATCCTCCAATCGGAGACGCCGAACCAGATCATCGGGGTGCTCGCGCACGAGACCGGGCATCTGGCGGGCGGCCATCTGTCCAAGCTGCGCGAGCAGCTCGCCGCCGCCCAGACCCAGATGATCATCGCGATGCTGCTCGGCGCCGGCGCGATCGCCGCCGGCAGCACCCAGCGCAGCAGCACCGGCAACAACGGCCTCGCCAATGCGGGGGCGGCCGCCCTCGCCGGTCCACAGGAGATGATCCGCCGCACGCTGTTGTCTTACCAGCGCCAGCAGGAGGAGAATGCCGACCGTGCCGGCGTGAAATTCCTGACCGCGACGGGGCAGTCGCCGAAGGGCATGTACGAGACCTTCAAGCGCTTCACCAGCGAGAGCCTGTTCGCCGCGCGCGGCGCCGATCCCTATCTGCAGTCGCACCCGATGCCGGCCGAGCGCGTCGCCGCGCTGCAGGAGTTCGCAAGCTCCAGCCCCTATTGGGACAAGAAGGACGATCCCGCGCTCCAGCTCCGCCATGACATGGTGCGCGCCAAGATCTCCGCCTTCATGGAGCGGCCGGAGACGGTGTACCGTCGCTATCCCCAGACCAACGACAGCCTGCCGGCGCGCTATGCCCGCGCCATCAGCACCTATCTGCACGGCGATCTACGCAGCGCGCTCGCCCAGATCGACGCGCTGATCCAGGTCCAGCCGAACAACCCGTACTTCTACGAGGTGCGGGGCCAGGCCTTGCTGGAGAGCGGCAAGCCCGCCGATGCGATCGCTCCCCTGCGCAAGGCTGTCGCGCTCTCGAACAACGCGCCCCTCATCGAGATGTTACTTGGGCAGGCTCTGGTTGGAACCGATAATAAGGCCTACACCGACGACGCCGTTCGGATTCTCCGCGCCGCGGTGGCACGGGAGCCCGAAGCGCCAATCGGCTTTACCCAGCTCGCGATGGCCTATGGCCGGAAGGGAGATTATGCCGAGGCGGATCTCGCGTCGGCGCAGGCCGCCTACTTGCGCGGCGACAACAAGACCGCCCGCGAGCTCGCCACGCGCGCGAAAACCCGTTTCGCCATCGGCACGCCCGGATGGGTCAAGGCCGACGACATCGTGGCGGCCAAGCCGCCGCGCAACTAGCTAGAACGACGCCAGACACCACGACGTCACGACACCGAGCTTTAAGTCCGCCGGGACGTTTTCCGAAACCTGCTTTGGATAAGAGGATTTGCCTATGCCTTCGCTGCGTCTGCTTGCTCCCGCGCTGTTTGCGCTCGCCATGTTCGGCGCAACCGCGCCCGCGTCGGCCGACAGCTTCTCCGATGCCCAGCGCACCGACATCGAGGCGATCATCAAGAACTACCTCGTCACCCATCCCGAGGTGCTCGAGGAGGCGATGACCGAGCTCAGCAAGCGCCAGGCCGCGGCCGAAACGCAGAAGCACGAGGCCAGCATCGCGCAGAACGCGGACGCGATCTTCAACTCGCCGCGCCAGGTCGTGCTCGGCAACAAGGAGGGCGACGTCACCTTCGTCGAGTTCTTCGACTACAATTGCGGCTACTGCAAACGCGCGATGACCGACATGCTCGACCTCATGAAGAGCGATCCGAAGCTGAAGGTCGTGCTGAAGGAGTTTCCGGTGCTGAGCCAGGGCTCCGTCGAGGCCGCCCAGGTCGCCGTCGCCGTGCGCATGCAGGATCCCACCGGCAAGAAATATCTCGACTTCCACCAGAAGCTGCTCGGCGGCCGCGGCGCGGCCGACAAGGCGCGCGCGCTGCAAGCGGCCAAGGAGGCCGGTCTCGACACCGCGAAAATCGAGAAGGATCTCGCCGGCCCCGAGGTGCGCGCCACCATCGAGGAGAACTTCAAGCTCGCCGAGGCGATGGGCATGAACGGCACGCCGAGCTACGTGATCGGCAAGCAGATCGTGATCGGCGCCATCGGCCTCGAAGGCCTCAAGGAGAAGATCGGCGTTGCCCGCTGCGGCAAGGCGACCTGCTGATCACGCGCTTCACAATTCACGCATGCAACGAGGCCGGCTGAAAAGCCGGCCTTTTTGCTGGGTCAAACCGTGGCGCGATCCGGCACAATCATTCATCTGGCGTTCAACAAACAAATGCCGCGGAACCGCCGATGTTCAGGAACAACCGATATCTCCTTTCGTTGTTGGCGCGGGCAATGACGCAAATAGACACGTGAGGAGAAATTCAATGTTGAACCGCTTTATGATCTCGGTTGCCGCGCTCGCACTGGTCGCCGGCACCGGACTGGCGAACGCACAGGGCACCATGAACCGCGACAGCGGCGGCGCCGGTGCGCAGCCCGCGCAGCAAACACAGCCGTCGGGCGGTGCGGCCGAGCGCGGCGCCACGGGCAAGGACTCCATGACGAAGGAAAAGGGCACCGTCGGTCAGGCTGGCGGCGCCAGCACCGCGAAGCCGGGTGCGGCCGCGGAGGAGAAATCGCCGGGTGCGATGAAGGACGAGCGCCCGGGCGGCGCGATGCACAAGAACGCCGCCGAGGACAAGGCCGGCGCGACCAAGGGCCAGCGCACCGACGAACGCGCGCAGGGTCAGATGGACAAGTCGCAGCAGGACAAGTCCAAGAGCATGAGCCAGGATACGACCAAGTCCGGCGCCAAGGATCACAAGGACATGAAGGCCGAGGACAACAAGGCCGGCACGTCCACCAAGAGCAACGCCGAGAACCGTCCGGCCTCGGGCACCTCGACCGACATGAAGGCCGAGGGCAAGAGCTCGACCTCGTCCTCAACGACGACGGTCGGCCAGGCCGGCGCCGCCGCCAAGCTCTCGACCGAGCAGCGGACCCAGATCACGTCGGTGATCCGCGAGGAGCGCGTGGCCCCCGTGACCAACGTGAACTTCGCGATCTCGGTCGGCACCCGCGTGCCGCGCGAGGGCATCGAGCTGCACGCCCTGCCGTCTCGCGTCGTAACGATCTATCCGGAGTGGCGCAGCTACCGCTACGTGCTGGTCCGCGAGCAGATCGTGATCATCGATCCGAACACCTATGAGATCGTCGCGGTCCTCGACGTCTAAGGCCGGATGACGGCAACCTCAGGGGGCGGGCAGCAATGCCCGCCCCTTTGCGTTCCGCCGGCAGCCATGCTTTGGGCTGGTTAACAAGCAATTTCCGTAGCTTCCGCACAGGTTTTTGCACCCCGGATGAGGTGCCTGAAGGCCTCTGGGAGGTCCTTCAAGGCTTCCCCTAGGGCGCTTTGTTACCTATAACCCCCGCCACGCCGAAACACCGATTACGGGATTGGAATGGCCGAACCTGCAACCGACACGATCCTCGTCCTCAACGGGCCGAACCTCAACATGCTGGGGACGCGCGAGCCCGAAAAGTATGGTCACGCGACCCTGGCCGACGTCGAGGCGCTGTGCCGGGAGACGGCGGCGTCATTCGGTCTCAAGGCCGACTGCCGGCAGTCCAACCGCGAGGGCGAGCTGATCGACTTCATTCACGAAGCGCATGCGCGCAAGATGAAGGGCATCATCATCAATGCCGGCGGCTATTCGCACACCTCGATCGCGCTGCACGACGCGCTGCTCGCGGTGCAGATCCCGACGGTCGAAGTGCACGTGACCAATATTCACGCCCGCGAGAGCTTCCGCCACCACTCCTACACCGCGCGCGCAGCCTTCGCCTCGCTCTGCGGTTTCGGCATCGAGGGCTACCGCCTCGCCATCCAGGGCCTTGCCGTCAAGCTCGGCCTCAAGCCCAAAGCCTGACGCTCCCTCATCACACAGAACATTCGGATCAAAGAACATGGCGCGCCAGCCAGACGACAAAGCAGCCGCAAAGTTTTCCAGTGAGGATTCCGCGCTCGTCCGCGAGCTCGCTTTGCTGCTCGATGAGACCAGCCTCACCGAGATCGAGATCGAACGCGCGGGCCTGCGCCTGCGCGTCGCCCGCAACATCAGCGTCGCCGCGACCATGCCGATGCCGGTCGCTGCCGCTCCCGCCGGCCTGACGGTGGCCGCCGCCGCGCCCGCTGCCGCCGCGGCCGATTTGTCGAAGCATCCCGGCGCCGTCACCTCGCCGATGGTCGGCACTGCCTACTGGGCGCCGGAGCCCGGCGCCAAGCCGTTCATCGAGGTCGGTACCAAGGTCTCGGTCGGCCAGACGCTGCTGATCATCGAAGCCATGAAGACCATGAACCAGATCCCCTCGTCGCGCGCCGGCACGGTGACGCAGATCCTGGTCGAGGACGGCCAGCCGGTCGAGTTCGGTGAGCCGCTCGTCATCATTGAGTAACGGCCAGGGCAGCTCAGCTGCCCCCGTCGCATTTCGCGCGCCAGTCCCTTAAGGACACCATGTTCGACAAGATCCTCATAGCCAATCGCGGCGAGATCGCCCTTCGCATCCTCAGGGCCTGCAAGGAGCTCGGGATCGCGACCGTCGCCGTGCACTCCACCGCCGACGCCGACGCCATGCATGTGCGCCTGTCGGATGAGAGCGTGTGCATCGGACCGCCGCCGTCCAAGGACAGCTATCTCAACGTGCCCGCGCTGCTCGCGGCCTGCGAGATCACCGGGGCGGACGCCGTGCATCCCGGCTACGGCTTCCTGTCCGAGAACGCGCGCTTCGCGGAAATCCTCTCCGAGCACAATCTGCATTTCATCGGCCCCAAGGCCGAGCACATCCGCCTGATGGGCGACAAGATCGAGGCCAAGAAGACCGCCAAGAAGCTCGGCATCCCCGTGGTGCCCGGCTCCGACGGCGCGGTCGGTCCTGACGACGATGCGCTGGCGATCGCCAGGAAGATCGGCTTCCCGGTGCTGGTGAAGGCAGCGGCGGGCGGCGGTGGCCGCGGCATGAAGGTCGCGCACAGCGAGGCCGACCTCCTGATGGCGCTGTCGACGGCGGCCAATGAGGCCAAATCCGCCTTTGGCGATGCGTCCGTCTACCTCGAAAAATACCTCCAGAAGCCGCGCCATATCGAGATCCAGATCCTCGGCGACGGCCGCGGCGGCGCGATCCATCTCGGCGAACGCGACTGCTCGCTGCAACGCCGCCACCAGAAGGTCTGGGAGGAAGGCCCCTCGCCCGTCCTCTCCGCCGCCGCGCGGGCCAAGATCGGCGAGACCTGTGCGAAGGCGATGCGCGAGATGAAATATCTCGGCGTCGGCACCATCGAGTTCCTGTTCGAGGACGGCGAGTTCTACTTCATCGAGATGAACACCCGCATCCAGGTCGAGCATCCCGTCACCGAGAGCATCACCGACATCGACCTCGTGCTGGAGCAGATCCGCATCGCCGCCGGCGGCGAGCTGCCGGCGAAGCAGGAGGAAGTCCAGGTCATCGGCCACGCGATCGAATGCCGCATCAACGCCGAAAATCCGGAGACCTTCCGCCCCTCGCCGGGCCGCATCCTGCAATACCATCAGCCCGGGGGCCTCGGCGTCCGGATCGATTCCGCCGTGTATCAGGGCTACACGATCCCGCCCTATTACGACTCCCTCGTCGGCAAGCTGATCGTGCACGGCAAGACGCGCGCCGAATGCCTGATGCGGCTGCGCCGGGCGCTGGACGAGATGGTGGTCGAAGGCATCGAGACCACGCTGCCGCTGTTCCGCGCGCTGGTGCGCGAGGACGACATCATCAACGGCGACTACCACATCCACTGGCTAGAACAGTACCTGGCCGGCAAGGCGGAACCCGCCGCGAAATAGCTCCCCGCCCCGTGGAACCCTTTCGCCCCAATCGCGTTTTGGACGGTTGGGCAGTTCCGAGGGGGCGTTTTGAACTCCACTGGCGCAACAGGGCGAAACCGTCGTGACGGCTGAGGCGCAGCGGCGGCGCGCATTTTGGCAGATCCTGCTGATCGCGGCGGGGCTCCTGGTGCTGACCGTGATCAGCGCCGGCTCGGTCTATCTCGTCAACAAGGCGCGGGAAGACAGCAAGTGGGTCATCCACACCATCGAGGTGGAGAACCAGATCAACGCCCTGCTGCTCGAAGTCCGACGCGCCGAGAGCAGCGCCCGCGGCTTTCTCCTGACGCAGGGCCCGGATTTCCAGTCGGATCACGAGAAGGCCGTCGCGGCGATCATCCCGGCGCTCGGCAAGCTCACGCGCCAGATCGGCGACGATCCGGCGCAACGCGATAGCATCAAGAAGCTGAGCGCGGCGATCGAGACCCGGCTCGACCAGTTCTCGCGCGAGATGGATTTCGTCAAGCAGGGTCAACCCGACAGGGCCACGGCGCTCATCCGCGAGGCCGCCGCCGGCAACACCACAACCACGATCAGCAACCAGGCCAACGCGATGATCCGCGAAGAGGAACGGCTGTTCCGGATCCGCACCGCCAACTCCGACCGGAGCCAGACGCTGGCCGCCTCGATGACCGGCATCGGCTCCGGCCTCGTCGTGCTGCTGGCGCTGATCTCGACCTGGCTGGTGCGGCGCTCGGCCCGCGCCCGTGACGAGGCCGAGGCGCGCCTGCGCGACGCCAACGTCAACCTGGAGACCGTCGTCGACGAGCGCACGGCAGACCTGCGCGAGGCCAACGACGAGATTCAGCGGTTTGCCTATATCGTCAGCCACGATCTGCGCTCCCCGCTCGTCAACATCATGGGCTTCACCAGCGAGCTCGAAGAACTCGGCGACGACATCTTCCGCCGCATCAGCAGCCTCGCCCACGTCCCGGCCGACGGACCACCGCTGGCACCCGGCTCTTCCGGCGAGATCGTGCTCGAAGGCCCCGACAAGCAGCTCTCAACGGACTTTTCCGAGGCGCTCGGCTTCATCAAGTCGTCGATCGCCAAGATGGACCGGCTGATCTCGGCGATCCTCAACCTCACCCGCGAGGGCCGGCGCGAATTCCAGCCGGAGAAGATCGACATCCGCGAATTCGTCGAGGCCATCGTGTCGACACTGGCGCATCAGGCTGTGGAAGCGCAGGCCGAGATCCACGTCGGGTCCCTGCCCAATATCGTCAGCGACCGCCTGGCCCTGGAGCAGATCTTCTCCAATCTGATTGATAACGCGATCAAATATCTCAAGAGCGGGGTGCCCGGAGAGATCAGAATTCGCGGGCGCACCAAGCTCGGCTACGCTATCTTCGAGATCAGCGACAACGGCCGCGGCATCGATCCGAAGGATCATCAGCGGATATTCGACCTGTTCCGGCGCGCGGGAACCCAGGACAAGCCGGGACAGGGTATAGGTCTTGCACATGTGCGTGCACTTGTGCGCCGTCTCGGCGGCACCATGTCGGTATCGTCGGAACTGAACGCGGGCAGCACGTTCACGATCACGCTGCCCGTCGCCTGGAACGCCAGCAACCGGAACGTAGATCGATGACGCAGCCTGTTACCATCATCATGATCGAGGACGACGAGGGGCACGCCCGGCTGATCGAGCGCAACATCCGCCGTTCCGGCGTCAACAACGAGATCATCGCGTTCGGCAACGGCACCGATGCGATGAGACACCTGTTCGGCGCCGACGGCAGCGGGCTTTCCCAGAAGGGAAATGCCCTCCTGATCCTGCTCGACCTCAACCTGCCCGACATGAGCGGGATCGACATCCTGAAGCAGATCAAGGAAAACAGGTATCTCAAGGCATCGCCCGTGGTCGTGCTGACGACCACCGACGACTCCCAGGAGATCAAGCGCTGCTACGAACTCGGCTGCAACGTCTACATCACCAAACCCGTCAACTACGAGAATTTCGCCAACGCCATCCGGCAGCTCGGGCTGTTCTTCTCGGTCATCCAGGTCCCGCCCGCCGCCACATGAACCAGAGAACACCGACACTGCTGTATATCGACGACGACGACGCGCTCGCGCGCCTGGTCGACCGCGGCCTGACGCGGCGCGGCTACAGGGTCGTTCATGCCGCCAGCGGCGAGGAAGGCCTCGCGCACATCCGCCGCGCGGCTGCCCAAGACAGCATTGACGACAGCAACGACGGCGGCATCGACGTCGTTGCGCTCGACCAGTACATGCCGGGTCTCGACGGCCTCGATACGCTCGAGCAGATCATGGCGATCCCGGGCGCCCCGCCCGTGGTGTTCGTCACCGCGTCGCAGGATTCCAGCATCGCGGTCACCGCGCTAAAGGCGGGCGCGGCCGATTATCTCGTCAAGGACGTCAAGGGCGACTTCATCCCCCTGCTTCACGTCGCGGCCGAGGGCGCGCTGCGGCAGGCCGAATTGCAGAAGGCGCGCGAGGAAGCCGAAGCCGAGATCCATGCCTCGCGCGACCGCTATGCCGCGCTCGCCGCCGAGCGCGAGCTGCTGCTGCGCGAGGTCAATCACCGCGTCGGCAATTCGCTCCAGATCATCGCCTCGCTGCTGCATCTTCAGGCGAACTCCGCCGGACAGGAAGAGGTCAAGGCCGCGCTGACCAACGCGATGGGCCGCGTCGCCGCGGTCGCGCAGGTGCACCGCCGCCTCTACACCTCGCAGGACCTCAAGAGCGTCGTCCTGAGCCAGTACCTGGACTCGCTGCTCGAGGACCTGCGCCGCTCGGCCGAAGGTAACCGGATGTCGCGCCTGACGCTGAAGGCCGAGCCGATCGAGATCGATCCGGACCGTGCGGTCGCCGTCGGCATCATCGTCAACGAGCTGGTGATGAACGCGGTGAAATACGCCTATCCCGACGGAGCCGGCCCGATCCATGTCGAGCTGACCCTGCAGGGCGAGAACGTCCTGCTGGCGATCGCCGACGACGGCGTCGGCGACAACGCCAAGGCCGATCCGCGCTCGACTGGCATGGGCCAGCGCATCGTCGCGGCGATGGCCACCAAGCTCGACGCCTCGGTCGAGCGCGACCCCGCCCATTCCGGAACCCGCATCCTACTCAGGTTCCGCCGCGTGCCCGCGCCGCCCGGCAAGACCAGCACCGCCGCCGCGAGCTGACCCGCCCCCATCGCAACCGCATTGCGATCCTGCTATTGTTGCGCCATGACTTCGCGCGACTCCGCTTCGTCTGAAATTACGCCGGCCGTGCTGCTGCGCGCCTATGCCTGCGGCATCTTTCCGATGGCCGAGAGCGCCGACGATCCGACCCTGTTCTGGGTCGAGCCGGAATTGCGCGGCGTCATCCCGCTCGAGGGATTCCGCGTGGCTTCGCGGCTCGCGCGCACCGTGCGCTCGGATGTGTTTCGCGTGACCGTCAACACCGCGTTCAAGGCCACGATCGCCGGCTGCGCCGCGCCGCAGGCCGGGCGCGAGGACACCTGGATCAACAAGCGCATCCGCGACCTCTATGGCGGCCTGTTCGAGCTCGGCCATTGCCACAGCGTCGAGGCCTGGCAGGGCGACGACCTCGTCGGCGGGCTCTACGGCGTGAGCCTGGGGCGCGCCTTCTTCGGCGAAAGCATGTTTCACACCGCGCGCGATGCCTCGAAGGTCGCGCTGGTGCACCTGGTCGCGCGGCTCATCCATGGCGGTTTCGAGCTGCTCGACACGCAATATGTCACCGAGCATCTGAAGAGCTTCGGCGCGGTCGAGATTCCGCGGCGGCGCTACACCGCGCTGCTCGACAGGTCGCTGGCGGGCGAGCCCGGCGATTTCCTCGAGCTCTCGGCCGGCGAGGCGATCTCGGGCGCACGCGCGCTCGAGATCATCGCCGCGCGACAATAATAATATCAATCAAGGGCTGGGCTTAGCGGCCGAAGCCGGGGATCCCGAACAGGCCTGGCCGCTGCTCCGGCGGCGGAGGTGGCGGCGCCGGTTGCGGTTGCTGCGGAGGCGGCAATGGCTGCGGCGGACGCTGCTGCACGGCCTGCTTGGGCGCGGCCTTCTTCTGCGCGGGCGGCGGCGGCGCAGCCGGCTTGGTCGCGGGATCCGGCGCAGCGGTCGCAATGGTCTGCTGCGGCTCTTTGCAGTCGGTCAGCCAGATGTCGTAGATCGGATGCTCGACGCCGTGCAGGCCGGGGCTTGCCGCGTACATCCAGCCCGAGAAGATCCGCTTCACTTCGCCCTGCAAGGTGATCTCGTCGACCTCGACGAAGGCGTCGGTGTTGGCGGCTTCCGTTGCCGGCCGTGTGTAGCAGGCGTCGGTCTTGACGCGCAGCGCGCCGAACTGGACGGTCTCGCCGATTTCCTCGTCGAAATTGATGATACGGCCGGTGATCTTGTCGAGGCCGGAGAAGGTCGCCTTCTTGTTCACGATCTTCTGGGCCGGCGGCTCGGTCACGACCTCGTCGCCCGGCTGGAGGCTCGCCGGCGTCTGCGGCACGGCACCGCCCGGCCCGCCCTTCTGCTGGGGCTGGCGCTGCCCGGGCGCGCCCGGCTGGGGGGCGCCTGGCGGCGCGACCGCCACGGGCGGCGGCTGGTTCGGCGGCGCGGCGCTGGACCCCGGCGGCGGCGCCAGAGGCTGGGTCTCCACCGGTCCGGGCATGACATTGCCCTGACGTCCGGGAGGCGGCGCCATCGGACGCGACGGCAGCACGCGGCCCTGCGGCGGCAGCTCGGGGACTTCCTCGTCGTCGTCAGGCACCTGCGGCTGCGGCTGTCCGCGCGGAATGCTACCGGGCGGCCGCAGCGGCGGCGGATCGGAGAAGATCGTGCCGATCTGCGCCTGCGAGGGCGTCGCAGCCGTGAGCGCAGTGGCGGCCAGAAGCGCCGCAAGACCTGTCAGGGTAAGGGTTCGAACCATCTTCTCGCGCGGCTTCAACAGCGAATCGGGCTTGCTGGTCATTCTACAGGGGATACCGCCGCTCGCAGGCCATCCGGTTAACACGCCGAATACGGCGGGGAAAGGGCGGCATTCCTGCCCAGCCCGGCGCCGGCTGGCCAGACCGCCGGCCGAATGGGATAGTCGGAGGACCCTTCCCTGGGGCCCGAGGCGGGCCCCGCCCCCCGAACGCGCCGTCCGACGATAACTGGAAGCCCCAAGGTCGCCCCCATGCCCGTTGTGCTCGATCCCGATGCCGCCGCCGTCTACAAGGCGTTCCAGGAGTCCGGCCGCCCCGCCTACGAGACGCTGACCGCGCCGGAGGCGCGCGCCTATTACGCGCAGGCGCGCTTTGCCACCAACCCCGAACCGCCGGAACTTGCACGTGTCGCGCCGCTGGCGATCCCGGCGCCGCACGGGGTGATCCCCGCCCGCATCTACGTGCCGAAGGACCCGCGTCGGCAGAACGGCCTGTCGCCGGCGCTGGTGTTCTTCCATGGCGGCGGCTGGGTGATCGGCGATCTCGACTCCCATGACGTCGTCTGCCGCCAGCTCGCGGTCGAAGCCGCGCTGATCGTGATCTCGGTCGACTATCGCCTCGCGCCCGAGCACAAGTTTCCCGCGGCCACCGAGGACGCCATTGCCGCGACCAGATGGGTCGCCGCGAACGCGCGCGAGCTCGGCATCGACGCCGCCCGTCTCTCGATAGGCGGCGACAGCGCCGGCGGCAATCTCACCGCGGTCGTGGCGCTCACCGCGCGCGACGGCAACCATCCCGCGATCGCGGGCCAGGTGTTGATCTATCCGGCGACCGATTTCGCCATGACGCACCGCTCCCACAGCGAACTCGAGACCAGCGTGCTGCTGACGCATTCGGTGATCCGCTGGTTTCGCGATCACTATCTGGGTGCCGCCGCCGACATCCACGACTGGCGCGCCTCGCCGGCGCGCGCGGAAAACCTTGCCGGCCTGCCGCCGGCCTATGTGCTGACCGCCGGCGCCGATCCGCTGCGCGATGAAGGCGACGAATATGCCGCGCGCCTGAAGCAGGCCGGCGTACCCGTCACGTACAAGCACTTTCCCGGTCAGTTCCACGGCTTCTTCACCATGGGCAAGCTGTTGCCACAGGCCAATGTCGCCGTCAGCGAGATCGGCGCGTGGTTGAAGGGATTGGGGTAATCCGTAGCCCGCATGAGCAAAGCGACATGCGGGACCGCTCTCACCTCGCAAGAACATCTGTCCCGGATGTCCGGGCTACGCACCGCCTCAGACCGAGATGCCTTCCATTCGCAAAACGATCTTCGCCATTCCCCTGCGCGGGCTGACATGGCTCGGCGACCAGGGCACGCGCGCCGTTGCGGCGATCGCCTTCATCGCGGTTGCGGTGCCGCCGCTCGGTGCGCTGCTGCGCCCCTACGTCACTGAGGCAATTTTCCTTCTGCTCTGCATCTCCTTCATGCGGGTCGACCTGACGGCGCTCTGCGGACATCTGCGCCGGCCGGCGCTGGTCGCGGCCGCCACCGCCTGGACCACGATCGGCGTGCCGCTGATCGTCGGGCTGACGGCTCATGCAACCGGGCTCAGCGATGGCTCGCCCGGCCTTGCTCTCGCGCTGATGCTCCAGGGCATGGCCTCGCCGATGATGGCCGCGCCGGCGCTCGCCGCGCTGATGGGCCTCGATGCCACGCTGGTGCTGGTCACGCTGGTGACCTCGACCGCGCTCGTCCCCTTCACCGCCTCGTTGTTTGCCAGCCTGTTTCTCGGCGGCATGCTCAGCATCTCGCCGCTCACGCTCGGCCTGAAGCTGCTCGGAATCCTCATGGCATCGCTGCTTGCGGCGACCGTCATCCGTCGCCTGTTCGGCAGCGAGGCGATCCAGCGCCACAAGCGTCCGATCGACGGCATCAACATCGTCATCCTGCTGGTCTTCGCCTCGGCGGTGATGGGCGACGTCGCAACCGACTTCCTCGCCGCCCCCCTGTTCACGATCGGCGTCGCGCTGCTCGCCTTTGCCGTCTATTTCACCCTGCTCGCCGTCACGACGCTGATCTTCCGGCGCGTCGGCCATGAGCGCGCCTTCGCAATCGGCCTGATGGTGTCACAGCGCAATCTCGGGCTGATGCTGGCCGCGACCGCGGGCGCGCTGCCGGCGACGACCTGGCTCTATTTCGCGCTGACGCAGTTTCCAATTCACCTTGCGCCCTACATGCTGATGCCGATCGCGCGGCGATTGACAGCGCGCGCAGGCACCTCCGGCCGGGCCGCTACAAATAGCACGACCTAGGCATGTGCTCATAAATCCGGGGATGTCTGCTTTCGCGGTAGACCGGACAGGCTGGTTCCACTCTCGGAATTTCACACCCTCTGACCCAGAGCGGCCACCAAGGAGACGACCCCAAAGGGGGCTGGAGGTGTTCTCTCTGGGGTCGCCGACTGCAAGACCACAATGGTGCCAAAGAGCGTGGCGGCATCAAATCCTAGGAGTGGCGGCTTACGCTCGCCGGTGCTCAAGCGGGGTACTCCCGCCAACCTGCGCCAATCCGCCACATACCCCCGGAGGATGATTCTCCCCGAGCGATACGAACGCTATCTAACGTTGCTTGCGGCCTGGTCGTCGGGTGCCACCTAGAGGCGGGTTTGGAGGAAGTTGTGTTCCGTCCCGACGCACTTGGCATCGCACATTCTCAGCTCACTGCTTTCGGCCAGTGGTGTGAGGCCCGAACGGGGCAGCAGCTGCGCGATCACGCTGCGATGGACCGCTTCTCGGTGGAGGATTTCCACAGCTTCTGGCGTCTCTTCCTCGAGTGGTCCGACGTGCCGCGGGACGGTGCAGCCGAGCCCGTCTGCGTCGGCGATGCCTGCGAGACCGCGCGCTTCTTCCCGGATCTTCGTCTCAACTACGCCGAGTGCCTCCTCGCCGGCAGTCCCGGCCAGCCGGTCCTGACAGCCTGCCACGCTGACGGCAGCCGCGACCGGTTCACGCGTGGCGCGCTGCGCGGCGCGGTTGATCGATTGGCGAGGTCGTTGCAGCGGCTCGGTGTGCGCCCGGGCGACCACGTCGTGGCAATCGCACGCAACAATGCCGCGGCGGTCATTGCCTGTCTGGCGACCGCCGCCATTGGCGCGACTTTTGCCAGCTGCGCGCCGGACATGGGCGTGCCCGCTATCCTGGCGCGGTTCGCCCCTCTCGAGCCCGTGGTGCTCTTCGGCTGCCTACGAGCGGAGCGATGGGATGCGGGAATCCCCGTCGCCGAGCGCGTCCTCGAAACGGCGGCCGGCCTGCCGAGCCTCGCGGCGATCATTGCGCTGGACGATGGCTCGCTGGACGCCGACGAGAGGACGCCACCTCTGCACAGGCTTGCCGATCTGCTCGGTGATGATGATGGTGGCGAGATTGGGCCAGCCTGGCCCCGTCACCCATTCAACCATCTGCTGTTCACGATGTTCTCTTCGGGCACCACGGGCCCGCCAAAATGCATTCAGCACGGCGCCGGCGGCACCTTACTGGAGCATGTGAAGGAGCACCGGTTGCACTGTGACCTCAGACACGGCGACAGGCTGTTCTTCCAAACCTCCTGCGGTTGGATGATGTGGAACTGGCAGCTCTCGGCACTGGCGTCCGGCGTCGAGATTGTCCTCTACGACGGGCCGCTCGCAGCGGCGGACACGTTCTGGCGGATTGTTGCCGAGGAACGCGTGACCGTGTTTGGCACCAATCCCGCCTATCTGCACTTCTGCGCGGAGAAGGATTTCTCCCCCGCGCGGGTGTTCGACCTTTCCGCCCTGCGCACCATGCTCTCGACCGGCTCGATCCTCTATCCGCGCCAGTACGACTGGGTCAGCAGCGAAGTGAAGTCGTCGATGCCGCTGCAGACGATCTCAGGCGGCACGGATATCATCGGCTGCTTCGTCCTTGGCAGTCCGAATCTGCCGGTCCATCGCGGCGAGGCGCAGTGCCGCAGCCTCGGCCTCGATGTCCGCTCGCTGCCGCCGCCTGACGATCCGCAGGCGGTGATAGGCGAACTGGTCTGCGCCAACCCCTTTCCCTCGCGGCCCCTGGGCTTTCACGGCGATGCCGACGGTACCCGCTTCCACGCCACCTACTTTGCTCAGAACCCCGGCTTTTGGACACATGGCGATCTGATCGAGGCCACGCCTCATGGGGGCTGGCGCTTGCATGGTCGTTCAGACGGAGTCCTCAACGTGCGCGGCGTCCGCATAGGGACCGCGGAGATCTACCGCATCCTCGATGACGTCGGGGGGATCATCGAGGCGATGGCGGTCGAGCAACAAGCGGACGAGCCAGGCGGCACACGCATGGTTTTGTTGCTCGTGTTGCGCGAAGGCGTGGTGCTCGACAGCGCTCTCGCCAAGCATATCCGCTCCGAGCTTGCACGCTGCGGCTCGCCGGCCTTCGTGCCGGCGCGTATCGCACAGGTCGACGCGCTTCCCGTCACCTTTAACGGCAAGCGGTCCGAAATCGCAGCGCGGGATGCGGTGAACGGCCGCCCTGTACGGAATCGCGACGCCCTGCAGAACGCCGAATGCCTCGAGGCCATTGCCAACCATCCGGTTCTGCGAGCGCCTCCGACCGCCAGTGTGTCTCGGGAGCCGACCCCGGTCTGTGGAGTGCTCCCTGACGTTGAGCAGCTGCGGAAAGACCTGCAGGCGATCTGCGAGCGCGTGCTGGACATGGCTCCGATCGGCCGGTCCGATAATCTTCTGGACCTCGGCGCAGACTCGCTGGCCGTAGTCAGCCTGCTCCTGGAGATCGAGCGCTATGCAGGGCATCCGATGCCCCTTTCGGCCTTTCTGCGGGCGCCGTCGATCGAAGGCCTGATCGCGGTCCTCTCCGGCGCGGAGGCAATGACGGCCCAACAGCTTGGCCGGGCGGGCCTGCACGTCCGCGCCCTCGGTCCGGAGGACGTGGAACCGGTCTGCCGCTTTCTTGAGGAATCGTTTCGCGAGGCGGGCATCAATGCGACGAGATGGCGCCGTCTGTTCGATCATGGCTGGTCGGATCACGGCCGCGGCTTCATACTTCTCGACGGCAACGCCTTGGTTGGATTCATCGGGGCAGTTGCTGCCCGGCGGCAGGTGAACGAGAAGGCAATCCTCGTCTGCAATCTGTCCTCCTGGGTTGTACGCGCGCAGTACCGAGGCTGGGGCATGGCGCTGCTCGCATCAATGCTGGATGACGCGAACGCCACATATACGTGCTTCACTCCTCAGCCGTCGTCTTGGGCCGCCCTTATCGCACAGCGCTTCAAACCGCTGGACTCGCAGCGCATCGCCATGCCGCCATTGCTACAGGCCGCGACCTTGTTCGGCTCGACCCGGCCGGTGATCTGCTTCGATCCGGCCGTGGTCCGCGAGAGACTGACCAGCCACCAACGGCAAATCTTCGACGATCACGCGGCGTATGATTGCCTGCAGCTCATTGTCGTCGACGGGCCTGATTACGCCTATCTCGTGGTGAAGCGCCGCGATCATCGTCTTGCAGCAAGTCGATTGGGACGACTGGCACGATTTCAGCCGCTCAAAATCCCCTATTCGGACATTCTGCATTGTAGTGCGCCGGTTCTGCTGTTGCGGCATCTCGAGCGCGTCAAGCTGGCGATCTTGCGTCGGCAGCGAACGGCGGCGCTCGTCGCGGAGGCGCGAATCTTTCCGGTCCGTCCACGAGGCATGATGCTCCCGATGACCACGTGTTTCCGTTCGCCGTTGATCGCCGACGAAGAGCTCGACAGGCTGTATTCGGAAATCGTGCTCCTGCCCATCTGAAGGCGGACATTCGCTTTGCGCATTGTCGACGTCCGCTTTCGTGGCAACGCGGACCTCGCGATCATGCACGCGCACGGCACATTTACGAGCACACCACCTACCCCGCCCGCGCCGCGCGCCGCAGCGCCTGGGGCGGCTGACCGAAGGCGCGAATGAAGGCGCGCCGCATGCGCTCGGGGTCACCAAAGCCGGTCGCCTCCGCGACGAGCTCGATCGCCTCGCGCGAAGACTGCACGCGCTCGCGCGCGACCTCGATCCGCAGCCGCTCGATCGCTTTCGACGGCGTCGTGCCGGTCTCGGCGGCAAAGGCGCGGGCAAAGTGCCGCGCGCTCATGCCGGCACGATCGGCAAGCTCCTCCACCGTGAGCGGCGCATCGAGATTTTCGCGGGCCCAGGACAAGAGCGCGCCGAACCGGCCGTTCGGCGCCTTCAACTCCAGCAGCGATGAGAATTGCGACTGGCCGCCGCTGCGGCGATGATAGAGCACGAGCTGGCGCGCGGCCGCCTGCGCGATCTCCTCGCCATGGTCCTCCGTGACCATCGCCAGCGCGAGGTCGATGCCCGCCGTGATCCCCGCCGACGTCCACACATTGTCGTCGCGGGTAAAAATCTGGTCCGGCTCGAACTTCACCTTCGGATAGCGCGCGACGAAATCGCGCGTGCGGCCCCAATGCGTGGTGGCGCGGCGACCGTCGAGCAGGCCGGCCTCGGCCAGCACATAGGCGCCCGAGCAGACGCTGGCGACCCGAACGCCGCGCCGCGCCAGCCGCTGCACGAAAGCGCGAGTCACCTCGCAGCGCGCGGCATCCGCCACCCCCGCACCGCCCGCGATGACGAGCGTCGTGATGGCGTTCGCCGATTTGAAATCACGCGCCACCATCTCGACGCCGGAGGAGCTGCGCACCGGTCCCGCATTCACCGCCAGCACCCGCAGCGCAAGCGGCTTGCCGGCGCAGCGCGCTGCGACCTCGAACACCGAGATCGGGCCCGCCGCATCGAGCAACTGAAAATCCGGGAAAATCAGGATGCCGATCATGGTCATGTCCGAAATAGAGGGAATTACGCCATTTTGGACAGAAGGGCATCATGCCAGTTTGCGCGCGTCAAGCCCTTGATTGGAGGATCTTCCGATGTCGTCCCCGCTCCAGATCGGACTTCTGGTGTTTCCGCGCGTCACCCAGCTCGACTTCACCGGCCCCTTGCAGGTGTTCTCCGCCGTTCCCGGCGCCAGGCTGCATCTGATCTGGAAGCGGATCGAGCCGGTGCCGAGCGATTCCGTGCTGACATTGACGCCGACGACGACATTCGCCGACTGCCCGCAGCTCGACGTGATCTGCGTGCCCGGCGGCGGCGGCACCAATGATCTGCTCAATGACGAAGAGGTGCTGGATTTCCTGCGCAAGCAGGCCGAAGGCGCCAAGTACGTCACGTCGGTCTGCACTGGGGCGCTGGCGCTCGGTGCGGCCGGGCTGCTCAAGGGCTACCGCGCCGCCACCCATTGGAGCGCGATGGAGATGCTCGGCCAGTTCGGCGCAACGCCGACCAAGACGCGTGTCTGCATCGACCGCAATCGCATCACCGGCGGCGGCGTCACCGCAGGGATCGATTTCGCGCTGACGCTGGTCTCGATCCTGGTCAACCGCACCACGGCGGAAGCGATCCAGCTCCAGATCGAATACAACCCCGCCCCGCCGTTCACGTCCGGCTCGCCCGACACCGCGCCAGCCGAAGTGCTGGCCTTGCTGAGAGAGCGCGGGGCAGCAAATCAGGCGCGCCGCCTCGAGGCGGTCAAGCGCGCCGCCGAGCGGGTGAACTAGCCTCTGCCTCGCGCCGCGGACGCGGTGCGGCGTACAGCCCCGCGCCGCGTCCGGGACGAGACCGTAGTTTGGCGAAAGCTGCATCCGCACCGTCATTGCGAGCGCAGCGAAGCAATCCAGAGACTTTCCGCGGAGGCGGTCTGGATTGCTTCGCTGCGCTCGCAATGACGGAGTGTGGAGTAGCTGCCTTCGCTCCTCTCGTGTCCCGGACGCGCAGCAGCGCAACGCTATGGCGTTGCACTGCGTCCGGGGCACGAGACAGTTACGCAACCCACCTCCAACAGAAAAAGGCCGCTCGGTTTCCCAAGCGGCCTTTCCTGTCTTACGGCGGCTGCACATTTCATCGGGCGATTTCGGAGCTTCCAGACCGGGGGCCTATCTCCCGATCGAGTCCTGGTCGGCGGCCGCTGCATTTCGGGACAGTCGCGAGCTGTTGCCCGAACCGAACGCGATGGTCTCCCATCTCCGTAAGATGGGACCATTGAGCCGCATCGCCGGCGCGAACACAACGCCCGCACAGCCGGCATCCCCGCTGTTCCCGTTGTCCACAGCGGGATCAGTCGGATGCGCCTGCATCCAATCCGACGATGGCGATTCGGCGGAGGCTGGAAGCCTAGCCGGGGGTCCAAGGCTGATAGTCGCCGGTCGCCTTCGGCCGCTTGCCGCTGGCGAGCGTCGAGCCCGAGGGGCGGTAGGCGTTGGCCGTGCCCGTGAGATTGGGCTGGTGCGGCTTTTCCCACTCGCGCGGCTGGTAATTATCCTGCGTCGGCGGCACGTCGACGACGTGATGGATCCAGCCGTGCCAGGACGGCGGGATTCGGCTCGCTTCCGCATAGCCGTTATAGATCACCCAGCGCCGCTCGAAGCCGAGCGTCGGATCGATCGCCCCGCCGCGGGTGCGATAATAGAGATTGCCCTGCTCGTCCTGGCCGACCAGCTCGCCGTACCGCTTGGTCCAGAGTTGGGTGCCAAACGTCTGGCCACTCCACCAGGTGAAGAACTTGAGGAAGAACTGTTTCATGCGGCAAGGGCCCTGCTTCGTCGGGTCCTGATGCCATCCGGACGGCGAAATGTCCAGTTCGGCAGGTGCGGCCTTGCCCCACGCAAATGCGCGCCCCGCCGCAAATCGGACGCGATCCGTTCATGCCGGGTACAGCGGCCCGGTGAGACGCTCCCTTCACGCGCACACCCGCGTGATCCAGGAACCTCCCCCCTTTCAAGGGGTTTGCTCCCTGGAAAAGGAGTTTGACCATGAGCAGTCTGAGAGTCTTGAGCGCGGCGGCAGCATTGGCGCTGGTCCTTCCGTTGGCGACACCGAGCTTCGCGCAGGGCCATGGCGGCCGTGGCGGTGGCGGTGGCCCACATATCGGCGGCGGCGGCGGTGCTCACATTGGCGGTGGCGGCGCCGCCCGAATGGGCGGTGGCAGCTTCAGCGCTGGTCCACGGATCGGCGGTGGCGGCGGCAATTTTGCGGCTGGCGCAGCGGTGCGTCCCAGCTTTGCGGCTGGCGCAGCCGTGCGTCCCAGCATCGGCACCGCACCGTCGGTTGTCGGTGGCGGCGGCCGCAGCTTCGCAGCCGCCGGCAGCAATTGGCAGGGCGGTGGCGGCAATTGGAACGGCGGCTGGCGTCATCACCATCGCGGCGGCGGGTTCTGGCCCGGTTTCGCGGCAGGTGCTGCGATCGGCGGCCTCGGCTCATACGCCTATTATGGTGGCGGGTATTACAACGATCCCTACTACTACGGCGACGACAGCTACTACGACGAGCCGTCAGTGGCGGTCGTTCCCGACAGCGGCGGCGATTCCGCAGGCTACTGCGCGCAGCGCTACCGCTCCTACGACCCGGCGTCGGGCACCTATCTCGGCTACGACGGCCTGCGTCATCCCTGCCCGTAACCACATCTACTATGCTTGAAAGAAACGGCGTCGCGGCGATGCGGCGCCGTTTTCGCGTGTGCTCCGCTTTCACCAGTTTCGCGTGCAGCCGATTCCGTCCTTGCGAGATTATGTACAAGTCGATGCAAAGGGACCTTTATTCACCGCACCGTGCATATCTACCCTGATCCAATCCAAAATTGACCCGACCCACGATTCGCGGATATCACCAATACGGGGACTTCGATCTACTGGGAAAGGTCATGCCGCGTATTCTCGTGGTAGATGACGATCCGATGGTCGGCGCGACCATCGAGGTCCTTCTCCAACGTCAGGGCTTCGACGTAACGCTGGCTGACGGCGGTGAAACGGGACTGGCTGCGCTGGAAGCGCAGACGTATCATGTGATGCTGGTCGACATCTTCATGCCGCATATGCGCGGCTTTGAATCCATCCGCATCTTTCACGAACGCGCGCCGGCGATCCCGCTGATCGCGATGTCCGGTTACGCCTTCGCATCGTCGGCCTCGCCCTCTCCCGATTTCCTCCGCATGGCGCTGGAGCTCGGCGCAACGCGTTGCCTGCGCAAGCCGTTCACGCCGGAAGCGCTGCTGACGACAATTCGGGAATGCCTCGCGGGCGAGAGCGCACAGCCGAAGGACAAGAAAGAAGCCCCTTGATCCCAACGCAGCGCGTCATTCTCGGTGCTGGACTTGCAATCCTCCTGATCATCACCGCCGCCTCGATCGGCCTCGACGTCAAGTCGCGGTCCGACACGGCGTGGGTCAGCCATGCCGTCCAGGTCCAGAAGAAGATCTCCGATCTGCGCGTCCTGTTGCGCCGGGCCGAGAGCGCCGCGCGCGGCTACGAGATCTATCGCAGCCCGGCCTTCAGCGACGAATTCCAGGCGGTGCATGCCCAGATCGCGCCGGCACTCGCCGACCTCAAGCGCGGCGTGCGCGACTACCCCGATCAGGTCGCGCTGCTGGAGGGCACCGAGCCGCTGGCGCTGCGTCGGGTCGAGATCGCCGCCGAGGCGATGCGCCTGCGCGCCGAGAGCGACCAGGCCGGCATTGCCGCGCTCCAGGGCAAGGCGGAAGGCCGCGGCCTGATGGACACCGTGATGGGCAATCTCGACCGTCTGAGCGCAGAGGAAGAACGATTGCTCGCCGCGCGCTCCCAGGATTCGCGCCGCACCGGCATCGTGCTGCTCGGCATCGATGTCGCCGGCGCGCTGGTGATCCTGCTGCTGGTCGTGATGGTGATGCGCGAGAGCCGGCGCACCGAGGGCGCGCTCAAGAGCACGCTTTTGGAGACTACGGCCGCCAAGGAGCAACTCGAGGCGGCGGTGGCCGAACGCACCGAACATCTGGTCACCGCGCATGACGAGCTCCGCCTGTCCGTCAACGTGCTCCAGAGCACCTTTCGCAGCATGGCGGAGGCGGTGCTGGTCATCGACGTCGAGAGCAACGTTCTGCTATCCAATCCGGCCGCGGAGCGCATGCTGCTGCACCGCGCCGGCATGAACCTGAGCAGTCTGCGGTCGCTGTCGGACGTCTTTCATGGCGACGGCGCCATGCCGATGAAGGCCGAGGAGCTGCCTTCGGTGCGCGTGCTGCGCGGCGAGGAGTTCGAAGACCTGGAGATGATCGTCCGCCCGCACAGCGGCAATCAGGTCCGCCACCTCATGATCAGTGGCCGGCCGATGCGGGACGGACAAGGCGACATCTCGGGCGCCGTGCTGGTCTATCACGATGCGACCACCTCGCGCGAGACCGAGCGGCAATTGCAACAGTCGCAGAAGCTGGATGCGATCGGCAAGCTGACCGGCGGCGTCGCGCACGACTTCAACAACATGCTGACGGTGATCTCGGGCAATACCGAGACGCTAGTGGCGAGCCTGAAGGAGCAGCCCGCGCTCCAGCGCGTGGCGCGCCTGATCGACGATGCCGCCGAGCGCTGCGCCGAGCTGATCCAGCACCTGCTCGCCTTCGCGCGCCGGCAGCCGCTGCAGCCGCGCAACGTCGAGATCAACGCCGCGATATCAGACATCGCAAAACTCCTGCGCCCCACCCTCGGCGAGCAGATCCAGATCGAGACCGTGCTGGAACAGGGGCCGATGACCGCGCACATCGATCCGTCCCGGCTCACCAATGCCGTGCTCAACATGGCGATCAACGCCCGCGACGCCATGCCGAACGGCGGCAAGCTGCTGCTGGAGACCCACCGCGTCGTGCTCGACGAAGCCTATGCGCAGGCCAATGCGGATGTGGTGTCCGGCCCCTACGTGATGCTCGCGGTCAGCGACAGCGGCACCGGCATGCCGCAGGACGTCCAGGAGAAGGCGTTCGAGCCCTTCTTCACCACCAAGGAGGTCGGCAAGGGATCCGGCCTCGGCCTCTCCATGGTCTACGGCTTCGTCAAGCAGTCCGGCGGCCACATCAAGATCTACAGCGAGGAAGGCCACGGCACCACGATCAAGCTCTATCTGCCGCCGGGCGAAGGCGCGATAGAAGCGGCCGCTCCCGTCGCGCCGCAGGCCGAAGGCGGCGCCGAGACCATTTTCGTGGTCGAGGACGATCCGCTGGTGCGCAACTTCGTCACCGCGCAATTGCAGGGCCTCGGCTACCAGACGGTCGCCGCGCCCGACAGCCGCGCCGCGCTGCAATTGATCGAGGCCGGGCAGGCCTTCGATCTCCTCTTCACCGACGTCGTCATCCCCGGCGGCATGAGCGGGCGCGAGCTCGCCGAGGAAGTGGCAAAGCGGCGGCCGGGCCTGAAGGTGCTCTACACCTCCGGCTACACCGACAATGCCATCGTCCACCACGGCAAGCTCGACGACGGCGTGCTGCTGCTGACCAAGCCGTATCGGAGAAACCAGCTCGCGGAGATGATCCGGAAGGCGCTGAATGGCAGCGGGATGGCGGCGGGCTAGCGCGTGGACTGCCGAAGGCACGCTGCAGTCACGCTTATATGTGGTCGAGCGCACTGGCTCAGGATGCGACTTCCGGTTGTCCTCTTGAGACGCCGTGGCTCGCCCGGATGCGCGCCGGAGGTGTTCCGAAACCGCGCGATGCAACGAGTAAGGCCGTTTTGATTCCGATCGGGCCGGTCTCAAGCAAAAATCAAGCGCGTCTCAAGGACAAATCGTCTCACCAGCCCAATCTCTGAGCATGCTCTCGGCGACAAATGTTGGAGCCGGCGTCGCGACAGTCCGCTTGCGGAGCGCGATACCGAGCGCAGTCACCAGACGTACAGCTAGGATCCTGGACGGCGGCCGGAATTGACGGCGCAGCTTCGACAGGTGCTCGGATGAAAAGACGAGAGTTCATCTTGTTGATTGGTGGAGGACTGGCCTGGCCTGCGATCGCACGGGCGCAGGACGGAGCCAAGCTGCATCGTATCTTCTGGGTCTCGACCGCCTCCGAACCGGATCCCTTCCTGGACGGCTTTCGCGAGGGAATGCGCGCGCTGGGATACGTCGAGGGCAAGACCGTAACCTTCGAGACGCACTATGCCCCTGGAAATCCGCAGGCACTGCGCAAGAATGTCTCCGAGTTGCAACAGAGGGATATCGACCTTGTGGTCTCGAGCGGTCCGGCGACACGCGTCATGACCGCGGTCACCGACATCCCCGTGCTGTTTGCATTGAGCGGTGACCCCGTCGCTTTGGGTGTGGTGAAGAGCCTTGCTCACCCCGGCACCAATTTCACCGGCAGCACATTCCTGTCGCTCGAGCTGGCGGGAAAGCGCGTTGAGCTGCTCAAGGACATTTATCCAAAGCTGCGAAAACTGGCGGTCTTCTCGAACACGGATCATCCGGGAGAGCCACTGGAATGGCGTGCGACTTTGGAGTCGTGCCGGAATCTCGGCATTGAGGCAGCCTACGTTCCGTTCTGTGGCGCTCGCGAAATCGAGAATGGGTTGACGGCCGCCGGCAAAGTGGACGCGGATGCTCTCCTCGTGTTTCCCGATGCCGTGACGCTGGTGCATCGTGCAAAGATTGCGGAGCTTGCAATCGCGCACCGGCTGCCTTCGATGTTTGGCTGGTCTGAATATTGTGACGCTGGAGGTCTCTTGAGTTACGGCGCAAACCAGCGCACGACCTATTTTCGGCTTGCCACTTATGCCGATCGCATCCTGCGCGGGGAAAATCCGTCAGATCTTCCGGTGATGCGCCCCGAGAAGTTTGAACTGGCAGTCAATCTGAAGACAGCCAGGCTTCTGGGTATCGACCTGGACGTGTCGTCGATCCTGTTTCGCGCCAGCAAGGTGATCTCCTGAGAGCAGTTATGACGGACGGTGCTGCGCAGTCCTCTTCGTGTACGACGCCCCCGCGTCGCTCGCTGTTCTGCAAGTACTTCGCGACGCTGTTTGTCGCTGCGGTCGTGCCTCTGATACTCGGCGCGGCCGTCGAGGCGTCTTTCGGTTACCGAGACCAGCGCCGCCAGATCAGCGCGGTGCTGCAGGCCGATGCTCGCGCGGCGTCCGACCGGATCGAGGCATTCACCGACGGCATCCGGGATCAGCTGGGTTGGATGGTGCAGCTTCCCTGGTCTGCCGGAGACGATGCGCAACATAAGACCGACGCCTTGCGCCTCCTCCAGCAGGTGCCCGCAATCGTGTCGGTTTCGCTTCTGGATGAGACCGGCACTGAACGGGTCTTTGTTTCCAGGCTGCTTCTGAACAGGACCGGGCGCGGCATTGATATGTCCACGGATCCCGCTGTTCTGGGCGCACGCGCCAACAAGGTCTGGTACGGACCGGTTCAGTACCAGCGAGATTCAGAGCCCTACATGAGGATCGCGGTTGCCGGGAGCCTGCCGGCCGCGGGGGTTGCGATCGCCGAAGTCAATCTGAAGCTGATCTGGGATGTCATCGCTGCCATTAGAATTGGCGAGACCGGCTACGCCATTGTTGTCGATGACTCCGGTCATCTGATCGCCCATCCCGACATCAGTCTGGTTCTGCGCGGCCGCGCCAGCTCGGGCAGTTTCAGCCGGATCAAGCATCTCGTTGGCGCGGCGAGCGGAGCGGCGGTGATAAATGGGGACCAAGGCAAGCCGGTGGTGGCGCTATCCGTTCAAGCCGCCGATGTGGGATGGACGGTGATCGCGATGCAGCCGGTCTCGGAAGCCTTTGCATCCATTCGCGCGGCGTTGTGGCGCTCGTCAATTCTGATTGCCTTTGGTGTTCTTATCGCGCTGGCGCTCGCCTATTGGCGCGCGCACAGAATGTCCGGCCCGATCAAGCAACTGGAAGAGGGCGTGGAGCGGATCAGAACCGGACAATTCGAGCATCGCATCAAAATCTTCAGCGGTGACGAGTTGCAGCAACTGGCGTTGCGCTTCAATGAAATGGCTTCCGAACTGGCGATCTCGCAGCAGAAATCTGCGCGGATCGAACGGCTGAAGCAGTTCCTGCCATCACAGGTCGCCGAATTGGTCGAGCATTCTCATGAACTGCTCGAAGGGCAGCGACGTGAAGTCGCTGTCATTTTCGGCGACTTGCGCGGCTTCACGGCGTTCTCCACGCGCAATGAACCTGATGTCATCATGGCCGTCATGCGCGAGTACTACGAGGCCGTTGGCGCCGTGACGACTCGTCACGAGGCAACGCTCATCGGCTTTGATGGCGACGGAGTCATGCTCCTCGTCAATGCCCCGGTCGCGTGCGAACAGCCGGCAACTCAAGCGGTCCGCCTCGCGATCGACCTGCAAATGACCGTGCAGTCCCTTGCGGGCAAATGGTACGATTCCGGCCACGCGATCGGCTTTGGTGTGGGCGTTGCGATGGGAGCGGCAACGGTAGGAACGGTTGGTTATAACGGTCGGCTGGACTACACGGCGATGGGAGCCGTGGTGAATTTGGCGTCGCGGCTCTGCAATCTCGCGAAGGACGCGCAGATCCTGGCTGATCCCACTATCGCTGGAAGGGTAAGGGGCAGCATTCCGTTGGCATCGCTCGGGCAGCGGAACATCAAAGGCTACGACCAGGCCCTCGAAGTCTTTGCTGTCGCACCTGCTGACCTGCCGTCGAAACCGCCGGGCTCGGGACAACGCCGGCGAGAGAAAGAGCCTCAGGACCACTGATACCCCGGCGTCCGGACGGCTAGCGCGTCGCCAGCACCACGGCCGCGAGCGTGAAGATCAGCGCGGCGATCTGTCCCGGCCCAAGCGGCTCGTGCAGCGCGAGCGCGGAGGCGACGACGCCGATGACAGGTACGGCCATGGTGCCGATCGCAGCGACCGAAGCCGGCAGGCGCGCTAACGCTGCGAACCAGCTGACATAGGCAATGCAGAACTGCACCACGGTCGAATAGACCAGGAGCCACCAGCCGACCGGCGTCACCAGTTCCAGATGCGAGGTCTCGACCAGCAGACCGACGATCGAGATGGGCAGGCAGCCGATCCCGATCTGCCAGGCCGCGGCCGTGATCGGCGGCAGGTGGATGGGGTACTTCTTCGAGAACACCGTGCCGACGGCAAAGCCGAGCGCGCCGCCGAGCGCCATGATGATGCCGGGCAGCTTCTCCACGCTCGCGGCAAAGCCGTTGCCGCCCATGATCGAGGCGAGGCCCACGAAGGCCATCACCAGCCCCAGCGAGCGCAGCACGGTCGGCCGCTCGCCCAGCACCGGCCAGGCGATGATCGAGGCCCAGACCGGCATGGTGTAGGCGATCAGCGCCGCCTCGCTGGCCGGCAGCCAGAGCAGCGCCAGGCCCATCAGCACCATCCAGCCGGTGACGTTGAGGACGGCGGCGGTCAGTAAGCGCGGCCAGATCCCCGGCCCCACCTTGAGGCTCTGCCGGCGGATCAGCGCGAGGACGGCGAGCAGCACCGCGCCCAGCACGCCGGTCACCCCGCGCAGCGTCAGCGGCGGCAGCTCGGCGAGCAGGAACTTCGTCACCGGCCAGTTGAAGCCCCAGCCCACCGAGGTGATGGCAAGGAACATCAGGCCGGCCGGGGCGATGCGCGGTCGCAGGCCCGGTCGCGTCGAATCAAGCATGTGGGGTACCCGGCAGAAACGGGGTCAGCTTGGCGCGGATTCGCTGGCCCCACCACCACCCCGGCGGGCATGCCAGCCCTCACCTTCCGTAAGGCTACGTGAGTCCTGCTGGCGCAACCCCGTTACCCAAAAATATACCTGCCCTGTGAAGAGCGGGGTGAAGAGTTGCCATCACCACAAGATGCAAATTTTTTCAGTTGGGAATCCCTGAGGACTCACTGATACTTGCCTCCAGAACAGGCGCGGGCTTGCCCCCTGTTATCCCCCGCAATCCACCATATTTAGTATTTGATTCAGGAACTCGCACTAGTTCTTGACGGGCGCTTTGGAGAGTCCTAGCTTTCGGACCGTTCGGCGCGAGTGAGTTTGCGTCCCGCCGGCACTCCCCCAAAGGGTCCGCAAAACTGCACTCCGCCAGGCCAGACGAAGGCAGCGGGAGAAGGGCTTGTCTGCCCGCGGGTAGCGGACTTTTCGGGCGCCAGAACGGGCCGGCGACAGGCTCGGATGGCATCGGTTGAAGAAGTGGCGTTGAGGGGCGTTGAACGCATGTCGCGCGCATCCCGTTGGGGCGGATGCGTGTGGACATGCCGGCGGGTGATCGATGCACGCATCGAGCAATCGCGCCGGGAGAAACTGGGCCGGATCCACCGGCTGAACTGCGAAGCCTTAAGGCCAGACGGCCCGGGAGGAATCGCGAACTGAAATGTCGACCGGGCGCCTGAACGGAGGCGGTTCGGTCAAAGATAAGGACGGGGCAAGACCATGCGGATTGAGCGGCGCCATACCACCACGGGACAGTCACCTTACGCCGGGATCGATTTCCGGCTGACCACGTCGGAGATTCGCAATCCCGACGGCTCGGTCGTGTTCAAGCTGGATAATGTCGAGGTGCCGACCGAGTGGTCGCAGGTCGCCTCGGACGTCCTCGCCCAGAAATACTTCCGCAAAGCCGGCGTTGCCGCGCGCCTGAAGAAGGTCGAGGAGGAATCCGTCCCCTCCTTCCTGTGGCGCTCCGTGCCCGACACCGAGGCGCTTGCCGCCCTGCCTGAGAAAGAGCGCTATGTCAGCGAGCTCTCCGCCAAGCAGGTGTTCGACCGCCTCGCCGGCTGCTGGACCTATTGGGGCTGGAAGGGCGGCTACTTCACGTCAGACGAGGACGCCCAGACCTTCTATGACGAGCTTCGCTACATGCTCGCCATGCAGATGGTCGCGCCGAACTCGCCGCAATGGTTCAACACCGGCCTGCACTGGGCCTATGGCATCGACGGTCCCGGCCAGGGCCACTATTACGTCGACCCTTTCACCGGCAAGCTGACCAAGTCCAAGTCGGCCTACGAGCACCCGCAGCCGCATGCCTGCTTCATCCAGGGCGTCGGTGACGACCTCGTCAATGAGGGCGGCATCATGGACCTCTGGGTCCGCGAGGCGCGCCTGTTCAAATACGGCTCCGGCACCGGCTCCAACTTCTCGCGCCTGCGCGGCGAAGGCGAAAAGCTCTCCGGCGGCGGCCGCTCGAGCGGCCTGATGAGCTTCCTCAAGATCGGCGACCGCGCGGCGGGCGCGATCAAGTCGGGCGGCACGACGCGCCGCGCGGCCAAGATGGTCGTGGTCGACGTCGATCACCCCGACATCGAGACCTATATCGACTGGAAGGTGAAGGAGGAGCAGAAGGTTGCAGCTCTCGTCACCGGCTCCAAGATCAACCAGAAGCACCTCAAGGCCGTGCTCAAGGCCTGCGTCAACTGCGAAGGTTCGGGCGACGACTGCTTCGATCCCGAGAAGAACCCGGCGCTGCGCCGCGAGATCAAGCTCGCGCGCCGCAGCCTCGTGCCTGACAATTACATCAAGCGCGTCATCCAGTTTGCGAAGCAGGGCTACAAGGACATCCAGTTCGACGTCTACGACACAGACTGGGATTCGGAAGCCTATCTCACGGTGTCCGGCCAGAACTCCAACAACTCGGTTTCGCTCAGGGACGACTTCCTGCGCGCGGTCGAGACTGACGGCGACTGGAACCTGAACGCCCGCACCTCCAAGAAGGTGACGAAGACGCTGAAGGCGCGCGACCTCTGGGAGAAGATCGGCTACGCCGCCTGGGCGTCGGCCGACCCGGGCCTGCACTTCAACACCACCATGAACGACTGGCACACCTGCAAGGCGTCCGGCGACATCCGCGCGTCCAATCCGTGCTCGGAATACATGTTCCTGGACGACACGGCGTGCAACCTCGCCTCCGCCAACCTGCTGACCTTCTACAACGTCAGCACCAAGCACTTCGACGTCGAGGGCTACGAGCATCTCTGCCGGCTCTGGACCATCGTGCTCGAAATCTCGGTGATGATGGCGCAGTTCCCGTCGAAGGCGATCGCCGAACTCTCCTACGAGTTCCGCACGCTCGGCCTCGGCTACGCCAACATCGGCGGCCTCCTGATGACCATGGGCCTGCCCTATGACAGCAAGGAAGGCCGTGCGATCGCCGGCGCGCTGACCGCGATCATGACCGGCATCACCTACAAGACGTCGGCGGAGATGGCGGCCGAGCTCGGCACCTTCCCCGGCTACAAGAAGAACGCCGCGCACATGCTGCGCGTGATCCGCAACCACCGCCGCGCCGCCCACGGCCAGTCCAACGGCTACGAGGCGCTCAGCGTCAACCCGGTGCCGATGGACCTGGTGTCCTGCCCGCAGGCTGACCTCGTCAGCCACGCGCAGGCGGCCTGGGATGCGGCGCTCGAGCTCGGCGAGAAGCACGGCTATCGCAACGCCCAGACCACGGTCATCGCGCCCACGGGCACGATCGGCCTCGTCATGGATTGCGACACCACCGGCATCGAGCCCGACTTCGCCCTGGTGAAGTTCAAGAAGCTCGCCGGCGGCGGCTACTTCAAGATCATCAACCGCGCGGTCCCCGCGGCGCTGCGCGCGCTCGGCTATCGCGAGAGCGAGATCGCGGAGATCGAGGCCTACGCCGTCGGCCACGGCTCGCTGTCCAACGCGCCGGGCATCAACGCCTCGACCCTGAAGGCCAAGGGCTTTACCGATGAGGCCATCGCCAAGGTCGAGAAGGCCCTGCCGACCGCCTTCGACATCAAGTTCGCCTTCAACAAGTGGACTTTTGGCGAAGATTTTATTCGCGACCAGCTCGGCATCGGTGCCGAGGCGATCGCAGCCCCCGGCTTCGACCTGCTCCAGGCCGTGGGCTTCACCAAGCGCGAGATCGAGGCGGCCAACGTCCACATCTGCGGCGCGATGACGGTGGAAGGTGCCCCGCACCTCAAGGCCGAGCACTATCCGGTGTTCGACTGCGCCAACCCCTGCGGCAAGATCGGCAAGCGCTATTTGTCGGTCGAGAGCCACATCCGCATGATGGCGGCGGCGCAGCCCTTCATCTCGGGCGCGATCTCCAAGACCATCAACATGCCGAACGACGCCACGGTAGAGGACTGCAAGTCCGCCTACATGCTGTCGTGGAAGCTCGCGCTGAAGGCCAACGCGCTCTATCGCGACGGCTCCAAGCTCAGCCAGCCGCTGAACTCGCAGCTCATCGCCGACGATGAGGACGAGGACGATGCGGTGGAGACGCTCTACGAGAAGCCGATGGCGGCGCGCACCGCCCAGGTCTCGGAAAAGATCGTCGAGAAGCTGGTCGAGCGCATCATCGTGATGCGCGAGCGCGAGAAGATGCCGGATCGCCGCAAGGGCTACACCCAGAAGGCGGTCGTCGGCGGCCACAAGGTGTACTTGCGCACCGGCGAGTATGACGACGGCCGTCTCGGCGAGATCTTCATCGACATGCACAAGGAAGGCGCAGCGCTCCGCTCCTTCATCAACAACTTCGCCATCGCCGTGTCGCTGGGCCTCCAGTACGGCGTGCCGCTCGACGAATATGTCGACGCCTTCACCTTCACCCGCTTCGAGCCGGCGGGCCCCGTGCAGGGCAACGACAGCATCAAGTACGCGACCTCGATCCTCGACTACGTCTTCCGCGAGCTGGCGGTGAGCTACATGTCGCGCTTCGATCTCGCCCATGTCGATCCGACCGAGTCGAACTTCGACGCGCTCGGCAAGGGCGTCGAGGAAGGCAAGGAGCCGGACGACGCGAGCCACCACGCCTCCAAGCTGGTGTCGCGCGGCCTCACCCGCTCCCGCACCGACAACCTCGTCGTGATGCGCGGCGGCTCGACCGCAGTCGCGCAAGGCAACGACAGCGCCCCGACCGGCGGCAGCAAGGTCACGGCGCTGGCCTCGCACGGCGCGAGCGCAAGGGTCGGCGACGTCCTGGAAGGCGCCGTCGCGCTGAAGCAGGAAGTGAGCCACGACCTCTCCCCGACGGAGAAGCTGGAAGCCCTCCAGTGGAGCAAGGCCGGCAGCACTGCGCAGACGCTAGTGCCCAGCAAGGCCGAGCGCCGCGCGGAAGCCAAGGCCAAGGGCTACGAAGGCGAGATGTGCTCGGAGTGCGGCAACTTCACGCTGGTGCGGAATGGCACCTGCATGAAGTGCGATACTTGCGGCAGCACGACGGGATGTAGTTAAGCCCATTGGCTGCGCCAACCGACCCGACCGAATTGCTGAGGCCGCTCCTGTTCGAGCGGCCTCTTGCATTGTGCGACGAGAGCAAGGCTGAACAATTTGTCACGGGAGGAACACTGTGGCTCCCGCCTAACGCCCGCGAAGACGCTCGGAACGCACTGGTCCGCCTGAAGGCTTCTCGCGACGTCCCGACAAATGCCAAGATTCACTGCCGCGTCCTGTTTAGCGGCGAAGCGCGTCGCCGCTCGCCTTTCGCGCATTTCGCGCCGGAAGATGTTCACGGTTTCGTAGAAGAATGCGCGAGATTGATGCAGAATCTTGGGGGGGGGCTCTGGTTCTCAGCCTGGATTGATCAAACGCGCTACCCTCGACAGCTACAGATCGTCGACGGACCGCCGTTTGACGTCAGCGAAAAACACCTAGCGGGCCTCGCCTGCTTTGCAGCAATCGCGAACTTGCAACACCGCCAAGGGGCCACATACGAACTGGCATTTGACACCGACCGCACCAAGATCGATTGGGGTCTTGCACGCCTACAAGCCACACACTTCGCCCGCGTACACTCGAATGCAATTGCCTTACCGTCGGATCAGACCTGCCTCCTGGATATGGCGGACATCTGCGCATATGCAAGCGCGCAGGCTCTTCTCGCCAGCAACAATAGACACAACAAGAAGACGGTTCGCTTTGTAGAGCAAGTCAAAGCCATGAATATCCACACGGCCGAGTTCAGTTACCAGCGAGCGTAGCCCGGATGAGCGTAGCGATATCCGGGAATCCAGTCGGGCAAAGTCCCGGATATCGCTACGCTCATCCGGGCTACTCGCTCAACTCATCAACCTGGAGACCAGGGGCGTCAATATGTTGCCCGTCCTTCGCGGCTTCGCTCCGCTGTAGCCGCTGTCCGCTTCGGCCGCGGTGTCAGGGCTTTGAGCTGATGCGAAGACAGGACGGTGGCCGTGACCTGCGGTTGCTCCTGGACATGCGCCCCTCCCAGCACGCCGACTTGAACCGGCGAGATCGGCAGCCCGTTGACTTCATAGGTTGGCAGCTCGGCAGCGAAGCCGGCGGTTGCACCGGCCAGTGAGATCGCGGCGGCGGCCGCGATGATGAATGACTTCGTTGTCATGGCAATTCTCCTTGATGACATGTTCGAAGCCGCAGGTATGCATCCATGTGGCGCCGTCAATGAGATGACGATTATCATATCAAAACATCATCGTGATCGGCCTTGAGCAAGCGATTCATTTCGCCGCCACGCGCGGGCGTGGAGTCGCCTGCTCAAGTTCCCGACCAAAGCGGAATAATCTTCTCGGCAATTAGCTCGTAGAATGAGTGGTCGAGCATGGTTTTGCGCGCAGGACGGTCAAGACCCGGCAGGTTGGCCTTGCCGATGCCGGCAAAATCTCACCACATGGCCGCCACGCAAGCGACAACCCACAATCGCGATTTCAGCGCAAACACGACGGAGGCTTGCGGTTTCAGCGATATTCAGGAGCCATTTGCAATGTTGAGTGCGATCGAAAATAAGCCAACGGGAAAATCCGGCCGGCGCGGCGGGAAGAAGAAGGCCGGGCAACGAACCGGGGCCGGCGAGCAACACGCAACTGCGGCCCATCAATTGCCGGATGCCTCGGCGGAAATCAGCCAAGAGAACAAGCAAGAGAACAGGCAAGAGACCGAGCAAGAGATAAGGCAAGAGACGAGCCGAGAGATCAGTGCGCAGGTACCCTCGGCTGCAGCCTTGCCGGGCGAGGCTTCCGCGATGGAGATCGCCGCAAGCGCGCCCGTCGCACCGGTGGAACCCTCCCAGGCCGGCACGCAGGCGATTGCCGATGCCTATAGCGACTACACGAGGATGTCGCTTGAGCACGCCTGGAACTTCCTGGGAAAGCTCGCGGCGGCGCGCTCACCCGTCGAGGCCTTTGAGCTTCAGATGGAGTACGCGAAACAGGTGTGCGAATCGTTGATCGCTGAATCCCAGAAGATCGCCGAGTTAAATGAACAGTTGACCAGACAAAGGCTCACGCATTTTGAGGGGTTCGTGGCCAGGCTCACCCAGACGACGCTCGAAATCCGCGCGACACGTCACTAACGACAGCAGCGTATTCCTGAATTACGGTGACAGTGCACTAAATTCACTCGCTCCGTCCCGCCGATCTGCGGCTTCGGCTCGCGCTTGGTGGGCGGCGTCAATTAAGTGTACTGTCGCCGTAATCGCAGATTGGTTCCGGCTTCGATGCTCATCAATGCCCTACCGCCGAAATAGCCTTTGCGGTCGAGCTCTTCCCTCCTAAACTCCCAACCCACCGGCATGGGTTCCGACGGGCCCGGTAGAAGCGGAGTCAAGTTATGCCCAAACCGGAGAGCTTCCCGATCGAGAAGATCTTCGTTCCCACGAAGCAGAAGAAAGCTATCAAGCCCGAGATCGTCGGGGAGATCGCGGAAAGTATTCTGGACATCGGACAACAGGCCCCCATTTCCGTTCGGCTCGACGGAGACCGCCTCGTTCTGGTCGAGGGACTGCATCGGCTCGAAGCCTGCAAGGCGCTCGGTGAGACAACCATTATCGGTGTCCTGGTCCCGGCCGAGCTTGCTCAACACAAGCCGCGGCTGTCCGAAGGACCCGAAGTCGAGGCAGAGCGCATCAAGATGGCGCGATTGAAGCAGCTGCGCCTCGAGAGGGAAGCCGCGGAGGCATCGACGGCCGCCTTGAAGGGCGTCAACGCAACGGAAGCGTCGCGCACCCGGCCGACGAAAGGCGTCCGCGACAATCCGAAGGCATCACTGGGCCGGACTGCAAAATCGACACCGAAGACATTGTCGGACTGGATCACGCAGCAAAAGGGCAGCGGCGGCCGCTATTGATTGCTGGCTCCAGAATTTCGGTGCCAGCGCGCTAAATTCGTTTCGATTACGGTGACAGTGCACTTAACCGGCCTACCAATTTAGATTGAATGCACTGTCACCGCCGCCAGGCCCGGCTCAACCGGTTAGTCGGTGGCCGCTGCGCCAAGACCGGCTAGTAGCAAGGGGGGTAGGGTTCGTAGCCGCAGCGGCGATAGCCTCCGTAGGCTCCGTAAGCCCCGTAAGCAGCAGCACCAACCGCAGCAGCTCCGACGCCCACGGCAACGCCACGGCGCACGGCTGCACCACGATAGACGCCACCGCGATAGACACCGCCGTGATAAACACCGGCGCGACCAACCCCAACGCCTCTTCGATACGCGAAGGCGTCAGTCGAAACAGTCACGATGCAGGCGATTCCAATAATGGCGGATGCGGTAAGCGAAGCGATGGTTCGGCGCGACATGACCACTCTCCTTCCTGGACTGGAACGGTTCGTCAGCGTAATTCGCCAATGCGCGGGTTTGTTGATTTAGAACAATGCGGGCCCTTGCGATCTCGCTGCCGAGTTCATGACGGGACAGTGAAGCTGTCACGCTTACCACCATAGGCATCAGCGGGAGCCACACCGATTTCGGCTATGTACCTGACGTGCGCGACGCAAGGCTCAACCCCGTACGACCCGCTCCCCACAAGACCCATGCCAAGAAAAAGCAACAGCCTCCTCCCTCGCCTTCGCGGCCTCCGGCGAAGCGCCCGTTGGGTGCGAAGGACGTTCGCGCGAGCGCCGCGCATGGTTCGGATCGCGGGCGGCGTTTTGATCCTGCTTGCGGCCGTCGCGCTTCTGAACATCGTCTATCAATTGATCCGCAAGCCGACCGAGCTGTTCGTTCTCGTCGGCAACACCCTCGACAAGGAGCCGGCCGAGACCTGGCGGCAATACGGGCCGCTGTTCCGCAAGCATTCCACGGCGACGATCACGCCCGAATTGCTGGCCGCGCTGGCGCAGGTCGAGAGTTCTGGCAATCCGGTGGCGCGCACCTATTGGCGCTGGCGGTGGAGCTTCAATCCGCTGGCGATCTACCGGCCCGCCTCCAGCGCCGTCGGCCTCTTCCAGATGACCGATCCGGCCCTGGCTGAAGCCGCACGGTTCTGTGTCCGCGGCAACGCCGTCACCGAGACCGGATGCGGGTCTGCCTTCCTCTACATCCGCGCGATCCCGAGCCACGCCATCGAGCTGGCATCGGTGTATCTGGACCGCCAGGTGGCCATGGTTCTCAGCCTCGCGGGCGATGTGAAGGCCAATGCGCAGCAGAAGCAGGATCTGGCCGCCTTCATCCATCTCTGCGGCGCCGGTCCCGCCACGGCCTATGCGCGCCGCAAGTTTCAGATGATATCAGGGGAGCGCTGCGGCGATCACCTCGTCGCGGGCTATGTCGCCAGGGTCAACGCGATGAAGCGGCAGTTTCTGCGGCTGGCGGCGGAGGACGGTAGTTAGCCAACGAGCGTAGCCCGGATGAGCGAAGCGACATCCGGGGAATACTTCGGCAACAACGTCCCGGATATCGCTTCGCTCATCCGGGCTACAGGCGCCAATCAGTCCCGCGTCCGCCAGTGGCCTTCACCACCAGTACGGCCACCGCCAGCCCTCGTAGCGAACATATGACGGCACCAGCGGCGGGCCGAAGGGATCGACCCGGTCGTCTTCAGGGCGATAACGATATCGTGGAACGACATTGTAATCCCACGGCGTTGGCCTGAGCACCGGCGCCGTGACGACAAGCCTCTCCTGTGGTGCACGAACGTGCGCCGTTCGCGGTCGGGCTTCAGCACCCGAGATCCCCAGGTTGCACAGCACCAGCGCCGTTCCGAGAGCGCATGCGAGCGTCATTTTCTTCATGCGTTGGCCTCCTTGCGAAGAGAGTGCAAAAGGACTCAAGGCAAGGCAAGCTAATTCAGCGCATGACAGGTTTTGCCGGGGCCCAACCTATCCGACGTTCGAGCCGTTGGGTCCCGTCGGTGCCTGGACTTCAGTCCCCTCCAGACTTCAGTACCCTTGCTTTGTGCCCGAGCCGGTGGTCGGCCTCGTGCTCGCGCCGGTTGTCTGACCTGGAGCGGCGTTCGACGCGCCGGGGCTGGTGGTCTTGCTGGCGGTCTTGGAGGCCTTCGCGTGGCGCATCGCGTGATGCTTCTTATGTCCAGGCGCGTAGCTGGAAGCGCCCGGCTCGCCCTTCTTGGACCCCATTTGCTGCATCTCCTGACCTGGCGCCTTGCTCGACGCACCCTGAGCAAACACGGCGGGTGCTGTCGCCATGAGAGCGGCAGCAGAGAGCGCAATGATCTTTGCTTTCATGTCGTCCTCCTGAATATGCCCTCCAATGCAACGAAATGAACCAACGCCCGTTCCCCTGAACGATCGTTCATAGTGACAGCAGTCCTGCTCAACCCATCCCCTTTCGGCGCCGCCGCGGGATGATGGGTCTTCCGATGCGGATCATGCCGCGAGACAAAACCGGATCACGACTGTTCGATCAGCATCGGTGAGCCGAGCTCTTCGAAATGAAAGAGTTGAAAGACCCGCTGGCCGTTGAAGTCGAGCACTCTCAAATCATCGGTTTCGTGCAGATTGCTTTCGACCGCGTGAAAGTGCCCGCCATAGCGCTCCCTGGCGAGCGACAAGGGAACGTCGAACGCGACGAACTTGCCGATGCCTTTTTGCCTGAGCATCCCAAGCAGCTTTTGGTCGTTCAGGGACTGGTGCGAGGTGAGAACGAGCAGCGGGCCGCTCGCCGTGAGCAGCAGAAGCGATTTCATCGGATCCTCCTTTGCGCCCCGCCCTACCTGATCTTCGCCAGGCACTCCTTCAGGCGCTCCAGCTCCGTACGAACCTGCGCCTCCATGGCGTCTTGCAATGCGAGTATGCCCCTGCTGGACAATTCTGCTGAGGCCTTTTTGTCCAGATTCTGCTTCCAATCCCGGATGCCCTGCCTGGTCGCCCTTTGAGCCTCCGACGTCGTCTTGACGTACTCCTTCATGCAGGCGTCGGCCATTGAGCATGTCTGGCACTCCTGGGCGGCGGCCGGACTTGAAAGGAGCAGGGCGAGTATCGCGGTAGGAACCCTCATGGCGCTTCCTCCCGCGACAGCATAGCACGTCGCAGGGATGCCTGGGGGTGCAGCGCCCGGCTGTTTCAGCCGCCGCTGCCCGCCATAATTTCTCCTTCGCACGCGCGTTGTGTTGGACAAAGGTGAGGCCTATCCTTCCGACGATCGGACTGCCGCACTCCCATTAACGCCCGACTGGATGGAGCGCGCATCGGTGCCTGACGCGAACGAGCCCAAGCCTGATATCCAAAAGCCTGATTCTCAGAAGCCTGATGCCCACAAGCCGGGCGAGGTCCGCGCCGATGGCGGGCTGGCGCGGGCCTACGACCAGATCAAGAGCGCAGAGGAAGACCTGGCGCGGCTGGACCGGCTGGTTTCCGGAATGGAACACGGCAGCGAAAGCCCGCGGACCTCGCAAGCAAGCGTCAGTGCGCCGGCAGCCGAGCCTCCCAGGGACACGGCGCCCTATAGCAAGGTTCGCGATCAAGGCCTGAAGGGAGATCGGACCATGCTGCGTGCTTTGGTTGGCCTCGTGCTGGCGATCGGCGTTCTCGGCGCCGCCTTCGCTTCGCAATATCGCGATGAAGCCAAGTCGATCAGCAAGTCGATCATGGCGCGATGGGCTCCGCCGGCCAGTCAGCCCACGCAAGCGTCCGCGGTCGAAAGTCCTGCGCAGCCGCCGGCACTCCACCTGGCTGCCGCGGATGGGCCAAGTCCGGTGCCCGCACCGCCGCCCGGCAAGGAAGCGCAAAGCGCTCCAACACCTGGTGCTTCAACACCTGGCGCTCCAAGTCCTGGCGCTCCAAGTCCTGGCGCCACACCGCCTGACCAGTCATCGTCCGATCTTGCGCAGTCGCTCAAGACCATCACGAACGAGCTTGCGAGCATCAGCGGAAAGCTCGAGCAACTGAAAAGCCGCAACGAGCAGTCGCTGCGCGAGCAGGCCGACACCATTCAACAGCTCAAGACGGCGCGGGAGAAGGATGCGGCGGACAATGCGCGCCTCGCCGCGCAGGTCCAGGCGCTGCAAACGCAACTGACGGCTTCATCCGCGCCTGCATCCGCGAAACCCGTCGTGCGGAGCGTGACGAGCAACGAGACGGCGGCGCCTGCACGGCCGCACGTGCGAGCGGCCGCACCTCGGAGGCCAAGGCCGCCGCGAGGCCCCTGGATGCCGCCGCCCTATATGGGCGACCCCTACGGCGATCCGGATTGGTAAGCCGTTAGCGAGTGAGTGTAGCCGGGCTCGCAGGACAGGAGAGCGCAAGCGCCCAACCCATCCTGCGAACGAGGTTCTACGCCCCCCTCACCGGACCTCGCACACCGACACCTTGGCTGCGATACCGGTCAGCTCGAGCTCTTCCGTCGCAAGCTCCTCATGGGAGGTCTCGCCGACCGAGACGTCCTTCATTCGACGCTGGACCTCTTCGCAGGTCTTGCGGACGTCTTCCGTGAAGAGCGCGCATTCCTCGATGCGCCTGAAGATCTTCCGTCCTTCTTCACGATACCCCGCCGCCGTTTCGCGCATGAAGGCAATGGCATCGTGGACCTGCGCCGTCAGCGCCTCGCATTTTTGCGCGGCGTCGATCAACTCGGCGCCCATGGCCTCGATCTCTTTTGCAGCGGATTCATAGTCGCGAACGACCGCCTCCGCACTGAGCGCGCCGACGCGCGTGACCCCCTCGGTATGCTCGACGTAATCAGGTAGAGCAATTGAAGCGATCGAGCTTCCCGTGCGAACCGATGCAATGTCCGCCTCGAGCTGGACCAAGTTCACACCTTCCCGTCTGCGCAATTGTTCAACACTTGCCATGATCGTCCCTCCCAATACATGACCCCGAACCCCAAACGGCGCCCAGTGTATTCCGTGGGTAAGCGGCGTCCTAACCCGATATGTCGTTGACAGCCTCAGCTCTGCCATTTTTTGCCAATTGCCGGCGCCGCACGCAGCGATGAGGGATGTCATCAGTGTTCAACCTCCCCTAGTTGCGGCTCGCGGAGATGATAGGTATCGCAAGAACCCGCCCATCCTGCAGCAAATGAGAGCAAGCCCATGACGACAGTGCACCGGATCGCCGCTTTCTCGGACGGCAACACCGGCGGCAATCCCGCCGGCGTCTGGATCGGCGACGCAATGCCGGATGCATCGCGGATGCAGGCGATCGCGGCGGAGGTCGGCTTCTCCGAGACGGCCTTTGCGGCGCCCGAAGGCGACGCCTGGCGCGTCCGGTACTTCTCGCCCGCGATGGAGGTGCCGTTCTGCGGCCACGCGACGATCGCCCTGGGGCGCGGCCCTTGCGCACCGGCATGGCGACCGCAGCTTCGAGCTGCATCTGAACGATGCCGTCATTTCCGTGTCGGGCCGCCGCGACGGCAACACCATTGCGGCGGCGCTGCAATCGCCGCCGACGCGCAGTGCGCCGCTCGAGCCCAGGCTGCGGGATGCGCTGCTGGACCTGTTCGGCTACGCGACCTCCGATCTCGACCCCAAAATTCCCCCTGCGAAAATTCACGGCGGCGCCGATCATGCCGTGCTTGCGCTGACATCGCGCGCGGCGCTCGCGCGCATGGCCTATGATTTCGAGCGGGGCCGCTCCCTCATGGAGAAAGCGGGTCTCGTCACCGTCGCGCTCGTGACCGTGGCGGCGCCGCGACTGTTCGATGTCCGCAACGCCTTTGCCGCCGGCGGTGTCGTCGAGGATCCCGCGACGGGTGCGGCCGCCGCGGCGTTTGCAGGATACTGCGCGACATCGGCTGGCCGCATGGCGGCGGCATCAACATCGTCCAGGGCGAGGACATGGGCGCGCGGTCGCTGATCCGCGCGGAAATCGGCGCGGCCAAAGGCAGCTCGATCCGGGTCTCGGGGACGGCGCGCTTCATGGATGCGTGAGGCATGGCCTGGCGCGTAGCCCCGCACCCGCCCATCATGCCACCATACCCCTGTTTTGCCCGACGGGTCAAATTCACTTCGGTATTTCGGAACCATTGAAATCCATGGCGATTTCTACTGTGCATGGGGTTGTTTTCGACATTTTTGTTGGGCGCGCGCTCAATCGCCTCTCAGGCTCAGGATGTCGTTCGACAGCGCGTCGGCCTGCGGATAGGCTCAACGCGCTCTGCACATCACCCTCTGGAAGGATCACCATGAACGGCAACCGCTTTTACGGCGTCCGCGTCGAGGGCGCCAAATACGGCGTCGGCTTCGGCTCGGCGCTCGCCATCGCGATCTCCTACACCAACAACCATTCGATCCTGTGGGCGATCATCCACGGCATCCTGGGCTGGCTCTACGTGATCTTCGCCGCGCTGTTTCGGTGACATCGCACCGGCAAGCAACCGCCTGCCCGCGCAAGCCCCAGCTTTCCCTTGCATTCCCCTGCTCCGTCCCTACGGTGCGCCGCGCAACGCCACCCGAGACGAGACCTGCCATGCCCGACGCCGTGAAATGCCCGAACTGCCAGTCCGAGCACGCCTATCAGGACCGCGGTCTCTGGGTCTGTCCGGAATGCGCCCATGAATGGAGCGCTGCGGCCGGCAGCTCGGCGGATGCGCCGCAGGACGCAAGCGTGCGCGATGCCCATGGCAATGTGCTGACTGATGGCGACAGCGTCATCGTGATGAAGGACCTCAAGGTCAAGGGCTCCTCCTCGGTCGTCAAGGGCGGCACCAAGGTCCGCAACATCCGCCTCCAGGACGCCACCGACGGCCACAACATCGCCTGCAAGATCGACGGCATCGGCGCGATGAACTTGAAGTCGGAGTTCGTGAAGAAGGCGTAGCGCTACGCGCCCATCAACGCGTCATATCCCGTCGCGCTGAACGCCAGCAGACAAAACCCGTGTCCGAATGGATCGGCCAGCATCGCGATCCGCCCATACGGCGCATCGCGCGCGGGCGCTTCGAGCGCGGCACCGGCGCGCAGCGCGCGCTCGACGGCGGCATCGACATCGTCAACGACGACGTCGACATGCAGCGGCGTCCAGTGCCGGTCGTAGCGGCGGCGATCGCTGCCTGCACCCAACGTGCCGGCCTGCTTGGTCAGCAGGTAAACCGGCGCCGGCCAGCCCAGGAGCTCGACGAAATCGCTGCCGAAGCGGCGGCCGACCGTCAGACCGAACGCGGCGGTGTAGAAGGTCGTGGCGGCGGCGACGTCGGGGACGTCGATGTTGAGGAGGAAGGTCATGGCGGGCTCGTCAAGTTGCGGGGTGCCCGGGAGCGTAGCCGGGATGAAGCGTCGCGCAATCCGGGATAGTGCCGCACATCCCGCCCCGGATTTCGCTTGCACTCCATCCGGGCGACGCAGATGCGTTCACCGCTGCCTTTGCGCCAGATAAAACCCGCACAGCACCGTCACGAGGCCCGCCGTCTGCAACATCGTCGGCGCCTCGCCGAGCAGGAGCCAGCCGGTGAGCAGCGTCAGTGCCGGCACGCAAGCGGGGAAGACTGCAGCGCGCGCGACGCCGAGGCGCTGGACGGAAACGGCAAAGAGATAGAGCGCGGCGGGACCTGCGAGCACGCCCTGCGCCAGCGCCTGGATCGCATTCTCGCTCACGCCGATCGCAGCGACGCGGGCGGGCCCGCCGGTCAGGAGATAGGCCGGCAGCAACAGCAGCGACAGCACGTTGATGACGAGCGCGGCCGAGACGGCGGAGACGCGCCAGTGACGCAGCAGCGCGCCGAAGCCTGCGAACATCAATCCGGTCAGCACGAAGATCAGATCGCCCTGCACGCCGTCGGCGCCGATATGGCCGATCGATTCGGCGCCGATCACGCCGAGACCGCCGACGATGACGATGGCACCGGCAATGCGCGAGGCGGAGATGTTCTCCTTGAGGAACATCGCAGCCAGCAGCAGGCCGCCGAGCGTAGCGGAGGACGGCTGGATCACGCTGCCGTGGCCGAGCGGCACGAACAGGAAGCCGGTGTAGGAGATCAGCGACATCACGGGGCCGCCAAGCACCATCAGCGCAAGGCCCCTGCCCCAGCCGATACCGCAGAGATCGGAGATCCCGGCGCGCAGTACCAGCGGCAGGAACACGATGCCCGACCAGACGTAGCGATGCACCAGCAGATCGACCGGCGTGAAGCCGACCTTCAGCCCGTGCCGCGTGCCGGCAAAGCCGAGCGCCCAGAACAGCGCCGCCGACAAGCCGCAGACGACGCCGAGAAGCGCCGGCGCCGCATCGTTCTTCTGAATGAGAGCGTCAGCGCCGCTCGTCCGCTGATCCATCGGCAAGCCTTATGTCAGCGCGCTCATCCGCTCAACCCACGCCATCGCAGGTCTGGCACGCGGCGGAGCGCGGAAGGCGATATCGATGTTCGAAAACATCCTGTGCATGGCCTGCGCGATGAAGCGCCCGATTTGCCGTGACCCGACCATGTGATCCGTGTGATCGAGCGCGACCGCGGTGGCTCGGACTCGGTCATCCCGCGAGCCTTTCTCCCGCACAGGCTTGCGCTATCATCGGGCCATGCTGAGCTTTGCGACCTGCAACGCCGCGCGCCTGCGCCGCTTCAACGCCGCGTTCGCCGAACTCTACGGCCGCCCGTCGTCAAGTTTGCGCGCGGTACGCGAGCGGAGACTCTCGTAGCCCGGATGAGCGCAGCGATATCCGGGACTCGTCTCGCCACCTCCCCGGATGTCGCTGCGCTCATCCGGGCTACAAATCCCGGCTATCAGAAAAACCCGGGGCTGAGATCGAGGCCGTAGGTCAGGCTCAGCACGAACACGAACAACGCGGCGGCCGCGAACAGCGCAAGATGCCTGATGATGAACTCACGCGGCGAGGTGCTGGCAACAACGACTTTTTGCGCAACGGGCATAAACGGCCTCCAGTATGATTGCAGAATTGGCCGCTCAATATGCGGCGCGCGCATCAGGCGCCGCGATCTCCGAAACAAGTATTAAGGAGATCACACGCGTCTTGAACGGCCATACACAACGAAGCCGTCGCGCGATTCTTTTGTCGCGCCGGCTTCTCGATCCGCGCACGCACGAGGAAATCGCGCAGGTTCCCGCAAGCAAAGAAAAAACCGCGCTCCTGTCCGGAACGCGGTTCCAATGTTTATGCAGGCGACAGCGGCACGACGCATGCGCGCGGTGCCTGCCGCATGAAGCTTAGCGGGCGCTTCCCGTGGTCACGGTCGCGGCCTTCACCTTGCGCGGCGACAGAACGCTGGCCTGAAGCGCCGTCACGCTGGCGGCGGGCGCCGAGGCCTGCTGCTCGACCTGCGCGGCACCGAGTACGCGAACCTGCAACGGGGAGACCGGGAAACCATTGGCCTCGTAGGCCGGCAGCTCGGCGGCGAAGGTGGCGGTCGAGCCCGCAAGAGTGAGGGCGGCGATCGCGATCGACAGAGTCTTCTTGTTCATTGGTGATGCTCCAGAAGGAAGTTTCGGAGCACATCTAAGCCTGATTTGCTGCATTGCGACATGCGTTGTTGCATTGCAATAACGCACCCGGCGCATGGCGATATGTTTAATGCGTACAACGCCTTGGCCGAATCGCCGCCGGCCACGACATGACGTTTTTATAAGCGGCGCTCAGCCGCCGAGCACGTTGCCCCAGCCGTCGAAGACGTAGGCTTTCCAGGCCACGGTCCCATCGTCGCGCGCCTGGCTGGCACGCCGATAATCATCGGCCTGATCGGCGGTCCAGGTGATGATCCTGTCGGAGAGGAGATCGTGGAGGATGGCGGGCTCGGTGGGGTCGAAGGCGTCCATGGGACGAAGCGAGGAGTGGGTCATGGCCGCACCAACGCGCAAGCTGCTGCAAAGTTGCAGCGAGGTGTCGGACAAAACACCGCATCCAGGGGGATGCAACGAATGCGCAGATCCGTCGCACAGATGCGCCGACCCGGCCCTGTCAGAGGCGCGATCATCATAAAACGCGGGCCGGAGGATAACTTACTTCAGCGCGGTCGCCAGCGATTGCAGCTTCGCAACGAGATTGGTGCCGAGCGCGTAGATGATCTCGATGATCGCAAGCGCGATCCCCGCTGCGATCAGGCCGTATTCGATCGCGGTGGCGCCGGATTCATCGGCGGCAAAGTCGGCCAACAGGCATTTCAATTTCAAAACTCGTGTCCTTCCCAACGCTACCGGACGCGGCCGGCGCGAGAGAAATGCCAGACTGCAATCCAAGATTGAGTAAATACAACCGGGCGAATTTGACGACAATGAACGCAGCATTTGCAGGCCTTTTCCTTCTCCGAAGCCCGACGGAACCCGCGTTGCATCTTCGCAACACCTGCCTGAAAAGCCCGCTTTCGGCCATTTACGCCATTGCGCCGCCACACCATCCTCCGAACAATCAACGCGCTGCGTGCCTTTCTGTGCAAGACTGTTCGACAAGACGTGTTCGAACAGAACCGTTTGGAGGCAGGGATCATGAACGATCGGCGGTCTCTTCTGGTGGCAGTCGCGTGCCCCTCGGCCGTCATGGCCGGCTGGCTGGCGCTCTCCTTGTCCGCCTATGCCCCTGCCCTCATCGAGAACAGCGGCGCCAATGCAGCCACCGTCTCGCGCGCGAAGGATCTCGGCCGCCTCGACCTCGCCGACGTCCCGCGTGCTGCGACCATCGAGGATGGCATCGCGCTGACCGCCGACATCGCGGCCGCGGTGGCTCAGGCCCCCGAGCCGGCAAGCGCTGAAGCAGAAGCGCCCGAGGTGCCCGCCCCCGCCATCAAGCTCGCCTCGGCCGATCCCGCGCTGATCTTGCCGAGCGAACCGCCTGCGCCGCAGATCCTGCCGGAGCCGGCGCCCGTCGTCAGCGAGGCCGCACCGGTGCAGGAGCCCGTCAAACTCGCATCCGCCGATCCCACCGAGATCGTGACGACAGACGCGCTGTCGCCCGCGGCGATCGCGACCGGGCCGGCCGCAACCGCGAGCAAGGCGTCACCGTCCGCCGACACCGTCGCGGTGCTCGACGAATGCTTCGTGATGGACGCCTGCATCGACCGCTATCTCTGGGCGCTCTACCAGCGCACGCCCAAGGAGGACTCGATCAAGGTCGAGGAGCGCCGCGCCGTCACCATCAAGCGCAGGGGCAAGATGGTCACCGTGATGCGCAGCTTCACGAAGCTGGTCGACGAGGATTTCGGCTGGAAGGATCCGAAGGCGGCCGAGCACGCCCGCATGTCGATGATGGATTACGTCATCGGCGGCATGGACAAGAGCTTCAAGCGGAAGCTGTTCCGCACGCTGCTCGCGGCGGAAGCCGCCGGCCTGTCGCCCGGCATCACCAGCGCGTTCCGCGACGACTATCGCCAGTCGATCGCGAGCGGCCTGAAGGCCGCCTCCGACCGCTCCTATCACGGCGGCAGCACGCGCGGCGGCTACGGTCACGGCATGGCCGCCGACATCGTCTCGACCGCCGGCAACAACCGCGCGCAGCGCTGGGTCTCGACCGAAGTGCTGTGGAAATGGGTCGATGCCAACGGCAAGGCGCTCGGCATCGGCAGGCCCTATCTCGGCCGCGATCCGCCGCATGTCGGCCCGATCGACGGCGCGGAATATGTCTCGAAGCGCGGCACGGCGGACCGCAGGGAAGCCGCCAACGCCAGGCCGAAGAAGACGCGCGCCGTGGCCAGCGCCAGGTCGCCAAAGGCACAGGCCGCGCGCGAGCAGAAGGGCAAGCCGCAGAAGTCGGCGCAATCGGCCGGCAAGCGCGCGACCTGAACCGTTACGGCTTCCGCGTCGGCAGCGGCACGAGGCGCATCTCGGCGGATCCCGCCTCCTGCGTACGCACCAGCACGGCAAAGATGGTCTCGACCGCGAGCCGCACCGCCGCCTCCATCGCCTTGCCCTTTGCCAGATGCGCCGCGATCAGGCCGGTGAGGAGATCGCCGGTGCCATAGGGGCGGATCGGCAGGCGCGGTGTCGCAAAGCGCGACAATTGCCCGTCGGCGCAGAGGATCGTCTCCACCTGCCCGTCAGGCGTATCCGTGAGCGTGCAGCCGGTGGCGACGACGTCGATGCGGCCGGTCCCCGCCAGCGCCGCGCACGCCGCGCGCAAATCCTGCGCGTCCGCGATCGTGATGCCCGAGAGCAGCTCGAGTTCGAACTGGTTCGGCGTGGTCAGGTTCGCGGCCGGCAGCAGGCGGTGCCGCAGCACGTCCAGAATGCCGTCGGCGACATAGACGCGACCGTCGTCGCCGATCACGGGATCGCAGAGATAGACGAGCCTGGAATTGCGGATCAAGGCACGCTCGACGAAATCGGCGACGACAGCGGCGTTGCCGGGCGAGCCGAGATAGCCGGTGACGAGCACCGTGGCCTCGTCGACGAGATCGCGCTCCTCCACGCCCCGCAGAAGATCGGCGACGAGCTCGGTCTCCAGCACGCGCCCGCGCAGGCTCGGATAGCGCGGATGGTTCGACAGCAGCGTCGTCGGCACCGCCGCGACGTTCACGCCCTCCGCCTGCATGGCATAGGCCGCCGCGCTGTTGCCGACATGGCCGTGGACCACCTGGCTTTGAATGGAGATGACGAGCATGCAGAGGTCCGTAAGGTCAATTGTTGCGCGACGCAAGCGTAGCTGGCGCAGCCCCGATGGAGCGACGCGTAATCCGGGAATCGTGCCGCAAGCTCAAGACCCGGATTTCGCTTCGCTCCATCCGGGCTACAGGATTTCATACCCAAGCCCCGGCCGCAGCGCCTGCATCTTCCGCGCCAGCCGGCGGTGGCCACTCTCCGCCGACCGCGCCAGGTAGCCGGCGACCGCGACATGGTCCGCATCGCTCTTGTGCTGGTTGAGCTTCGCCTGCCCCTCGATTTGGTCGACCACGAGATCGATGACGCGGATCGCAGCCAACATGCTCTCGCGCTTGTCCGGCTCCATCTGCGCGAGGTCCCAGGGCTGCTTCGGCAGCCGCGCCTCGGCGACCGCGAGCAGCGCATCGCCATGCCGGCGGTTCTCGTCGAGCCCGCGCAGATGCGCCACACCCGACAGGTGCACCGCCTCGTAGAGCCAGGTCGAGACGTTGTCTTGCGAGGCGTACCAGTCGTTGGAGATGTAGGCATCGTCGCCGGCAACGATCAGCAGGAAGCGCCTGGCGCCGTCCGCAAGCGGCACGAGTGGATTCCTGGCCGTGAGATGGATCTGCACGATGGCTTGCCCGTCGCGCTGGTCCAGCACGAACGGCACGTGCGAGGCGCGCGGGCCGCGCTCGTCCGCCGCCACGATCACGCCGAAGCCGCGCTCACTTGCGAATTCCAGCGCGCGCTGCTCCTCGATGCGGAACTGGGGACGGAGGACATGCATGGCGCGGCGCTCGATGGCTGGACGAAGGATGATGCGAGGCTAACTCATCATCCGGCGAAATCCGAAACGATATTGGGCCGCAAACGCAGATATCAGGAATGATCTCGGCGTCGTGAGAGCTCGCCGAGATAGGCGCAAAACATGTCGGCGAGCCCGTCGGCATGGCGCGCGATCTCCGCCTCGCTGCGCGGCGCCTCCGAGAAGTGCTTGCCGACCTCGCTCAGCGTCGTCTTGATCAGCTCCCCGGCGAGTTCGCGCGTCGCCTCCGAGGCTTTTGGTAGTGCCTCTTGCATGAAGGTCGCGACGATGCCCTTGCCGGCGGCCCGCGCATCGTGTGCCTCGGGCGCATCGCGATAGAGCGGCGCGGCGTCGCTGAGCGCCGTACGGATCGCAGCCTCCTCGCACTCGGAACGAATGAAAGCCTGGACCAGCGCACGCAGCCGCGCCGGTGGCGGTTTCGCCCGGTCGGCAAGGATCCCGCGCAGCAGTTCGCTCGTGCGTTGCCACTCGTCGCTCTGGAGGCGGAACAGGATTGCCGCCTTGTTCGGAAAATACTGATAGAGCGATCCGACGCTCACCCCGGCCCGCTCGGCCACCCGCGCCGTCGTGAAGCGCTGCGCGCCCTCCTTTGCCAAAACCTGAACGGCGGCATCCAAAATAGCCGCGACCAGCTCGTTGGAGCGGGCCTGTTGCGGCTGTTTTCGCGAGGAAACTGAACGACTTCGACGATCGGCCATGATGCGCTCGGGGTAATGCGAATAGGAAATGCGACGAATTAGTCGTATTTCAGTTCGCACGCAAGCCCGCGCATTGCCGCGAACTCTGGAGACACCAAATGACCACCCCGACTATCACGTCGCTGGCGCCGCTGCTGGATCGCCTGTTCGACCAGGACGAAGCAGCACGCAGCGCAACGCGAGCCGCGTTCGCTCATCTCACCGACGCCGACCGGGCGCGAATGATGCGGAGCAAGACCGATTACGCCGACCTCTACGGACGCCTGAAGGACGTCCCGCTCGCGGTCTCCCGCGAGACCGGCGCGCTGCTCTACATGCTGGCGCGCAGCTCCCGCGCCAGAACGATCGTCGAGTTCGGCACCTCGTTCGGCATCTCGACCCTGCACCTTGCCGCAGGCCTGCGCGACAATGGTGGCGGGCGCCTCATCACCAGCGAGTTCGAGCCGTCCAAGGCGGCGCGGGCACGCGACAACCTCTCGGCCGGCGGGCTGCTCGATCTCGTCGAAATCCGCGAAGGGGATGCGCTGAAGACGCTCAGCGCCGATCTGCCTGATACGATCGACCTCGTGCTGCTCGACGGCGCCAAGGCGCTCTACCCTGAGATCCTGGAGCTGGTCGAAGGCCATCTCAAGCCGGGCGCGATCATCATCGCCGACAACGCCGACGACAGCCCCGACTATCTGGCGCGGGTGCGCATGCCCGGCAGCGGCTACATGTCCACGGCCTTTGCCGAGGACGTCGAACTCTCCGTGCGGATCAACTGACGCCACATCGAACTGCCACGATACCACGGAGCCGCCGCACGATTCATCGCGCGGCGGCTTCGCCTTGTCGGCGACAGATCGCGGAACATCGGATCCGCGGCCGTGTCGCAGCCTCGTCACTCACATGTGATAGCTGCTGCCGGCAAGAGCCGTCTTCCACTGCTAAACATACCTACCGCGCGGTATCTTTCCTGCGCGCCACGCCCGAGCCTGCCATGACCTCCGCCTTTAACGCCTACATCGCGCTTGCCCTTGCCATCGTCTTCGAGGTCATCGCATCGGCCTTCCTGCAGCAGTCCGCGCAGTTCACGCGGCCGTGGCCGACGCTGGCCATGGTGCTGTTCTATGTCGCCTCGTTCTACGCGCTGTCGGTCGCGATCCGGGTGATCCCCCTGAGCATCGCCTATGCGATCTGGGGCGGGGTCGGCATCATCCTGACCGCCACGGTCTCCTTCGTGCTGTTCCGCCAGATGCTGGACGCCGCGGCCTTCGTCGGCATCGCGCTGATCGTGTCCGGGGTCGTCGTCATCAACCTGTTCTCGGAGACGACGGTGCATTGATGCCGGCCAGCGCCTATAGCCGCGCCAAGCAGCCGGAGCAGGTGCGGCGCGCCCTGCTCGACCACGCTGCGGCCATTGCCATGGACCATGGCGTCTCCGGCATCACGGTGCAGGCGGTGGCGGCGGCAGCCGGCGTCACCAAGGGCGGCCTGTTTCATCACTTCGGCAGCAAGCAGGCGCTGATCGAGGGCCTGTTCGCCGATCTGCTTGCGCGCGTCGATGCCGAGATCGACGCCGCAATCGAAGCCGATCCCAAACCGCGCGGCAGCTTTACGCGCGCCTATGTCAATGCGGTGTTTACCGGCAAGGCGTTCGGCTTTACGACGCCCTGGGCGGCGCTGAGCATGGTCGTCGTCACCGATCCGTCACTACGCCGGCTCTGGAACGACTGGATGAAGGCACGCCTGAAGCGGCATCGCGCAACCGACGGCACGCCCGAGCTCCATGTCGTGCGCCTCGCCGCCGACGGCGCCTGGCTGTCCTATGTCACGACGGGACAGACGCGCATGAATGCCGAGCTGCGCGCCGTGCATGGCCGGCTGATCGCGCAGACCTATCGGCGCGAATAGCGACCTTGTCGCACTGACTACTGGCTTGTCGCCGGCTTTGGCGGACGCGGCGCGGACCGGGATGATTTTGCGCCGGGCTTGGCCGCGGCCCGCGGCGGCGGCGCATCGACCGACACCAGATACGCGGCGAGCGCCTTGGCCGAGTCGGAACTGGTCGCGTAATGGTCCTTCAGGAACCAGGACAGCGTCAGGCTGAAGCGACCCTTGGCAAGACCGCGCGGGCTCCGATGGCAGGTCGCGCAACCATCGGCAAACAGCTTTTCGGGCGGCTTGCCGGCATCGAGATTTTGCGCGAACGCGACCGTCGCCGTCAGTGCGACGGCGGCTGAAAGAGTCATCAGGGGCGCGATCAGGTCGCGCCCCGGTCGAAAGTGCGAAGTCAAATGTCGTCCCCTAGCCCCGTCCTGCGGTCACGCCGCCAGCAATTGATCGAATTCGGGTGGCGCGTAGGCCTTGCCGTCCTGATCGGTGATGACGACCCGCCACCCCTCGCTCGCCCACACCCTTGCCTTCGCCACGATGAGCAGCCGGCTTTCGCGGGCGAAACTGTACTTCTCATTGTCGCGTTCTGCGACCATTTTGTAGGCCAATGCGCGTCCCCTTGCGTTGCCCTTGCACCCGCTCCCCTCGTGGCAGCGGGCTTTGGCGGCAATTCGCCGGGAGCGTGGCAATTTGGTGCCATCCGCAGGCAGCATCGCACCGGCGCACCCGCAGCCGGGTGACCGGATCGAGCGCTCCGCACTGGTAGCAGGGGGCCGGCCCGTCACATCAGCAACGGAACCGATCGCGCCCTGTCCGAGCTCCGCTAATGGACGCGGATGATGTGCGGACGGCCGAGATCGATCAGCCCTTGCACCGCCGACAGGCGATCGTCCAGGGCCGCGATCGTGAGCAGCAGATTGTTGCGCCGTTCGTCGAGAGCACCCATCTCGGCGCCAGACAGCTTGGTGTTCGCCCGCTGCTTGCGGATGCCGTCGAGCGATTCACGCAGTGTGGCGATCAAGCCGGTCAACTGCTTGACCTCTTTTGTCATCGACCGCTTCGCGACATTTTGGCGGCGCGTCTCCGCCTGGTTCTGTCTCATCGTCATCCTCCCGTGCCCCGCTGCCCCGAGTGGATGCTTACAGCTTTGGATAGACATATTACGATCGATGAAATCTGCCGGCGAAGAACTTTCTTAAATTGTACGCGCACGGAACCCGGGCCGCTCCGAAAAGAAAGCCCGGCACGAGGGCCGGGCTTTCGCAACGACGTTAGCGCTTCTCGTGACCGCCGCCGGGACCACCGGCCGGCGCGCCGCCACGCGGAGCGGCGTTGATGTGCGGAGCACCGCCGCCGGGATGCGGCGTCGCAGGTGCTGCCGCGCGCGGCGCAGGCATCTGCGCATGGGCATTCATCGGCGAGCCGTGGCTGACGTTCGGCTGTGCCACATGCGGCGTCGCGGGCCGGGCCGCAGGCGCGGCCGACACACGCGGAGCTTCATGAGCACGCGCCATCGGCTGAGTACGCGCCATCGGCTGCGCATGCGTTGGCTGTGCATGCGTTGCGGCGCGGTTCGCCGCATGCTCGTGCACCATGCGCGCCTGCGCATCGCGCGAGTTGCGGTTCTGCTGCACGCTCGTCCGCGCGTTCACCAGGCGATCGCTTCGTCCGGCGCGAGTCCGGTCCGCCGCAACCGCAGCGTCGCGCTTGGCGATCGCGGCGCCGCGCTTTGCGGTCGCAGCGTCGCGCTTTGCGATGGCCGCGTCATGCCGTGCCGTCGTCGCATCACGGCCGGAGATCGCGGGAGCGGCCTTTGCGTTCGCGCCGCCGCGTCCCAGTGCGATCGCCGCGTCGCGCGTCGCTGCACGCCCGATACGCGCCGCGCGCGGATCGATCGTCATCCGCGTCGCGAAGCGCTCGTGCGACGTCCAGTAATTATTCCAGTAGGCATGGCGGCGATACCAGGGTCGCCCCTGATAATAGCTCGACCAGTACGAGGTCAGCACGAAAGGCGCGACGGGTACGTCGATCTCGTCGACATAGTCGGGGAGATAGACGTAGTGATTGCGGTAGAGATATTCGAGATATTGCGACGACACCCAGCCGCGATCGTCGGAGAAGCTCACGTCGCACCAGGCATTGCCGCGCAGGCAGCCATGGATGTTGACGCGGGCGCCCTCGGGGATGCGATCGACCACGGGGAATCCCGAACCCGGCCCGGCGCGCAAGCCGGTCGAGACGGTGACGATGCCCGGCGCGGCCAGCGCGGCCGTGGGGGCGAGCAGCAATGCTGCAACCAAAATGCTTCTGAGTCTCATGGCGTATTCCTCCTCTGCGAGTCCGAACGCGCGGGAGGAACGAGCGTTCCGCCTGGAGCCGCCGCATCAGCCGAAAGATTGAATGCGCGCGAAGTTCAGTATTCATCCGCCGTTCATCTGCACGACGAGCGCAACACCGCGAACGTCAGTTCACCGGCAGCATGAACCCGTCGAAGTACGACGCGAGCCCAGTAAAATCGTCGAGCGGCAGCACGTTCGCGACATATTGGTCCGGCCGCACCACGACCATGCAGCCGGCCTTCCGATCGATGCCGCGCATCGCAAACACGTCGTGACCGCTCTTGAGATCCGGACAGAACATTTTTTCGTAGTCGAGCAAACCGTAGCGGCCTTTGCGCGGGAGCAGCAGCGACGGCATCGCCTCGACGGCGAGCTCGCGATGATCCTGCTGGAAGACCGCCCGCAGGTCGATCACGGCGTCGATGTCGGCGCCTTCGGGAGTATATCGCCTCACCGGCGATTCCCTCACCTCGGTGAGAAAGTTGCACAGCGCGCGAATGGCAGAGCCGGCCGCCGCCGGATTCTCCGCACCGGAAAATGCATAGATGCGGAAGCGTCCGTCGGCTTGCGCGGCGTGGCCGAGATGAACGGGCTTGGCGTCCGCCAGCCGGATCACCGGGGCGGAATGGAAGCGCTTGCCGATCACGAGGCCTTGCGCGAGGTGCTGATGGGATGCAGCCCCCGTGAGGATCGACGGCCTGTAATGCGTCGCTGTGCCCGCCGTGTAGCGGCCGTGCCGGACGAAATAGTCCTGCGTCCTGGCGGCATCGGCGCCACCGGCCTTGGCGGCAGAGGCCAGAATTCCCGCCCATTCGCGGTCGAAGTCGATCAGCTCTTTCGCAACGGCCTGACGCTCCGCCGAATAGGAATGCAGCAGGCTTGGCGCACTCTGCTTGCGGAGCACGGCGGCGAGCTTCCAGCCGAGATTGAAGGCATCCTGCATCGAGACGTTCATGCCCTGCCCCGCCTTCGGGCTGTGGGTGTGGCAGGCATCGCCGGCGATGAAGATGCGTGGCAGGCGGGTCGCGATCTCGGTCTCCGGCACGTCGTCGAACTTGTCGGTCAGGCGCTGGCCGATCTCGTAGACCGACCACCAGGCGATCTCCTTCACGTCCAGCGTATGCGGCTTCAGGATCCGCTGCGCCTTGGCGATCACGTCATCGGCGGTGATGTTGCGGCTCGCGACGCGCTCGCCGACGTCGAGCTTGGCGAGCTCGACATAGATCCGCACCATGTAGCCGCCTTCGCGCGGAATGATCAGCAGGCTGCCATCGTTCGCCGATTGGATCAGGGCCTTGAAGCGGATGTCCGGAAAATCGGTCACCGCCAGCACGTCCATCACGCCCCAGGCGTGGTTGGCGGAATCGCCATGCAGCTCGCGGCCGATCGATTTGCGCACGGTGCTGCGCGCGCCGTCGCAGCCGACGACATAGCGTGCCTTGACCGTCTCGACCTTGCCCTCGCTTCCGGGATCGACGCGTTCGACGCGCACGGTCACGGCATGGTCGCCGGGCCCCGCGGCCGGATCGACCTGGAGGTCGAGCAGACGGCGGCTGTAATGGGGCTCGAGCTTGGCCGGCGATTTGCGCATGAGGTCGAGAAAGCCGTCATGGATGCGCGCCTGGTTGAGGATGACGTGCGGGAATTCCGACAGCCCGTCCTCGACGTCCTGCACCCGGCCGCTGCGGACGATGGTCTCGGGCCGCCGTTCGTCCGGCTTCCAGAACGTCGTCTCGTTGACCCAATAGGCCTCCTTCAGCACGCGCTCGCTGAAGCCATAGGCGTGGAACATCTCCATGGTGCGGCAGGCGACGCCGTCGGCCTGGCCGACCGACAGCCGGCCCGGCTTCTGCTCGACGATGCAGGTGTTGATGTCCGGAAATTGCGCAAGCTGGGCCGCGAGCGTCAGGCCCGCGGGCCCGCAGCCGACGATGAGGACGTCGACCTCCTCGGGCACGGCGCCCGCCGCGCCGGGGACCTGAACGCGTTCGGCGGGATCGGCGATTTCAGGGTCGCCCGGCTGAAATCCATTGAGATGGAATTGCATGAGCACCTCTCCCGTCAACGTCTTCTTCGATATTGCTCAGTATGCTGACTATCAGTATACTTGTCAACGTTCCCGCACCGTCGCTGCGGCCGAGGAGAATTCGGTGAAAGACAACAACGACATGCCCGGTCATCTGGCGCGCCGGTTCCAGCAGATCGCGGTCGCGGTCTTCCTGGCCGAGGTCGGGGATGCCGGCTTCGACCTCACGCCGGTGCAATTCGCCGCGCTCGCGACCATCAAGGCCAATCCGGGGCTCGACCAGGTGACGCTCGCGGGATTGATCGCCTATGACCGCACCACCATCACCGGCGTGATCGATCGCCTCGTGCAGAAGGGGCTGGCGGAACGCCGCGCCTCGAGCCGCGACCGCCGCGCCCGCGAACTTGAGATCACCGACGAGGGCCGGCGCACCCTGCGCAAGATCACGCCGGTGGTCGAGTCCGCACAGCGCATCATGCTGCGCGGCCTCAACGCCAAGGAAGGCGAGGAGCTGATGCGTCTGCTGCGCAAGGCCATCGCTGCCGGCAACGAGCTCAGCCGCGCCCCGCTCCGCGATGTGCAGGCTTAACCCGCATCCAGGTCCGTAATTGTCGCAGTGCCGCGAAACCAGGAACTAACCTTCGGCTGCTACCGTCGGCGCCATTCGGCGCTTAACGCGCGATTAACTTTGCGGCCCGGGAGTTTCGGATGTTCAGGTTCCTCATTGCGGCCGCGGCCATCGCGCTCTCGACCGGTCATGCGCTCGCAAACGGCCATGGCGGCGGCGATGCCCCTCCTCCGCCGAAGCCCGAGGCGACGACCGCGCCGGCGAAGGTGGTCATCACCAGGCAGGGTCCCAAGCTCGTCGATCTCAAGGGCATGACGCTCTACTATTACGAGCGCGACACCACCGGCAAGACGTCGAACTGCAACGGGAAGTGCGCCGAAAGCTGGGTTCCGCTCGCCGCAACGGCCGACGCCAGGGCCGTCGGCGACTTCACCGTGATCAGCCGCAACGATGGTAGCAAGATGTGGGCATACCGCTATCGCCCGCTCTACACGTCACCCGCCGACAAGGTGCCGGGCGATGCCAACGGCAACGCCACGACGCTGCAATGGCGCGTCGCACGGCCTGGAGAGTAGGACCCGAGCGGCGGCAGCTCCGATCAGCGCTGTGACGCGCTCGTCACCTTCGCATGGGTCGTTGGACCGGCCGAGGCATAATTCACCTCCGGATCCCAATGCAGCGCCATATACACGGCCATTCCGGCCAGGATCGATCCATAAAATGCAACGGTCACCAGCCGCCACTTGCGGACAACCCGGCGATCGCTTTCGGTCAATTGATCAATGAATTTTTGCATGATGCCTCCAATGGCAACCGGCCATCGAGGCATAGCGCAAGGCGAGCGGATCGCCTGTGAACCAGTTCACCCTTGCGGAATCGCAGATCCCGCGCGCATTCACGCGTGAGTGAGCGCCCTTCTCACCCGCGCCAGTTCCTGGCCGTCTCGGCCTGCGCGTTCTGCCCGGGCGGCAGCACCACGACCATCGAATTGAGTTTCACCCGGTCGTAGAGATCGATCACGTCCTCGTTGCGCATCCGGATGCAGCCCGACGAGATCGCCTGCCCGATATATTCGGGCTGGTTGGTGCCGTGGATACGGTAGAGCGTGTCCTTGTTGCCGACAAAAAGATAGATGCCGCGCGCGCCCAGCGGATTGGCGGGACCACCGGCGACGCGCGCCGGATACGGTCCAAGCCGCGCCTGGATGTCCGCAGTCGGAACCCAATCGGGCCATTCCGCCAAGCGGCCGACGCGCGCGACGCCCGAGAAGGCCATGGCCTCCTCGCCGACCGCGACGCCGTAGCGGATCGCCTTGCCCTCGGGCAGCACGAAATAGAGGTAGCGCGCATTGGTATCGACCAGGATCGTGCCCGGCTGCTCCTTGCGCGGATAATCGACGATATGACGGAGATATTGCTCGGGCACGCTCGCCTGCGCGTATGGCGTATGCGCGAGCAACTGACGGTCGCGCGGCGTCATGCTCGCATCCGTCGATGGCGAAAGCGTCGTCTGCATGCAGCCGCCGAGCGGCAGCAGGGCAACAACGAAAAGAGCGAGAACAGATCTTGGCACCGCCGGCCCCCCCTATAGCGGATCGCAGCACCCCCAGCAGCGTCAGATATTGCCAAAATCGTGCTGAAAACAAGGCAATGCGGAACACGTCCGCGTGTTTTTCCGGCGGAGTTCCATCACCACAAAGGGCAGAAGTACCGTCGCATCATCTCCATCCCCTCGCCTTGCTTTGGTCAAACCCGACTGGACTCGTGCGTCATCAGACTTGGGATGGGGCTCACCTCAACAGATCGGCTCGCGCCAATGCGGACGACGAAGGCTTCAAAGGAGCTGCGATGCTCGCGATGCTGAACAGCAAGCAAATCGTCGATGAGATCGTGAAGGACACGGTCAAGGACAATGATCCGCACGACGCGGTTCAGATCTCGCCGGATATCGTGCTGGCCTCGCGCCCCATCAGCGTTGCCCCCGCGCTGGCGCCTGACGTCACGCCCCGTCCGGAGCCGAAATTCGCGCCGGCGCCCAGGAGCAATCCGGAGCCGAAGTTCAGTCCTGTCGTGGAGCCGCAGCCGGCGGCGCCCTCGGTCGACACCGCGGTGCGCGTAACTGCAAGCGATGGTCACGGCCGTCGGAAGCGATCCTCCGTCGGCAGATGGCTGCGCGGCGCGTTCGTCACGTTTCTGTTCGCGGGCGGCAGCGCGGCCGCCACCATCGCCTGGGAGAAACACGGCGACGTGGCGAGGCAGATGCTCGCCGACTGGAAACCCGTATTGGCGTCGCTGATGCCTTCGTCGCTGACGCCTTCGACGTCACAACAGACGGCGCCGGTCGCGGCCGCGCAGGCCGCGCCGCCCGCGGCGGAAGCGGCAACCGATCAAACAGCCGACCCATCCCCGACGCCGGCTGCGACTCAGTCTGCGGCCGTGCCCGCAGCAACGCCGCCCGAAGCAGCTCAGTCGGTGCAATCGATGACGCGCGATCTCGCCGCGATGGCGCAGCAGATCGAGCAGCTCAAGGCCAACATCGCCGAGTTGAAGGCCGGACAGGAACAGATGGCGCGCGAGCTGGCGAAGCCGTCCGCACCGAAGCCGATGGCTGAGACGAGGCCGATCGATCCGCGCCTCGATCCGCGCGCGCGCGTTTCCGCGCTACCGCCGCGGCCTCAAGCTCCGCCGGTTCGCAAGCCAAAGCCGGCCGTGTCGCAGACCTACATGCCGGCGTATTCGCCCGCACCGGTCGCATCACCGCCGCCGCCCTCGCAGGCTGCCGCGGTTCCGCCGCCGGTCGCCACGACACAAGCCGTTGCCGATGACGACGGACCTGTCGTGCGTCCGCCAATGCCGCTGCGCTAGACCAATGCAAGGCGATGCACGGCATCGCTCACGCAGCGTCACTGCAAGCTGTCCGACTCGATGTGATGCGTTGAGTCCGGGCGACTACGGAGATCGATGCTTCGATCGTCTTCCGCCAAACGAATCCGCCAAGAGAAAAGGCCGTCGGGATCTATGCCGACGGCCTTCTCTTGCAACTGCCGGTTCCCGGAGCCCGGTTCTGTTGCAATTCCATGCCTCATGATCACGCTGACATATTTAATAAAATCTTAACGCGCCTGCACGCTGCACATGATTTCTGCGCCATACGCACAGAGATTGCGCGCTTCGTTCGTTCGATAAAGATCGACTCAGTGGTACTATCCGACATGTGTTGAGACTTCCGTTGAAGACTTGTTTTCCAGACTTGTCGTCGAGACTTGGGTCGTCACAGCGGGGAATTCAGATGCCGTACTACTACTTCGATCTCGTGGTTGGTGAAGAGTTCAAGAACCAGGGCGGAATCATCCTCGAAGACATCGAGGTCGCCTCGGATCGCGCCCAGCAACTGGCCAACGAGCTGTCGCAGGTGAAGCCGGAGCTTCAGCAAAAGGGCTGCGCGGTGCGCGTCACCGACCGCGATCACAACGAGCTCTATCGCACGCCGCTCGATCCCGTGCCGGCCTGGCAACGCTAAGCTACTCCAGCACCGGCGCGTCGAACCAGTTCGTCAGCGACAATCCGCCGTCGACGACGAAGGCTGCGCCAGTGACGTAAGCTGACAGCGTGTTCGACAATACGGTCAGCGCCATCGGCGCAAGGTCTTTTGCCTCGCCGAGACGCCCGAGCGGGATGTGCCGCGCCAGCGAGGCATCCGCGACGAAACCGCCGGCCGCGATCGCACCGGGCACCAGCGCGTTGACGCGGATGTCGTGGCGCCCGAACGTCTTGGCGAGCTCCTTTACCAACATCGCCATCCCCGCCTTCGCCGTCGAGTAATGCGGCAGGTTGCGCGGCGTGCCCGCATGCAGCGAGGTGAGGAACAGGAACGAGCCGGGCCGCTTCGCCGCGATCAACCGCTTGGCGATCTCGCGCGCCAGGTGAAAACCTGCATCGAGATTGACGGCGTGCATCTCCTGCCAGGTCCGGCGATCGACCGCGAGCGCATGATCGGCCTCGCGCCGCGGCGGCGAGGCGCTGTGCACGAAATGCGTCACCGGCCCCAGCGCGGCATGCGAAGCGGCAAGCAGCGCATCGCAGGCGTCCAGCTCGGCGAGATCGCCGACCCAGGGCACCGCGTGTTCAGGCCTCTCGCTCGCGCCGATCGCGGCACTCACCCGTTCCGCACTCACATCGGCGAACACGGTCCGCACGCCCTCGCCGACCAGGGCCTGCGCGATCGCGCGACCGATGCCGTTGCCCGCGCCGGTGACGAGCGCCGTGTCGTGCTGGGGATCGAACGGCGTGCTGAACAGGCTCATGTCGCTCTCCGGGTCCGGGAGCAGCCAATTTAGCGCAGCGCACGCAGACGCGACAATTGCGTCCCGGCACCATTGCGGAGCGGCGCGCCGGACGCTAGCCTCCTAAAAAAATCGAGGAGGGACCAAGGATGCGCTATGGTTTTCTGATGGCAGGCCTGTTGCTGATCGCCGCGCCGGCCCGGGCGGAGGATCATCAACGCTCGGCCTATGTGACGATGGTCTTGCAGGCCTTCGCCGCCAGGGTCGAGTGCCCCAACACGGATCTCGTCTATCAGGACCTCGTGCAGAAGGCACAGCAGATGCAGCTGCCCGACGGCACCACCGAGAAGGTGCGCAAGGCGATCGCCTGGATGCATACTGGCGGCAAGATGGGCGAGAAGCAGGACGACGACCTGATGGCCGAGGTCGCGGTCGCGACGCAGGCGACCGATATGGACCAGCGCCGTCTCGGCATGCCCGGCTGGTGCGAGGCCCAGAAGACCAACCTCGCTGGCCTGATCCGCAGCAAGGGCGGCTAACCGGCTTTTCCAGGCGTTAAGCACACAGCGGCGGAACCGCCGCAGCAGCCAATAATGGTCACAATCCTCGCCAGCATGCGGGCCTCTTCGAATTCGAACAGGACCCCCTCATGCGGAAGATCCATGTCGTCTTCGCCGGCACGCTCGCGGCCGTCACGGCGCTGACCGTCCCCGTGCTGGCGAAGAATTCAGACACCCAGAAAGCCGAGGGCAAATCGCCCTCCTCGACCTGCAGCGCGTATCAGCAGGCACCGGATGGTACCTGGGAACAGCTTCCCTGCAAGGAGACCGGCGATCGCAGTCAGCCGCAAACCCAACGGTCCCCGTCGCAGGGAACCGAGCACGAGGACCGCTGAGACGTTTCGCGTCCGGCGATCAGCTGTGGTGCGGCCCACGCATGATCTTCATGGCATCCTCGATGTGACGCCACTCCTTGGCCTCATCGGCCTCGCCGCGGCCCTCGCAGGCCTGGGCCTGCTCGGCGGCCTTCGCAATCGCAGCGAAGCCGTGCCGCTCGACCATCTGGCGCGCGATGGTGTGGATTTGGAGCTCCGACATCATGGGCGCTCTCCCATTTGATGAAACCGCGCTGCACGCGTGGTGGATCCGCGGATTTCCTACAACGATCAAGTCGCAGGTCTCGTTCCGATCACCCACAGCGACGACAAAAGGCGGCCCGCCATGCCCGGCGGACCGCCTTCTCACCCACCCCAAAACCTGAAATCGTCGGCCGCGTCCCCTACGCGACCGCCACGCGCTTGCGCTCGAAATCGTTGGGCACCTCGATATCGACCTCCAGGGTCGACACCTCGTCGCCGCGCTCGAGCCGGACGATGACCTTGGTCGGATCCAGCGTGACGTGCCTGGACACGACAGCGAGGATTTCCTCACGCAGCACACCGAGCAGATCGGGCTGGCCGCGCATTCCGCGTTCATGGGCAAGCAGGATCTGCAACCGTTCGCGTGCGACGGGTGCCGAGGCCTTCTTGCCGCGGAGAAGTCGAAGCAGACCCATGCTCATGCAGCCCTCCGTCGCAGCAGACGATCCATCAGACCTCTGCGCTCGGCGGGAACGTGCATCGTGACGTTCTCGCCGCAGAGGCGCTTGGCGGCGTCCATATAGGCCCGCGCCGGCGCGCCGTCCGCGTTCGACAGAGTCACCGGCGTGCCGACGTTGGACGCCTTCAACACATCCTGGCTCTCGGGAATGATGCCGAGCAAGGGCGTGGCAAGGATCTCGAGGATGTCGTCGATGGTCAGCATCTCGCCGCGCGCCGCGCGGGAGGCATCATAGCGGGTGATGAGAATGTGCTTCTCGACCCGCTCGCCCTTCTCGGCCCGCACCGTCTTGGAATCGAGCATGCCGATGATGCGGTCGGAATCGCGCACCGAGGAGACTTCCGGATTGGTGACGATCACGGCCTCGTCGGCAAAGCGCATCGCCATGGAGGCGCCGCGCTCGATGCCGGCCGGGCTGTCGCAGATCACCCAGTCGAAACGGCCGCGCAGATCGTCGATGACCTTGCCCACGCCCTCTTCCGTTAGCGCGTCCTTGTCGCGGGTTTGCGAGGCCGGCAGCAGCCACAGATTCTCCAGCCGCTTGTCGCGGATCAGCGCCTGCGGCAGCTTTGCCACGCCCTGCACCACGTTGATGAGGTCGAACACCACGCGGCGTTCGGCGCCCATCACGAGATCGAGGTTGCGCAGGCCGACGTCGAAATCGACGACGACGACCTTGTCGCCGCGCTGCGCGAGCGCAGCCCCCAGCGCGGCGGTCGTCGTCGTCTTGCCGACGCCGCCCTTGCCTGATGTCACGACCAGTACCTTACTCATCTGAAATGTCTCCTTTGCTGGTCAGTTCAGCGCTGTAATTCGCATGGTATTCCCCTGCAGCCAGGCCTGCGCCGGCTTGCCGCGCAAGGCGGCGTCGATGTCGTCCGCAGTCTGGTAAAACCCGTCGATTGCAAGCAGTTCAGCCTCGATTTTCTGGCAGTAGATGCGCGCGCTCGTGTGCCCGTTGACACCCGCCATGGCGCGGCCGCGCAGCGCGCCATAGATGTGGATGGAGCCGCCGGCGACGACCTCGGCGCCGGAGCCGACCGAGCCGAGGATGGTGACGTCGCCTTCGGGGAAGATCACGGTCTGGCCCGAGCGCACCGGGGCCTCGAGCAGCAGCGAGGTTGGCTTGGCCTCGGCCTTCGCTTCGGCCTTTTTCGGCGCGCTCGGCTCGACCACGCAGCTGCGCCCGCCCGAGAGTAGCGGCGGCATCGTGGGGGTCAGCCGGCCCTCCTCCACGCCCTCGATCCCGAGCACGCGGATGTTGCGATCCTGAAGGCTGGTGAGCAGATGATTGATGCCGGACTGGCTGAGATCGACCGAGGACAGGTCGATCACCACGGGCCGGCCGGCGAAGAAGCCCGGCGAACGCGCGATGGTGGTGTCGATCTCCTGGAGCCAGTCCTGGATCGGAACCGTCGGCACGAACACGAAGGCCACGTAGGAGCGCCCGCGCAGGCGCACCATTTGGCGTTGGACTTTTGCTGCAGCCTCCATGGCGGCCGACTCGTTCCCTGTTATTGAATGGTTAACGATGCGGCGGATATGGTTAACGGCCGGTTAATTTCTCCGTTGGGTCACGTGAGGGGTGGCCTGGGTTTGCCCGTGGGCATGGACGCGAGACAGCCGCCTCAACCTCCAGTGTCGTCCTGGCGAAGGCCAGGACCCATACCGCGGAATCTATCGATTGCGGACGGTGGGAGTACCGAACGACAAGTCTTCGCCAAACGACGTCTTGGGGTAATGGGTCCTGGCTTTCGCCAGGACGACAAAGCCCCCCTACTTCTTCACCTTGCTCGCATCCATCTTGATGGCGGGATCCAGCATCCTGGTCGTGAACGCCGTCGTCACGTCGAACGGCTTCTCCATACCGAGATAGGTCTGGACCAGCTCGTAATCCTTCTTCATGCGCTCGCCGTCGATCCAGCCGAGGCTCTTCGTCGTCGTGAACTCGTCCGTCATCAGGAACTTGATGCGCTCCCACTGGCGCTCCTGGTTCTCCTTGTCGAGGCCGGAGACCTGGTCGAGCAGCGCCTTCAGGCACGGGGTGACGTCGGCGACGCAGGCCGCGAAGGCCTTCTGCGTGACGCGCACGAACTCCTCGACCAGCTTCGGGTTCTTCTGCAGATAGGCGCCATTGACGATCAGCGAATTGCCGTAGGGGTTGAGGCCGATGTCCTTCCAGTTGACGTAGCCGAGATCGGGTCCGAACTCGATCACCTTGAGATCGTGCTCGTTGTAGAAGTCGCTGATGATATCCACGGTGTGGCTCTTCAGCGCTGCGATCTTCGCAGTCGGCCCGACATTGACGAAGCCGACCGCATCGGGCGCAAGCCCTGCGGCCTTGGCGAAGGCCGGCCACATCACGCGCGAGGCGTCGCCGGGCGGATTGCCGATCTTGTGGCCGGCGAAATCCTTGACGCCGTTCACGCCGTAGCTCTTCAGCCAGTAGAAGGTCTGGCCGGTGTTGGCGTAGACGCTCATCACCGCGACGGTGTCGGCGCCCTTACTCTTGGCCACCAGCATGGTGGCGAGATCGGCGACGCCGAACGGCGAGCCGCCGGAGCCGACCTTGGCGGCGGAGACGCCGGAGCCCTTGCCGGTCTCGATGGTGAGGTCGATGCCGGCCTTCTCGTACCAGCCTTGCGCCTTCGCGTAATAATAGGGCGAATGGTCGGCCGTCGGCGTCCAGTTCAGGATCATGTTGACCGCCTCGCCCGCGTTCGCGGGCACGCCCGGCAAACCGAGCATCAGGGTCACAACCGCCGCCTGCAAACGCTTCATCGCATGTCTCCTCAATGCCGCGACCCGGCTTGTCGCTCTCCCCTTGTGAGGATACCAATGCAACAAGTCCGCCCTCCACTTGTCAACTGTTTGGTTGGAAATGCCCGCAAAACGATCTGGCGACACCGTGCCGCAGCGGCGCGACCCCGTCGCCACCCGCAAGAAGCTGCTCACCGCGGCGCGCCTGGAGTTCGCCCGGCACGGCCTTGCGGGCGCCCGCGTCGACGAGATCGCCGAGCGCGCCGGCGTCAACAAGCAGCTCGTCTACCACTACTTCGGCGACAAGGACGCGCTCTACCTCGCCGTGCTCGAATGGGTCTATGAGGACATCCGCGAGCAGGAGCGCAGGCTCAATCTGGAGGGCCTGCCGCCCGACAAGGCGATCCGCCGGCTGATCGAAGCCTCGTTCGATCACCTTGCGGCACACCCTGATTTCATCGTGCTTCTGAACGACGAGAACCGCGGCGGCGCCCGCCATGTCCGCGGTTCCACGCGGCTGGAGGCGATGCATTCCCCGCTGGTGAAGAGCGTCTCCCACATCCTCCAGGAGGGCGTGCGTAGCGGACTCTTCCGCAAAGGGATCGACCCTGTCCAGCTCTACATCTCCATTGCGGGCCTTAGCTATTTCTTCTTCTCCAACACGCCGACGCTGTCGGCGATCTTCGGCAAGGACCTGTCGAGCCGCGCCCAGCGCCGCGCCCGCCGCAGGCATGTCGTCGACCTGGTGCTCCAGTCGCTCCGCCCCTAATCAACCAACTGGTTGAAACTTGCCCCGGGGACGGTTAGGCTTGCCGTCGTGGCGGAGAGGCCGCGAGCAACGGGGAGCAAAAGGTGGCAGGTGACGGAGCAGGCCCGGCCCGCAACTTTGCGATCATCCTGATCGTGCACCTCGCCGTGCTCGTGCTGTGGCAGGTCGCGGTCGATGCCTTCCACGTGCCGAAATTCATCCTGCCGTCTCCGCTTGCAACCGTGCAGACGCTGGGAACCGCGAGCTATGCCTGGGGCGCCAATACGCTGGTGACGGCGATCGAGATCCTCGGCGGCTTCGCGCTCGGCGCACTCGTCGGCGTCACCCTCGCGGTGATCTTCAGCTGGGCGCCGCTGGTGAGCCTCGTGCTGCTGCCGCTGTTCGTGACGCTGAACATGATCCCGAAGGTCGCGCTCGGCCCGCTTCTGATCGTCTGGTTCTCCTACGGCATCGTGCCGAACATCCTGATCGCCTTCAGCATCTGCTTCTTCCCGATCCTGCTCACCACCGCCCGCGGCCTGCGCGAGGTCGAGCCGGATCTGCTCGATCTCGTCAAATCGCTGCGCGGCTCGCGCTGGACGCTGTTCCGCAAGATCCAGCTGCCGGGATCGCTGCCTTACGTGTTCTCCGGCATGAAGGTCGGCGCCATCCTGGCGGTCGCCGGCGCCATCGTCGGCGAGTTCATCGCCTCCGAGCGCGGGCTCGGCTACCTCATGATCCAGGTGCAGTCGTCGCTCGACACGCCCGCGATGGTGATGGCCGTCGTGCTGCTGACGCTGCTCGGCGTTGCCCTCTACGGCCTCGTACTCGCCCTCGAACGCATGTTCGTGGTCGGCGATGCAAGACAGACCTGACGACGGCAGACTTGAAAACGGCAAACCTGACTGACCAAGGACCGACCGATGCTCCTCACCCGCCAGACGCTGCCGAAGACCATTCCGGATATCGCAGCCCTCGACGATCTCCTGTGCCGGCCGACCCAGGCACTGATCGACGACCTCGCCAAGGTCGAGGGCGACATCATGATCCTCGGCGTCGCCGGCAAGATGGGCCCGACGCTGGCGGGGCTCGCCAGAGCGGCCGCACCCGATCGCCGCGTCATCGGCGTGGCGCGCTTCAGCGAGGCGGGCGTCAAGGATTGGCTGCATGGGCGCGGCGTCGAGACGATCAATTGCGACCTGCTCGACGAGGCCGCGATCAAGGCGCTGCCGAAGGCGCCCAACATCGTCTTCATGGCCGGCCGCAAGTTCGGCGCCGAGGGCGATCTGTCGCTGACCTGGGCGATGAACGCGCATGTGCCGGCGCTGGTCGCCCAGGCCTTCCCGTCGTCGCGGATCGTCGCGTTTTCGACCGGCTGCGTCTATCCCTTCGTGCCGGTCGACGGCAAAGGCGCGACCGAGGACATGGCGCCGAACCCGCCCGGCGAATACGCCCAGTCCTGCGTCGGCCGCGAGCGCATGTTCGAATATTTCTCGCGCAAATCTGGAACGCCCGGCCGGCTGTTCCGGCTCAATTACGCGATCGACATGCGCTACGGCGTGCTGCACGACATCGCCACCAAGGTCCTCACCGGCACGCCGATCGACGTCAGCCTTGGCCATGTCAACTTCATCTGGCAGGGCGATGCGTCCGCGCAGGCGCTGCGCTGCCTCGCCCATTGCACGGCGCCGACCTCGCCGATCAATGTCAGCGGCCACGAGATCCTGGCGGTGCGCGATCTCGCGGCGAAATTCGGCGCCCGCTTCGGCCGCACACCGGTGCTGACCGGCAAGGAGGAGCCGACGGCGTGGCTCACCGATACCTCGCAGGCGGTCGGGCTGTTCGGCCTGCCGGTCGTCGACACCGAGCAGTTGATCGCCTGGACCGCCGACTGGGTATCCCGCGCCATGCCAAGCCTCGGCAAGCCCACCAAATACGAGGTGCGCGATGGCCGCTACTGACACCCCGCCCATCCTCAAGCTCGGCGCCGACGACGCGATCGCCGGGCTCGTTCTGTCGGTCGAAGCGCACTGGAACCAGACCGAAGAGGACTGGCGCATCTTCCTGCGCGACGGCGTCGTGTTCGGCATCCGCGACGGCATGCGCCTGGTCGCAACCGCAGCGCTGCTGCCCTATTCCGGCAACAACGCCTGGATCAGCATGGTGCTGGTGACGGCGACGCATCGCCGCCGCGGCCTCGCAACGCGCCTCGTCGATGCCTGCCTGGAAACTGCGTGCAAGAACGGCCTGACGAGCTGGCTTGACGCAACGCCCGACGGTGTTGCCGTCTACGGGCCGCTCGGCTTCACGCCGACACTGCAATTGCGCCGGCTGAAGCTGGCGAAACCCGCGCGAGCCGAAGCGCCGCGACCTTCTTCCGCGACCATCGAGGCGCTTCGCGCGCGGGACCGGCGGGCCACCGGCTTCGACCGGAGCGCCCTCCTCTCCGCCTTCGCACAACGCTCCGGCTCGCGCATCGTCTCCGCGAACGGCGCCATCGCGCTGGTTCGCGACGGCAGAACCGCCCGCCATATCGGCCCGTTGTTTGCGAATGACGCCGCGGAAGCATTGGCTCTGGTTGGTGCGATCGCCCGATCCGAGACCGCCCCTCTGCTGATCGATGCCGTCGCGTCACAAGGCGCGTTCCTGGAAGGATTGACCGCATCCGGCTGGACCGTCGAACGGCCGTTCCAGCGCATGCGCTTCGGCCCCGCCACCGCTACCAGCGAGGAAATGCCGTTCGCCGTCGCCGGCCCCGAATTTGGATAGGACATCATGCACCACAGCCAGATCAACAGCGACATCCGCAAGCTGATCGCCGACGGCACCGTGCTGCCGGCGCACCCTCTCGCGCTCACCGCCGAGCGAAAGCTCGACGAGAAGCATCAGCGCGCGCTGACGCGCTACTATATCGACGCCGGCGCCGGCGGCCTTGCGGTCGGCGTGCACACGACGCAATTCGCGATCCGCGACGTCGGCCTCTACCGTCCCGTGCTGGAGCTCGCCGCCGAGACCGCCGCGAGCTGGACCAGGCGTCCGCTGGCGATGGTCGCGGGACTTGCCGGTTCAACCCGGCAGGCAACCGCCGAGGCGCGCACGGCCCGCGACATCGGCTATCACGCCGGCCTGCTCAGCCTGGCCGCGATGAAGAGCGCCTCCGAGGACGAGATCATTGCGCATTGCGCGGCGGTCGCCGCCGAGGTCCCGCTGGTCGGCTTCTACCTCCAGCCGGCGGTGGGTGGCGTCATCCTGTCGAGCCGGTTCTGGCAGCGCTTTGCCTCGATCGACAACGTCATCGCGATCAAGATCGCGCCATTCAACCGCTACCGCACGCTCGACGTCCTGCGCGGCGTCGCGGCGGCGAGTGCGCTCGACCGCGTCGCGCTCTACACCGGCAATGACGATCACATCCTGCTGGACTTGATGCTGCCGTTCGACCTCCGCGACAACGGCGTCACCACGCGGACCTACTTCAAGGGCGGCCTGCTCGGCCACTGGTCGGTGTGGACGGCGAGCGCGATCAAGCAGTTCGAGCGCTGCAAGGCAGCGCGACACAAGGACAGCGTGCCAGCGGATCTGCTCGCGCTCGATGCCCGCGTCACCGATTGCAACAGCGCCTTCTTCGACGTCGCCAACAACTTTCACGGCTGCATTGCCGGCTGCCATGAGATCTTGCGGCGTCAGGGCCTGATGCAGGGGCTGTGGTGCCTCGATCCGGCCGAGGGCCTGAGCCCCGGCCAGAAGGAAGAGATCGACCGCGTCTGCCGCGAGCACGCCGACCTCAGCGACGATGCCTTCGTGGCCGCCAACCTCGACAGATGGCTGGCATGACGGAAGAGCCCTTCATCAGCCTGCGCGGCGTCAGGAAAGTCTACCGCAGCGGCGGCGCGGAGTTTCTCGCCGTCTCCGACGTCACGATGGACGTGCAGGAAGGTGAGCTCGTCTCGCTGGTCGGCCCGTCCGGCTGCGGCAAGACCACGGTGATGAAGATTCTGGCCGGCCTGCATGGCGCCGACGGCGGCACCGTGAAGATCGGTAATGCCACAAGCCCGTTCGACCCGACCCGCGACATCGGCATGGTGTTTCAGCAGGCGCTGCTGCTGAAATGGCGCACCATTCTGGACAACGTGCTGCTGCCGGCCGAGATCGTGGGCTTGCCGATGAAAGCTGCGCGGGAGCGGGCGCGCGACCTGCTCAATCTGGTCGGGCTTGCCGGCTACGAGCAGAAATATCCGCAGCAGCTCTCCGGCGGCATGCAGCAGCGCACCGCGATCGCGCGGGCCTTCATCCACGATCCCAAACTGATCCTGATGGACGAGCCGTTCGGCGCGCTGGACGCCTTGACGCGCGAGCAGATGAACCTGGAAATGCTGCGGATCTGGCGCGAGAGCGGCAAGACCATCATCTTCGTCACGCATTCGATCCAGGAAGCGGTGTTCCTGTCCTCGCATTGCGCCGTGCTGACCGCAGGCCCGGCGAAGATGGCCGATTACTTTGCCATCGACCTGCCCTTCCCGCGCGACCTTCCGCTCAAGACCACGGATGCGTTCGGCACCTATGCACGGCGCATCTACGCGAAGCTGGGCCTGGGCGCGGCGTAGACCGCTCGCTCCGCCGTCATTCCGGGGCGCGACGAAGTCGCGAGCCCGGAATCCATCGGGCGGCACTACACGCGGTGAAATGGATTCCGGGTTCGCGCCAAGAGGCGCGCCCCGGAATGACGGTACAGTTTCCAGGGCGCGGCGTAAGCGCCGCGCCCTCTTCCCACACTCAGGTCTTGTTGCGCATCTTGCTGAGCAAATAGTTGTCGTAGAAGTTCTCCGCGATCTGCGTGTAGAACAGCAGCTCCTTCATATACGCGTCGTGGCTCTCCTTGGTCCGCTTGAACAGGTCGCTCTTGGCGGCGAGCTCGTTCAGATGGTCCTGGGTCGCGTTGTAGCAAGCCTCCAGCACCGGCTGCGGGAACGCCTTCAGCTCGGCGCCGTTGGCGATCAGCCGCTTCAGCGCCGCCGGATTCACGCTGTCGTACTTCTCGAGCATCCAGGCGCCGGCCGCCGAGGCGGCCTGGTTGACGATGGCCTGATACTGTTTCGGCAAGCTTGCCCACTTCTCGTCATTGACGATCATGTGCAGCATGGCGCCGCCTTCCCACCAGCCCGGAAAGTAATAGTATTTGGCGACCTTCTGGAAGCCGAGCTTCTCGTCGTCATAGGGACCGACGAACTCGGCGGCGTCGATCGAGCCCTTCTCTAGTGCCGAATATACGTCACCGCCGGCGAGCTGCTGCGGCACGATGCCGAGGCGCGCCAGCACATGACCGCCCATGCCGGCAATGCGGAATTTGAGGCCCTTGAGATCGTCGACGGTCTTGATCTCCTTGCGGAACCAGCCGCCCATCTGGGTGCCGGAATTGCCGCAGAGGATCGCATGCGCCTTGAACGGCTTCAGCGCCTCGTTGGCAAGATCAGCGCCGCCGCCGAAATGCCACCAGGACTCCTGATGGCGATGGTTCATGCCGAACGGCGCGCCGGTGGCATAAGCCAGCGCCGGCTCCTTGCCGATGTAGAAATAGAGCGGCGTCTGCGCCATCTCGACGGACGCCGCGCTGACGGCGTCGAGCGCCTGCAAACCGGGGACGAGCTCGCCGGCCGCAAAGGTCTGGATCTGGAATTTGTTGTCGGTGGCCTCGGCGACGAATTTCGCGAAGGTCTGCGCCGTGCCGTAGATGGTGTCGAGCGATTTCGGGAAGCTCGAGGTCAGGCGCCATTTGATCTCGGGCGCGCCTTGCGCAATCGCAGGTGCAGCAACCAGCGTCGCCGCGCCGGCGACCGCGCCACCCTTGAGGAATGTACGGCGTTTCATGATGGGGTCTCTCCCTAAAGCAAGGCTTCAAATGGATGATTTGGGCCACGGTCTTCGCGGACCGTTTGCCCGTTCCCGTCGCCGAGTTCAAGCTGGGAGCGGAAGGCCTGTAGCCCGGATGGAGCGCAGCGTAATCCGGGGTTCGTGCCACACGGAAGGTCGTACGGTGTGGTTTGGTCTGTCCCGGATTGCGCTTCGCTCCATCCGGGCTACGAAGTGCCGCCTTAAAGCAGCTTGGCGCTGACGAACAGCACCCGCACGGCGTTGGTCGCCTGCACCGCGAGCATGGCGTTGCCGGCGGCGCCTTCCAGGGCCGCGATGGCTTCCTCATGAAGCGAGCGGAATTCCATCCACTCGACCGACTTGAAGTTGGTGAGGAATTGATAGGCCTGGCCGACGGTCGCGATCGCCAGCGTGTCGCCGTTCAGCTTGATCTTGAACGTCGTACGCAGCGGGGTCTCGGAATTCTGGGGATCACTCATGGGCTGCTTCTGGACGAGGACGGCTTAACGAAGGGGAAATGGCAGCCCCGCCGCGGCAGGCAAATATCAGGAATCGGTGCTGGCGCGCTGCGAGGCGGTCGCCGATCCTCTCAGGCTCGGCACCACGACCAGGCGGTTGAACTCGCCGTTGTCGTAGGCCTTGAGGAAGCGCTCATAGTCCTTGATCGAGACGCAGCCGTTCGAATCGCCGCGCGGCCCGAGCATGTAGTTGTGGGTGAGAAGGCCGACGCGGCCGAGTGCGCTGGTGCCCTCGGTCGGAGTCAGGCGGAGCGCCCGGACGCCATGGAACAGTTTTTCACGCGGCTTCAGATCGTAGGTCGCCGGCGGGGTCGCGCCCACCATGCGCTGGTCGACATGCTGTGGATCGTCCATCAGCGGGCCCATGCCCGAATGCGCTTCCAGCGCGACGCCGCTCGGCAGGTAAAGCGCCTTGGCCGAGATGTCGTAGACCGCCGTGCGCGAATCGTAGCCGAGGGCGCCAAGATCCGGCGCCCTGCCGAGCAGGCCGCTGTCGGGCGTCAGCGAAGCCAGCTTGATCTTGTCGGTGAATTTTTCGAAGAAGTTGCGGTTGTCGACCTTGGGACTGGTGTCGGCATAGGCCTGGCTGGACGCGATCTGGGCCGAGAAGTCCGCCTGCACCGGCCGCGAACGCGGCATCGGGACCGCGTCGGCGCGCTGCGAGGACTGCCGCTCGTCAACCGGCGGCCGGTCATCCTCGGTCAGGATCGAGCGCCAGTCGTCGCCCTGGAGCTTCTGAGCCAGCATCGCCTTGGCATCGCGCAGCTTGAGCTGGACCGCATTCACGGCGGAGCGCTCCAGCGTCCGCAAGCCGAGTTCGCGTGCGGCATGGCTGCCAGATGCGGAAGCAAAACGGTCCTCGAACGAAGGGGCGTTGGCCGGCGGCAGCGCGGCGGAAACCAGCGGGGTCGAGTCGCCCATGTCGGCAACCCAGGCGGCAGCACCGAGCGACAGCGCAACGGCGGCCAGAGACAGCAATAGCGTCTCGGCCCGCCCGATACGGCGGCGCGACAACAGCCTCTCGGCTCTTGCGGTGTCGGAAACCATCAGATCCCCAAATCGACCCCCGGGGGACCCACCCCCACCCGGAGACTCTATACCAGCTACCACATTGGGAGCCAAAAGTTAGGCATAATCACGGCCGGCGTTGCGCCCCCAAAAGGTATCCAATGACCGCTCTTTTTGATCTGGACCGGTTCGTTCAGGCCCAAAACCCGGTCTATCCCACCGTGACCGGGGAGCTGTCCCGGGGCCGGAAGCAGAGCCACTGGATGTGGTTCGTCTTCCCGCAGGTTGCCGGCCTCGGCTTCAGCGCCATGGCGCAGCGCTACGCCATCGGCTCGCGCGCGGAGGCCGAAGCCTACCTCGCCCACCCCGTCCTTGGCCCGCGCCTGATCGAGTGCACCAGGCTCGTGCTCGCCGTTCAGGGACGGACCATCAACGCGATCCTCGGCGCGCCTGATGACGCCAAATTCCGCTCCTCGATGACGCTGTTCGGCGCGGTGTCAGACGATCCCATTTTCGGCGAGGCGCTCGCCCGGTACTTCGCAGGCGAGCGCGACGGCGCGACACTGGAGATCCTCGCTGCGCTGGATCGAAAGGCCTAGCGATCACGACTGTTCGCCGGCAGCAAACAGCGTAAACCCGGGATTAACACCGCCTGCCTATCTTCCGTGCAAAATTATTCTCCCGCGCCAATTGCCGGACAGATCATGAAAATCGGAACGCTCCTGACCACCGCCATCGTCTCGCTCTCGACCGTGGGCGGCGGCCTCGCCGTCTACGTCGCCGTGACGAAATACCAGACGATGGAGCGGATCACCGAAGCACAGGGGCGGCTCGCGATCGTCCGCGCTGCCAGCGACATCCCGCGCTATCTCAACCCCGAGCGCGGCTTTTCGACCAACATCCTCTATGGGCCGGCGAGCATCGACCCTGCGCTGCTCGCCGAGCAGGACAAGCTGCGCAAGCAGACCGATGGCGCCCGCGACCGGATGAATGCGCTGCGCAAGGAGTTGCCCGGCCCGTTCGACGACGGCGCCACCACCGGCAACAACATCGACGGCATCAATTCGAAATTCACCGCGCTGCGCGAAGCCATCGACAAGGCGCTCGCGGGACCTGTGGAGGCGCGCAAGGACGCCGCCAAGAAGATCGTTGCCGACAACGCCGTGCTCAACGGCGCCGTGACCGCGCTGCTCAACGAGCAGGTCCGCCGCATGGCGATCCTCAACGGCGACGCCTACCGGCAGGCCAGCTACGCCAACATCGCGATGACGCTGCGCGACGTCGGCGGCTTCAACTCCAGCCTGCACAAGAACCTCGTCGGCGGCAAGAAACCGGCGACGGACGCCGAGAAGGCCGAGATCAGCCGCTCGCAGGGCCGCAACGACCAGATCGTGATGGGGCTGCTCGAATTGCGCGGCAACCCGGCAACTCCGGCGAACGTCGCCGCTGCGCTGGAGAAGTTCAACTCGGTCTATATCGAGGAGTTCGGCCGCGAGCTCAAGCTGGTCAAGGACGGTGCGGTCAGCGGCAAGTACGAACACGACATGGACACCTATTACGCCGCCACGCAGCGCGGCCTCAGCACCATCATCGAGGTCCGCGACGCGTTCTACGACAATGCCGAGCAGATCCTCGCCGGCGCTTCGGCAGCCGCGCGCACCAGCTTCACTATCGCGCTCCTCGGCCTTGCCGCCGTGCTGATCGCGAGCGTCGGCCTCGTCGTGACGGTCCGCCGCCGCGTCTGCGCGCCGATCGTCGACCTCACCACGCGGATGTCGCGGCTGGCCGATGGCGACGTTGCCGAGGAGATCCCGGGCGCAGAGCGCTCCGACGAGATCGGGGCGATGGCCGCGGCCGTGCAGGTGTTCAAGGACAACATGATCAGGGCCGACCGGCTCGCGGCCGAGAAGCAGGCCGAGAACGACGGCAAGATGCGCCGCGCCCACGCACTCGACGAGCTCACCCGCGCCTTCGAGGCCAAGATCACCGAGCTCGTCGGCGGTCTGTCCCGGGCCTCCTCCACCATGGAGAGCACGGCGCAATCGATGACCTCGACGGCGGCCCAGACCAACAGCCAGGCCGCGGTCGTCGCCGCCGCCTCCGAGCAGACCTCGACCAACGTGCAGACGGTCGCCAGCGCCACCGAAGAGCTGACCTCCTCGATCGCGGAGATCGGCCGTCAGGTCGCACAAAGCACCGAGATCGCGGCCCGCGCCGTCGACAATGCCCGCCGCACCGGCGACACGGCACGTGCGCTCGCCGAGGGCGCGCAGAAGATCGGCGACGTCGTCACCCTGATCCAGAGCATCGCCGAGCAGACCAATCTCTTGGCGCTGAACGCGACCATCGAAGCCGCCCGTGCCGGCGACGCCGGCCGCGGCTTTGCCGTGGTCGCGTCGGAAGTGAAATCGCTGGCCGGCCAGACCGCCAAGGCCACGACCGAGATCTCCGAGCAGATCACGGCAATCCAGTCCGCGAGCGACGAGACCGTGGCCGCGATCCGCAACGTCGCCGACGTCATCGCCGAGATCGACCAGATCGGCACCGCGATTGCCGCGGCAATCGAGGAACAGGGCTCGGCGACCAAGGAGATCGCCCGCAGCGTCCAGGAGGCCGCCCGCGGCACCCAGGAGGTCAACACCAACATTTCAGGCGTGCAGCGCGCCGCCGACGACGCGGGAGCTGCCGCCAGGGAGGTGCTGGGCGCGGCCGAGCAGCTCTCGACCCAGTCGCGCGATCTCGCGGGACAGTTCGACCGCTTTCTCGGCGAGGTCAGGGCCGCCTAGGCTCCGGGCTGCGCAGATTCGTAGCCCGGATGGAGCGAAGCGTAATCCGGGACGGTGCCGTTGACGTACGATATCCCGGATTTGCGCGGAGCCTGTCATCGGGCGGCGCTTTGCGCCGACCCGTTGGTTCCATCCGGGCTACGGCACGTCTTCGCGGTGGGGGATATCAGTAAGGCGGCGCCTTGCGCGCCCGCTGCGCCTTGGCCGCCTCGATCCACCATGCAAGGTCGTCGGCAAAGCGCGGGAACGAACGCTCCAGCGCCTTGCCGCCCTCGCCGATCGGCTCGGCGTCCGCCGACAGCGTCTGCGCGATCGGGCCGACGCCGATGGTGCTCGACACCACCACCATGCCCATCTCCGACAGCGTGCCGTGCCAGGCGGTCGAGGCGCGCGCGCCGGACAGGCGGCCGGCGGAATAGCTGACGATCGCGGCCGGACGCCAGAACCATTCTTCGAGGAAATGGTCGGTGAGGTTCTTCAATCCGGGCTGAATGCCCCAATTGTATTCCCCGGTGACGAAGACAAAACCGTCCGCGCCGCGGATCTGCCCGGCCAGCTTCTCCAGCGCCTCGGGCGCGGCGCCTTTGGGATATTCCTTGTACATGCGGTCGAGCATCGGCAGGCCGATCGCCTTGGCGTCGATGAACTCGACATCCTCGCCGCGCTCGCGCAGGCGATTGATGACGAAATTCGCAAGGCGGATGCCCATGCGGTCGGAACGGTAGGAACCGTAGAGGACGAGAATGCGGTTGCTCATGGCGGGCAGGCTAGCACGAAAATGACGGAACGGCCCCACTCCAATTGTCTCGCTACGCCCTTCGCCCACGCTCCAGCGTTTGCGACGGCGTCTCGCCGAACTGGTCGCGATAGCTCTTGGAGAAGTCGCTCAGATGCCAGAAGCCGAACGCCAGCGCCACGGCCTTGACGCTGTCGGCTCCCGCGAGCAGCCGCCTGCGCACCAGCCACAGCCGGCGCAGGCGCAAGTAGCGATGCAGGCTCATGCCGCGATAGCGGCGGACGACGTCGTGCAGGGTGCGGACGGACAGGTTGAGTTTGCGCGCAATCTCCTCGCTGTAGATGGGCTGTGAGAGATCGCCGGACAACAGCGCGCGGATTTCCTGAAATGTCTTGAACTGCCGCCCGTCGTTCGGTCGCACCGTCCATCGCGCGGGAACCAAATCGGCGAACGCGGCATCGACTGCCCCGAACAAGGACTCCTTCATCGCCGCGGCCTTCAGCGGCACATCGGCGGGATCGATGGGCTCGGACGCGGCGGCCACCACCTCCCTGACAACTTTCCGTAGCCAGTGCAGCGCCGGCGTGCTCGTCTCGAAAATCTTGAAGCAGGAGTGCGTCTCGGGCCAGCCGCGGTCCGTGACCTCTGGTCGGAAGATGACCGAGGCGATTTGCCGCTCCACTTCCTCAATGGTGTTGTAGGCCGCACCGCTGCCGCCGATGACGATGACCGCGCGGTCGCGTTGTGCGCCGTTGAAGCGAATGGGAACTTCAAGGTCGTCCATCGCAAAACCAACCGCCGTGCAATCCGCGATGAGCTGCGCATCCACGACGCGCGGAAACGACCGCGTCACGTTGACGTCGCAGCCGGGCAGTTGCAAAATGATCTGCTCGGCCGCGATCGTTCGCACCAACGGCGTGAACTCGAAATTCAGACCGCGGATCGCGTTGCGAAACTCATCCACGTCTGCAAAACGGAATATCTTTGGCGCCAGCCCAGGCGCATCATCAATATTGGTCATGGCAAATGAAAAGCAGCGTCTCGAAACGACGCGCATCCGGCGACAGTACCGGTCTGATTCCCCCCTTTCGGTTGCCCGTTAGATCGAAAGAATCATCCTATCCCCTCTCCATCAGTTGGCGAGGGTCCAATCCAAAGGACAAGTGACGGTTCCCGTCCTGCCAAATTTCGATAGCGTTTCCAGTGAAGACGACGGTGTGGCGATACCCTAGCGATTAAGGTGCGTAAGTTCAAATTAACAACTATGAGGCGCAATGAAGCTCGTTGAATAGTTGAAGTCATTTGAATTCAGGCTCCTGCCATGATGGCAAATTCGCCTGCTGATATTCTTGTCGAATTGGAAGAAGCGGTCGCAGCGAGCCCGCCGGAGCGCTGCGCGCGTATCCTCTCCGACATTGTGCAACTTCTCACTAGCAGGCACGACGGGCCCCATGAAAAGCTCGTCAACGTGGTCGACAGCATCCTCCTGCGCCTTGCTGAGAGGGTCACTTCCAGTGCGCTCGTCCAGCTCAGCAAGGCACTTGCTGAATTCAATGTTGCACCGCAGGACACATTGCGGCACCTCGCTTCGCACGACGATCCGGAGGTGGCGTGCCCGATCCTGCTCAAATCGCAGGCATTGTCCGCAACCGACCTTGAAGCGGTGGCGAGGTCTTGCGGCGAAAAGCATCAGCTTGCGATTGCGACCCGAGACAAAGTCGAAGCGGCCGTAGCCGAGGCACTGCTCAGGCGCGGTGGCCGCGCGATCTACCTTGCGCTGATCAAGAACCCTGGAACGAGGTTCTCCGATGCGGCCTATGCCGGGCTCATCGAGAAGAGCGCGGCGGATGGCGAGATCACGAAGACGCTGGCGCTCAGGCCGGGCACACCCGACGTCGTCTTGCGCAAGTTGCTCGCTGCGCCATCCGGCGAGAATGCGCCGGCCAAGCCCAACGCTTCCTCCGTGCCGCCGGCGCAAGACGCCGCCTCGAGCCCAATGCCCGCCCGGATCGCATCAAAGCGGCCTTGCTCGACCGACTATGCGAACGCAAGGCCCGAGATCGTCGCACTCAGCCGCGTCGGCAAGCTCAACGACTCCACAGTGAACCGCTTCGCGATCCGCGGTGAGATGGCCAACCTCTTCACGGCATTGTCGGTGCTTTCCGCCGTCCCGATCGAGATCATCGAGCACGTGATGACCGATGCCGACTGTGAGGGCCTGGTCATGGCCTGCCGGGCGTCGCGCCTGAACTGGCAGACCACGCTCGCGATCCTCAGCAACCGCGGCGGTGCACGTCTCTCCTTTGCCGAGCGCGAACGAGCGCAGCAGATTTTCGACACGCTTCTCTTGTCGACCAGCCAATGGACAGTGCGCTGGGGGGAAATTGCTGCGAGTGCCAGCACCAGCGATCCGGGACATCGCGGCACAAAAATGGGGGCTAACCGATGAGGTTCGACGGTCGCAAGGCGCTTCGCGTACGGATGGATCACAAGCAGGCTGTCAATCTGATGGGCTCGGACGGCACCTGGCGACGCAGCTGCGTCCTGCTCGACGTGTCGCAGAGTGGCGCCAAGATCGAGGTCGAAGGCACGCTCGACGTCCTCCAGGCCAAGGAATTCTTCCTGCTGCTGTCGTCGACGGGTCTCGCCTACCGCCGCTGCGAACTGGTGTGGATCGACGGCACCATGGCCGGCGTGCACTTCATCACCGCAGACGGGAAGAAGAAGCCGGCGAGCGCAAAAGCTGCTGCCGCGCCACACTCCACTCCGAGCAAATAGGCTCCCGACTTCATCAAGCTCATTCAATGTCATCATAGTCCCGGTCCGCCGTGCAGAGTGCCCGAACCATATCCAGCCCCGTCAAAGGCGACGGCGGCATCCGAAAGGCGGAAGCGGCTCGCCCCTTCGTGCATGTGCTGGCCGATTCCTCCGACAAATTGGCAAGCGTCTGCTCGATCCTCGAACAGCAGTTTACCGTCGCCGGTGAACGGCTCGATGCGGAAGCCAAGTTGTCGCAAGTGCCATTCGCATACGTCATTCGCGCGGAGCTGCGTGATGTCTGCAACATCGCGGCCCTCAAGAAGCGGGCCGCCAAGCTGGCGAAGGCCACAAAACGTGTCTTCCTCGTCGAGCACTCCGCTCACGTGAGTATCTCGCAGGCCTACGCGCTCGGCGCCACGCTCGTTCTTCCCGGGACGATCAACAAGATCAACCTGCTGACGGCGCTGGCTGACCCGGCCGAACTGGCCTCTGCGGCCTTATCGAGCGACACGCCGCAGCCGGACAACGCCGTGGAAGCCGCGGCGACCGCCATCGCATCGATGTTCACGGCCGTCACGCTCGGCGAGCCCCTTGATGTCGGCGGCACAAAAGAGGCCGGCCGCAAGATTGCCGATCGCATCAGCGAACACGGTCTGTCCGAATGGCTCACGACGGTGCGGCGCCATCACGAGGGAACCTACCAGCATTGCCTGCTGGTGACCGGCGTCGCGATCGACTTCGGGCTGAGCCTCGGCGTCGGGCGAGCCGACCTGGAGCGCCTGTATTCGGCGGCCATGTTCCACGACATCGGCAAGGCCCAGATTCCCCTTGCGATCCTGGACAAGCCCGGCCGCCTCGACGCCGAGGAGCGCGCCATGATCGAGACCCATCCGGCTGCCGGCTACGAATTTCTCAAGAGCCACGAGAAGATATCGCCCGAGATTCTCGATGCCGTGCGGCATCACCACGAATATCTCGACGGGAGCGGTTATCCCGACGCGCTGTGCAGCGAGAGCATCAATGACGTCGTCCGCATTCTGACGATCTCGGACATCTTCGCCGCGCTGATCGAGCACCGGCACTACAAGCCGACAATGCCGCGCACCGAGGCCTACAACATCCTTTGCGGGATGACCGGAAAGCTGGAGAAGGCTCTCGTGACCTCGTTCAAGCAGGTTGCGCTCGCGCGATGACCGCGCAGGCGGGGCGATCCCGCAGCGAGGACCTCGTTACGAACCGCGCTTAGTGCGTGGCCCGGTATTTGGCGCGATACGGAATCGACCGGGAAGCCAGTCCTTCCGCAAGCAGCTTCATGTCCTCGCGTCTGCCGCTGCGGATCAGCTTGCCGAACTCATCGGATGTGAAGGGAAGATTTGGATCGTCATCGATCGGGTACCGCGGTCGCGGACCGAAGAACCGTCGAACCAGGCTAGCCAGCCGCCGCATGTCAATTCCCTCGCGCCAGCAACAAACCTTTCACTGCGCGTATTGTTCCTCCCGTGCGATCGAGATTGCAAGAGCCACTAATGGCTCGGCATCAAAAAATATTCTCTCCCCCGCCGCCACAGTCAGCTCTCCACGTCAGTGACTTCTCGCGCTAGTCGGCAAAGCCGACATAACGCACGAAATCGTCGTTGTGCTCGCGATCCGAGCGCACCGCGTTGGCGGCAAAACTGTCGTCGGGATACCCCATCGCGACACATGTCATGATGACCTCGTCTTCCGGAATCCTTGCAACCTCGCGCACGATATCGGAGCGCATGATGCCCTGCCCGTTGATCACCGAACCGAGGCCGCGGTCCCAGGCTGCGAGCACGATGCCGTAGCAGAGCGCGCCGAGATCGAAATGGCAGACTGCGCCGGGATCGAGCACGCGGTCATAGGTCAGGACCAGCGAGACCGGCGCGTCGAACTGGCGGAAGCCGCGCAGCACCCAGTCCTGGCGCATCGGCTTGTCGTCACGCGCGATCCCCATCGCGCCGAACAGTTTCTTGGCGATGTCGACCTGCCGCGTGCGATGCACGCCCTGGTACTCGCCATGGCTTATGATGTCGCGCTTGACCCTGGCGCCGGCGATCATCTCTTCCATGTTGCGGCGGCGCACCTCTTCCAGCGGGCGGCCTGTCAGCACGTGGACATGCCAGGGCTGGGTGTTCATCGACGACGGCGCGCGCTTGGCGCTCTCGATGATCGCTTCGATCACCCCGCGCTTCACCGGCTTGTTCTTGAAGCCGCGCACGCTGCGGCGCGACTGGACCAACGCTTCGAATTCCAACTCGAGACCTCCCTGCCCGTTCATCCCGCGGCATTGCCGTTGCCGATGCGGCGCGCGAAATCTATGCTAAGCCGCAAGCAAGACCAAGAACCCTGGCAAGAATCCCGTGAGGACCCGCAAATGGCCGCACCGCTCGATCCCGTCATCGCCCAGATCATTCCGCTGCTGCCGATGCGCGATCCCGCCACGATGACGCCACAGAGCGCCCGCGATTCCTTGCGCGCACTGGCTGCCGCGCGCGCGGCCGTACCGCCGCCGCCGGTCGAGACCGTGCAGGATATCAAAGTCAAAGGCGGCGCCGGCCCGCTCGATGCACGCGTGTACCGGATCGGCACCGATCCCGCGCCGACCGTGGTGTTTTTTCACGGCGGCGGCTGGGTCGCGGGCGACATCGAGACCCATGACCGGCAGGCACGCAACCTTGCGATCGAGACCGGCGCGGTCGTCGTCTCCGTCGACTATCGTCGCCCGCCGGAGACGCGCTTTCCCGGCGCCTTCGAGGATGCCTTCGCCGCGGTGAGTGACATCTTCAACCGCGTCGCGGAATTTGGCGGCGTCGCAAAACGCTTCGGCGTTGCCGGCGACAGCGCCGGCGGCAATCTCGCAGCCGCCACCGCAATCGCCTGCCGCGACGCCGGCATCAAGCTCGCCGCGCAGCTCCTGGTCTATCCCGTGACCGACGTCCTCGGCACTTACGCCGATGCGCGCGAGAACGCGCGCTATCCCTCGCGCGCGGAGAATGCCGACGGCTATTTCCTCACGCGCGCCACGATGGAATGGTTTTGCGGCCATTATCTCGCCGAACCCGGCCATGCCAAGGACTGGCGGGTCTCACCGCTGCGCGCTGCATCCCTTGCAGGTGTCGCACCCGCGGTCGTGACCACCGCCTGGTTCGATCCGTTGCGCGACGAGGGCGCGGCCTACGCGCGGGCGCTCGAAGCCGCCGGCGTACGGGTCAGGCATCATGAGGGTCCCGGCCTGATCCACGGCTATTTCGGCCTGGGCGACGCCTCGGACGTCGCCAGGGCCGAGGCGCAGCGCGCGCGGGCCGACTTCAAGGCGCTGCTCGTGCGGGGCGTGTGATCACGTTGCGATCAGGCCCGACCGACTTGCCAGCTCATCTCGTCCGTCTCTTCATCGGCCTCGTCGCCTCGCTGGTGCCGGTCGCGGCCGTCTCCGCCGCACCGCAGACGGTCTATTTTCGCAGCGCCGACAACCGCACCGCGCTCGTCGGCTACCTGTTCCAGCCAACGACGCCGGGCCCCTGGCCTGCCGTCGTCATGCTGCATGGCCGCGGCGGCCCCTACTCCAGCAACAACAATTCCGGCTGCACGTCCGTCGGCGCCGGTACCGCTTCGCCCTGCGACGCCACCACCTTGTCCAAGCGCCACAGGATGTGGGGCGAATATTGGTCTGCACACGGTTACCTTGCCTTGCTCCCGGACAGTTTCGGCCCACGCGGCAAGGCGCACGGCTTCGGCCGCTTCACCCACGACGATCCCGACCGTGCCGACGTCAACGAACTGACCGTGCGCCCGCTCGATGCCGAGGGGGCGCTCGCTTATCTGCGCGGGCGCAGCGACGTGATCGGCAGGCAGGTCTTCCTCCAGGGCTGGTCCAATGGCGGCAGCACCGCACTGAACGTGATGATCCGGCAGGGCGACAAGACAGCCGGTTATCGCGGCGCGCTCGTGTTCTATCCGGGCTGCGGACGGAAGGCACTGGTCGCGCCGACCATCTCCAGCGCCGCTCCAATCGCGATGTTTCTCGGCGCCGACGACGAAGAGGTCTCGCCGCAGACCTGCCAGCAATTCGCCGACCGCTCGCGGCAGGCCGGAAGCCCGATCGACGTCACGGCCTATCGCGGGGCAACCCACGGTTTCGACGAGCCCTCGTCCCGGCGGCAGTCGACGCCCGGGAATCAGGCGGCGATGAACGACGCGCGCGTCAAGGCCGTTGCCACCCTCGACCGCTGGAAAAAATGAACCGCGCGAAGACGCGTCGGCGCCGATCCTGCTTGATTGCGCCACGATTCCCGGCTCCAATCCCCTCGCCATTTCTGGTTTAGGGAGACACCCATGATGAAGCGGATTTTCCTGGCTGCGATCGTCGCGACCTTTGCAGCGGGATCGGCCTTCGCGCAAGAAACCTGCGAGAGCAAGGCGGTCGGCAAGGACGGCAAGCCGCTCGCAGGCGCAGCCAAGACCTCGTTCCTGAAGAAGTGCAAGGCCGACGCCTGCACGCCCAAGGCCGTCAGCGCCGACGGCAAGCCGCTGGCCGGCGCCGCCAAGAACAGCTTCATGAAGAAGTGCGAGGTCGGCGCGTAAGGCGCTGAGAATTCGCTGCTTCCCTAGCGAACAATCGCTCCACAAACGCCTCATGCCCGGGCTCGTCCCGCCTGCGCGGCCAAAGCCGCTTCGGCGCGGCGAAGGCCCGGGCATCTACGTTTTTCGGTGCATGTGAAAGTTCGTGGATGGCCGGGACAAGCCCGGCATGACGGCGAGTATCACTCCCGCTTGACTTGCAACTGGTTCGACCCGGTCGCGAATGCCCCGTCTCGGGCATGAGCATAGCCGGACATCGGCTCAAGATTTCTGCTATATAACCATTCAATTTCCCCGAGCATGGGGGTGCATCTTGAGCAGTGAGCACGTCGAGCGGCGACTGGCGGCTATTCTGGCGGCGGATGTCGCTGGCTCTTGCCGCTTGATAGGGATCGACGAAGAAGGCACGCTGGCGCAACTGAAAGCGCTTAGAAAGAAGCTTTTCGATCCCAAAATCGTTGAGCATCACGGACGTGTCGTCAAGAATACAGGGGACGGCGCCCTCGTTGAGTTCGGGAGCATCGTGGATGCCGTACGCTGCGCCGTCGAAATTCAGTGCGGCATGGCTGAACAGAATATCGATGAGCCGAAGGTCAAGCGGATCGAATTCCGCATCGGCATTCACGTCGGTGACGTCATTTTCGATGACAACGACATCTTCGGCGATGGCGTCAACATTGCTGTCCGCCTTGAGGGCATCGCCGAACCGGGCGGCGTCTGCATGTCCGATGATGCCTATCGGCAGATTCGGGGCAAGGTCGAGATTGCCTGCGATGATATGGGACCGCAGCCCCTCAAAAATATTGCCGAGCCTATGCGGGTCTGGCGGGTTCGGCTGACTGGTCAAATCCCTTCCGTAGTGCAATCAAGTTCGGCTGTGAGCCAACCTCAGGCGCTTCCGCTTCCCGACAAGCCGTCCATCGCCGTGCTGCCGTTCCAGAACATGAGCGGCGATCCGGAGCAGGAATATTTTGCGGACGGGATAGTGGAGGAAATCATCACGGCGCTGTCTCGTTTCAAGGCGCTGTTCGTCATCGCCCGCAACTCGAGCTTCACATACAAGGGGCGCGCAGTCGACGTGAAGGTGGTCGGGCGCGAGCTTGGGGTGCGCTACGTGCTGGAAGGGAGTGTTCGCAAGGCGGCAAATCGAGTACGCATCACGGGACAGCTCGTCGATGCCGCCACTGGGGCACATCTTTGGGCAGACCGGTTTGATGGTGGTCTCGGCGACATCTTCGATCTGCAGGACCAGGTGACCGAGAGCGTTGTCGGGGCGATTGCGCCGGCGGTGGAAAAGGCCGAAATCGAGCGTGCCAAGCGCAAGCCGACCGACAGCCTCGACGCCTATGCCCTCTATTTGCGCGGTTTGGCCAAGTTTTATCAGTTTGCCGGCCGGCAAGCGAACGACGAGGCACTGCGCCTGTTCAACAGCGCGATCGAGCTCGACCCGGATTTTGCGGCCGCCTACGGTCGTGCCGCCTCTTGCTACCTCATTGCCAAGACCAATGGCTGGTTTTCAGGCACTCCGAATGAGATTGCCGAAGTAAAGAGGCTCGCTCATCGGGCGGTTGAGTTGGGCAAGGATGACGCGATAGCGCTCGCCACCGGCGGGTATGCATTGGTGTATGTCGTTCGCGATCCCGGGGTAGGCGCCGCCTTAATCGATCGCGCGCTTGTGCTCAATTCCAATTTGGCCGAGGCATGGTTTTCGGGCGGCTGGGTAAAAGTCTTTCTCGGCGAGCCGGACGCGGCGATCGAGCGCTTCGCGCGTGCCATGCGCTTTAGCCCACTTGATGCGCGGGTGAACGGGATGCGAGCGGGGACCGCGCATGCAGATTTCTTCCTGGGCCGCTATGATGAGGCCACATCGTGGGCGGCAATGGCATTGCAGGACAAGCCGGACTATCAACCTGGATTGCGCATCGCCGCCGCGAGCAACGCAATGGCCGGACGGCTGGACGAAGCACATAAGGCAGTGGCTCGGCTGCGGCAACTGAATCCCGCGCTACGTGTTTCCACTCTCAAAGACGTGTGTGGCCCTTATCGGCGTGCCGAAGACCTCTCGCGATACCAGGAAGGATTGCGGCAAGCCGGGCTGCCCGAATGACCATCACGGCCAGGTGCTCGCCCGGTCGCGACGAGTTGATCGAGTGAGTGCGACTTCCGTTCCTGGCCGATCGCGTCATTTCGACGTGCTGCGGAACTTGGTCGCTATCGGGGCATAGCGGACTCTGGCAGGCCGACCGACCGGCAGATTTATGGGTTCACGGCCGCAACCCCGGCGCTTCCTGCCCCGTGCGCGCGACATACTCCGTGTAGCCGCCGCCAAACTGGTGGATGCCTTCGGGCGTCAGCTCCAGCACCCGGTTCGACAGCGTCGCCAGGAAGTGCCGGTCGTGCGAGACGAACAGCATGGTGCCCTCGAAATCCGACAGCGCCGTGATCAGCATCTCCTTGGTGGCGAGGTCGAGATGGTTGGTCGGCTCGTCCAGCACCAGGAAGTTCGGCGGATCGAACAGCATTTTTGCCATCACGAGGCGCGCCTTCTCGCCGCCTGAGAGCACGCGGCAGCGCTTTTCGACGTCGTCGCCGGAGAAGCCGAAGCAGCCGGCGAGCGCGCGCAAGGAGCCCTGCCCCGCGGTCGGAAACGCGTCTTCCAGCGACTGAAACACGGTGCGCTCGCCGTCGAGCAGGTCCATGGCGTGCTGGGCGAAATAGCCCATCTTGACGCTGCCGCCGACTGCCACCGTGCCCTCGTCCGGCTCGCTGGCGCCCGCGACGAGCTTGAGCAGCGTCGACTTGCCGGCGCCGTTGACGCCCATCACGCACCAGCGCTCGCGGCGGCGGATCATGAAATCGAGACCGTCATAGATGCGCTTGCTGCCATAGCCCTTGTGGACGCTCTTGAGCGCCACGACGTCCTCGCCCGAGCGCGGTGCCGGCGGAAAATCGAACGCCACCGTCTGGCGGCGGCGCGGCGGCTCGACCCGCTCGATCTTGTCGAGCTTCTTCACCCGGCTCTGCACCTGGGCTGCATGCGAGGCACGCGCCTTGAATCGCTCGATGAACTTGATCTCCTTGGCGAGCATGGCCTGCTGGCGCTCGAACTGCGCCTGCTGCTGCTTCTCGTTCAGCGCGCGCTGCTGCTCGTAGAATTCGTAATCGCCGGTATAGGTCGTCAGCGAGCCGCTATCGATCTCGATCACCTTGGAGATCACGCGGTTGATGAACTCGCGGTCATGCGAGGTCATCAAGAGCGTGCCCTCATAGTCGTGCAGGAATTTCTCCAGCCAGATCAGGCTTTCCAGATCGAGATGGTTGCTCGGCTCGTCGAGCAGCATGACGTCGGGCCGCATCAAAAGAATACGCGCCAGCGCCACGCGCATCTTCCAGCCGCCGGAGAGTTTTCCGACGTCGCCGTCCATCATCTCCTGGCTGAAGCCGAGACCGGAGAGCGCCTCGCGCGCGCGGCCGTCGAGCGCATAGCCGTCGAGTTCCTCGAAGGCGTGCTGCACCTCGCCATAGCGCGCGATGATCTCGTCCATCTGGTCGGCCTTGTCAGGGTCGGCCATGTCAGCCTCGAGCTGGCGCAACTCGGCCGCGACCTCGCTGACGGGGCCGGCGCCGTTCATCACCTCGGCCACGGCGCTGCGGCCGCTCATCTCGCCGACGTCCTGATTGAAATAACCGATGGTGATGCCGCGATCGGTCGAGACCTGCCCTTCGTCCGGCAGCTCCTCACCGGCGATCATACGGAACAGCGTGGTCTTGCCCGCGCCGTTCGGGCCGACGAGCCCGATCTTCTCGCCCTTGTTGAGGGCGGCGGAGGCTTCGATGAACAGGATCTGGTGGCCGGCTTGCTTGCTGACGTTGTCGAGGCGGATCATGAGGTCATTTTGGGGGAATTTTTGCGTTGCAGCGTCATAGGCCATGCCGGTCCCAAGGGGAAGCCCGGCCGGGCCCGGATTCCGCCTCGCCGGTCACGCCAGCTTGCTGGAATTCGTCCCGAAACGGCGCTTCGTGCCCGCTGACAGCCAGTTCGCTGTCCGCGTCCGGCCCGAAGCGCGCCGTCCGAGCCGCAAACCGTGAGGTCCGTTGATGCCCCATCCGCTGGCGACATCATGCGCGGCATTGCGCCCCGCGTGGCTGCCAAGGGGAATACATTTGGCGCGCGCCTACGTCAGATCTCTACCTAACGAAGTCCGTCGCAGGCGGCGGTGGCGCGCGACGCGCCACATTGAATGATTTCACTTCCCACGTAGTCGCGAGACGTCGGCCCGCTTCGGGAGCAGCAAGCCGAGTTCGCGTGCCTTCTTTCTGACTGAAGTGACATGGCGATCAAGCTCACGGGCTATGTCGCCGGCGCAGGTTTTCTGACGCGCGAGAGTCGTCAATCGCTGCGCCTCGTGCCTCGACCATTCGCGCGGTTTTGAAAACATCGCGGACCCTCATTCGTCTGAAGCGATAGAAGGCGCGGTGACCTCCCCATCCGAGATGGGCGATATGAAGTCCCTGTGCAGGCACGTTGGTCTTCGGGCGCCATCGAACAGCACGGTGATGCCAGTGGTGCGACGGCTCACGTCAATGACGATGCCACTCCGGTCGGCAATCTCTGGGCATCGAGCGGCACCAAGCTCGCTCATCCTGAAACGCATACCGACAGCAATTCTGTCGACGTTCTGGTAATTCATTACCGATATCCGGTAAGGGAAATTGACAGGAAAAAAAGCGAAAACTCAAAATCAGCCTAAAACTATATGAGAATTATCATCTATGCAACCAGGGGACGAAAATTGGGCCGCAAACGCGCGCAACAGGCGCGACCTGGTGGCAGCCCACCCGCTGTTGGCCCAGGGACGCCGTTGATCCAGAACACCTTCGATGTCCGCTTTTCAGGGCAGCGGACGTAGTTTCTACGAGTATCCGCCCTACGCCCTTCGCATCAGCTTGAGCGAGGCCGCAAGGCGCAGGCTGCGCTTGCCGGCGAGCGCAATGCCCTCGAGCTCGCTGCTATCGGCCGTGCAGGTTCCCGAGAAGCCGATCCCGACCTCATAGCCGCCGAAGACGGGATTTTCGTCCTTCGCCGGCGTGTGCTCCTGGTTCAGCATCTCGCCCTTCCAGCGGCCATCCGCCGAGGAATAGGAGCCGAGATAATAGAAGAACCCATCGCCGCCGAGGATGCGGCCATCCATCAGCAGCATCACGCCCGACAGCCCGGCATCGATCCCGTCGAGCGCACGGATGTGGATTGAGTACAGCCCGTTGACGATACCGCCGGGGCCGACCGTGCCGCGCGGCGGCAGCGCCTCGTCGTCGAGCGGCGCGAGGTTGGCCCAGAACACGCTGCCCGGCACCGGATCGGCCTTGCCCTCGAACAGGATCGTCGATCCCTCCGTCCGGCCGCGCACCTTGATCGCGGCGACGTCGGTGCCCATCAGCGGCTTGTAATTGGGATCCTCGTTGTGGCGCTCCGTGATGACATTGGCCTCGATCGCGCCGTCCCTGACCTCATAGGTCCCGAGATGCGCGAAGGCGGAATTGCCGCCCAGCATCTTGCCATTGTGCATGCACATGATGCTGCGGCCGAAGGCGCCGTTGATGCCGTATTCAACCTTGTAGAGCCCGTTGAGCAACGCCTTGAACCCGCAAAATCGGAAAAGAATCGCAGGCTACCTAGCACTGCCGCCGCATCGGTTCCATCCGGCTTTTTCGCGCAAGGGCCGCTCGCCGGACCTTTCGCTGCATGATGCCACCATGCCCCTGTTTTGCCCGACGGGTCAAACGAATTTCGCTAAATCCGCAATCAATGATTTCGTTGTGATTTCAGCGCCGCGGCTACTGTGCATGGGGTTGTTTTTCGACTTTTTTGTCTTGCGTGGTCACGGCCCTCTCGCCACGCGCTAGTGACGCTTGAAATACTGCACCTCGCGCTCGTGCTTCTCGGCCGCAGCCCGGCTCTTGAAGGTGCCGAGGTTGCGACGCTTGCCGGTCTTCGGATTCACCTTGCGTGAGTAAAGGCGATACTCGCCGGATGCCAGTTTGCGGATCATGATCGGGCCTCCCGCTTGTTGTCATCTCAACAGCGCTTGCCGGAGCTGGTTCCTTCCCTTCGACAGCGCCTTCGAACCCGTCGGCACGAGCGCGCGACAAAGCGGCATGGATCAGACGGAGCCATCAGCTGACGCGCAGATCGCTGCCATCATCGCCAGCGCGGCGAAGCAACCGCTGCTCGATGCCGCGTTCGAACTCTGGCGCTGGCGTTACCGGCTGGATTCGATCGAAGGGCGCCCGACCGCCGAAGAGGTTCGCATCAATCGCACCCTCACGCCGGAGCAGATCAGCGCGAAATACCGCTGGGATCGCGACCATGCCCATGAAGGGCCGATGTTCGGCTACCTGAAGCGCGCCCATCCGCGCGCCGATGACGCCGCGATCAAGCAGGCCATCATCACCGCGGTCAAATTCGAGGACGCGACCTTCACCCATTTCAGCTGGGATGGGGATTTCTGGACCTGCGTCGTGCGCGCCGTGGCGCGGGCGGCGGCGCAGTATCCTGATTTTCTCGAGACGACCTATCGCGACGCCCGCAACAACGTCGCCTACTACTACAAGTGAGCTACAGCATGATCCGGAAAAGCGGGCAGCGGTTTTCCGAAAAGATCATGCTCAAACAATAATTCTAAAGCGCGATCTCATCGCGCTTTAGAAGCACAGTGTGGTGACGAGCTTGCCCTGCTTGTCCTTGATCGCGTAGGGGCAGCGCAGCCGCTCCAGCGCCTTCTTGGCGTCTTCGTCGCCAAGCGCTGCGGCGCGCTCGTAATAGGCTTTCGCGGCATCCTTGTCCTTCGCGCCGCCGCGGCCTTCCTGTGCGAAGGCGCCCATCCGCTCCAGCGCGCCGGGATGGTTTTGCGCGGCCGCCTTCTCGAACAGCGCGCGCGCCGCGACGTCGTCCTGCGCGCCGCCCGTGCCTTCGGAGAGCATCAGGCCGAGCTGGTACTGCGCCTCCGCGTTGGTCTCGGCGGCCTTGCCCAGCAGCGCGCGCGCCTGCGCGGGATCGGCGGGCGCGCCACCGCCGGCGCCGCCGAGCGCGGCAAGATTGCTGACGCCGCGGGGATTGCCGGCCTGCGCCGCCTTCTCGAACAATTTGCGCGCCTGCGCTTCGTCCTTGGCAACGCCGGCGCCGGTGCCGTAGAGCACGCCGAGCTCGACCATGGCCGCGCTCGATCCCTTGTCGGCAGCCTTCCGCCAGGCAGCGATCGCCTCCGCCGTCTGCCGGTTGGCGGCATAGGCACGGCCGAGCGCGAACATCGCACGCCGCGAAGATGGCGCGGCCTGCTTGCAGAACTTGATGGCGGTCGCGACGTCGGAGGCCGCGACCTCCGCGGCGCCCTTCACGTCAGCCGGCTTGTCGGGATCGCTGGGATCGGCCGCAACCCGGTCGCACAGGACGAGGTCGGCCGACTGAGCATGCGCCGCGAGGGGCGCGGCAAGCGCAAGGAGAATGGCAAGAAGATAGGTCCGCATGGACACCACGTTGCGTCCCAGCTCCGGCAAATTCAAGGCTCGAGTCCCGATTGACGCAGAACGGGCACGACCTCCGGCGATGCGAGGTAGCGCAGCAACCGGTCCGCGGCTTCGGCATGTTTCGCGCTCGCCATGCGGCCGGCGGAGAACACGGCCGGTGTCTGCAAATCGTGCGGGACCGGCCCGATCACTTCGATGCCGTCGACCTGTTTCAGCTCGCTGATCTGCTGCACGGCCAGATCCGCCTCGCCGCTGACGAGCCGCTGGGCGGTAAAGCCCTGTTCGACGATGGTGGCCTTGGCGTTGATCTCGGCGGCGATCCCCATCCGCACGATCAGCTGGGCGAAGTACACGCCGCTCGCGCCCAGCCGCGAATAGGCGACGGACCGCGCCGCAAGCAGCGTCTTGCGCAGCGCAGCTTCGGTCGCAATGTCGGGATGCGCCTGCCCTGCCCGTACGGCAATGCCGACGAAGGAGCGCGCGAGATCGGCTGCGTTCTCGGCGATCACACGGCCCTCGCCGATCACCTCATCGAGCCCCTCGCGCGTGAGGATGACGAGATCGGCGGCCTCGCCGTCGCGCAGCCGCTTGAGCAGCGCCAGGGTCGGCGCGAAGTCGGCATCGATGTGGATGCCGCTGGCGGTCTCGAAGGCGGACGACAGGCTGCGCATCGCGCCCATCAGGCCGAGCGTCGAAAGCATGCGGATGGACTTTTCCATGTGTATTCCCGGATGAGTTCAGGCGCGGTGCATCAGCTTGAGCGCGGCGGTCAGGCGCAGGCTGCGCTTGCCGGCAAGCGCCGTTGCCTCCAGCACCGCCTGCTCCGCGTCGTAGCTGCCGGAGAAGCCGATGCCGACCTCGTGGCCGCCGAAGATCGGATCGTCCTTGGCCGGCGTGTGCTCCTGATTGAGGATCTGGCCCTTCCAGCGGCCGTTCGTGGCGGTGTAGCTGCCGAGATAGTAGAACGAGGCATCGCCGCCGAGAATGCGGCCCTGGTTGAGCAGCATCACGCCGGTGAGGCCGCCATCGACGCCGTCGAGCATGCGCAGGTGGATCGAATAGAGGCCATCGCCGATACCGCCCTCGCCGACGCCGCCGGCGATCGGCACCTCGTCCTCGGTGATCGGCGTCATCACCGACTGAAAGGGAACGCCCGGCAGCTCCTTCAGCTCGCCCTTGAAACGATAGAGATCGCCGTCGGCCCAGCCTTTCGCCAGCAAGGTCGCATCATCGGTGCCGGCCATGGCGCGGTAGTTCGGATCGGGGTTGTGGCGGACGGTCTTGATGACGATGTCGACGCCGTCGTCGGTCTTCTCGTAGGTGCCGATATGGGCGAAGGCCGAATTGCCGCCGAGCATCTTGCCATTGCCGGCATGCATCACGCTCCGGCCAACGGCGTCGCCGAGCTGAAACCGCACCTTGTAGAAACCCTCAAACACCAGCCGTCCCCGGCCCTGCGCGCATCCAGTAACACTCTATCCCGCTTTCGATGGCGATGGACAAGTTTCACACCGCCGGGGTCGACAGGCCACAGGAACGCCCGTCATCAAAATGCAAAAAATCCGCCGGAGCCTTTCAGCTCCGGCGGATCGAAAGCCAACCCGGGCAAGCCCCCCAGCCCGGGCCGGGAGGATCTTAGGCGACCGCCTTCTTCTCTGCCGGCACGGACGCGATCGTCTTCAGGATCTGCGAAGCGATCTGGTATGGGTCGCCCTGCGAGTTCGGGCGACGGTCTTCCAGATAGCCCTTGTAGCCGTTGTTGACGAAGGAGTGCGGCACGCGGATCGAAGCGCCGCGGTCGGCCACGCCGTAGCTGAACTTGTTCCACGGCGCGGTCTCGTGCTTGCCGGTCAGACGCTTGTCGTTGTCCGGGCCGTAGACGGCGATGTGGTCCATCAGGTTCTTGTCGAACGCGGCCATCAGGGCCTCGAAGTACTCCTTGCCGCCGACCGTGCGCATGTACTCGGTCGAGAAGTTGGCGTGCATGCCGGAGCCGTTCCAGTCGGTGTCGCCGAGCGGCTTGCAGTGGAACTCGATGTCGATGCCGTACTTCTCGGTCAGGCGCAGCATCAGGTAGCGGGCCATCCACATTTCGTCAGCGGCCTTCTTGGAGCCCTTGCCGAAGATCTGGAATTCCCACTGGCCCTTCGCGACTTCCGCGTTGATGCCTTCATGGTTGATGCCGGCCGCGAGGCAGAGGTCGAGATGCTCTTCGACGATCTTGCGGGCGACGTCGCCGACGTTCGAGAAGCCGACGCCGGTGTAGTACGGGCCCTGCGGCGCCGGATAACCCGAAGCCGGGAAGCCGAGCGGACGACCGTCCTTGTAGAAGAAGTATTCCTGCTCGAAGCCGAACCAGGCGCCCGCATCGTCGAGGATGGTGGCGCGCTTGTTGGAGGCATGCGGGGTCTTGCCATCGGGCATCATGACTTCGCACATCACGAGCACGCCGTTGGTGCGGGCAGCGTCCGGGAAGACGGCGACCGGCTTCAGCACGCAATCGGAGCTGTGGCCCTCGGCCTGCTGGGTGGAGGAGCCATCGAAGCCCCAGAGCGGAAGCTGCTCGAGCGTCGGGAACGACGCGAATTCCTTGATCTGAGTTTTGCCGCGCAAGTTCGGAGTCGGCGTATATCCGTCGAGCCAGATGTACTCGAGCTTGTACTTGGTCATTGAGCCTCTCTGTAGATGATGCGAAAGGTTGGGGGCCCTGGGGCCCCCGCACGTTTGTACCCGGCCACCATCGGCCGACCGCTTACAAGCATTTTACGTGCCAAAAGGCCGCACTACGGAAGGTTTTCCCCTGCCGCCGGGCTCTCCGCGCCGCCGGCTGGGCGTCCACAACGGCGTGCGTCATAGCGGCGCACCTTTGCGTGAAGCTGCACCGCAAAAATCCCGCGGAAAACGCCTGATTCTGGAGCAGCCCGACCTGCGCCGGAGGTTGCCGATGAAACGCGCATCAACGTCCGGCAATATTCGCAAAGTCTTCGCCCCGTCGCCAGCAACCTTCGCAATGGCCCAAGCGTTAGTCACCAAGCTGGTGCCTTGGAGGATGCAGAAAGCACGCTGCCTAGAAAATGGGCTGAAACTGATTTCCTTTTCAGCACTTTGCATTTCGGGGCGCGCGGCCGATATGGGGATTCCAGTAACCACAATCGAACGAGTCGGGCGCACCATGGAGGCCAAGCGCTTCGACCCGAGGAGATACCGCAATGATGAACAATGGTCTGAGTGAGGGATCTGCAAAGATCTACCAATTCCCCGCCGGGGGCCGCGCGGCTCTCGGAGGACGCCGCTACGGTGAGGCCCGCCTTCCTGCCGACCGTCTCTCGCTTCCCGCCAACGAGACGATTTGCAGCGGAAGCTGGTACCATCAGGAGGCCGTCGACGAAGACAAGCCGAAATGGGATCGCTAATGCCTGCGTTTGGTTCAATCCCGCGACGCTCCCTGGAGCGACCGGCAGCAGTTTGAAGAGGGTCGAAACAACGAGGTTTCGACCCTTTTTGATTCTTGATCGCCTCGCGGCTAGAGCCCGGGCTTTTCGACCACCGCGCAGGCCGTGACCGGCCGCTTCAGATGCTTGACGGTGGTCGCTCCCGACTTGCCGATCCTCAGCGTGACCCCCGCCCCCGAATAGCGCGCGCCCGAGACCGTCAGCCGCTTGGCGAGCGTGACGGGTTCGCCGTCGATCTGGAGGAAGGCGCGCTTGTCGGCGTCATAAAACCCGACGATGAACTGCGTACCATCGGCGCAGCGGTAGGTCTGGAACGTCTGTGCACCGGCCGGCCGCATGCCGAAGATTCCGCCCGCCAGCATGGTGATCGCCAAAACAATGGCCTTGTGCCGGTTCATGATCGCCCCCTGTAATGATCCGCCGGCAACATAACAAAAGCAAATCCGATGTCCGACTCCCCTACCCGTCACCTCGCCTTGCAAGGCGCCAGCAATTTCCGCGATCTCGGTGGCTATCCGACCACCGACGACCGCACCACGCGCTGGCGGCATATCTTCCGCTCCAACCATCTCGGTCAGCTCACCGCCGATGACATCGAAATCGTCCGCGCGCTCGGCGTCAGAAGCGCGTTCGATTTTCGCGGGCTGGAGGAGCGCGCCGCCGGTGTCTGCGTCGTGAACGAGATCACCGTGCACTCGCTGCCGATCGAGCCGACGGTTGTTGCCGCCCTGCGCGCCGAACTCGCCCGGGGCACGTTGACCGCGCCGGTCGCACTGGAGCTCATGCGCGAGTCCTACCGCAACTATGTCCGCCACAACACGCACAGCTTTCGCGCACTGTTCGGCCATCTGCTGGAAGACCGCGCCCCGCTCGTGATCCACTGCACCGCCGGCAAGGACCGCACCGGCTTTGCCAGCGCGCTGATCCTGCATGCGCTCGGCGTTTCCGATGACGTCATTGCCGAGGACTACCTGTTGACCAACCAGTTTTACCGGCGCGACGCCACGGCTGCCATCGACCTGCCCGAGGACGTGCGCAATGCCATCGGCAGCGTCGAGGCCTCCTACCTTACCGCTGCGTTCGAAGCCGTCGGCAAGGAATACGGCGATCTCGAAACCTATTTGCGCGATGGGCTCAAGATTGGCCCACCGGAGCGGGAGGCGCTGCGGGCGCGTTATCTGCAGTCGTAATCAAGCACCCGCATTTTTGCGTGGCTCCGGCGGCCTTGAGGATCGCCGAACGAAGGGCACGGGCGACATGCATTGTGCTCCAGTCGCTCTGGTGCAACAGCAGCCCATCGTCCGGGGCAACGAGCTGCTCGAACGACGCCTTGTTGTACACGTGCCAGTGCCGCATCAGCGCCCAGCGCTGGAACAGGTTAACCTCGGCGTCTTGCGCAGCGGTTCGGATCGCTGAAACCATCTTTTCGGCCAGCTCGACGTTGTCGTCGAACAGCATGGCCGTCGTGTATTGCGGATCGATCAGCACGACATCGATGGTCGGATGATCGTGCAGGAGTTTCAATCCCTCTGCGATTTTGCCGACCACCTCATCGAAGTTGAAATCTTTCTGGCGGAAAACGGCGTTGGTTCCAACTTGCCAAAGTACCAGCGATGGATTGTCAGCAAAGATGTCGTCGTTGAACCGAGGCACTTCCAGGTTCGCTTCTTCGCCGCCCTTGCCCCGGTTGAATACGTCGATCCGGATGTTCGGACGCTGATCGTGATCCTTGAAGTGTCTTCTCAAGTACAGTTCGAGCCGTGCGGGATAGGCAACGACATTGTCGAGTCCGGCCGTCGAAGACGATCCCATCGCCACGATGCGTACGGGCCCCGTTCCGGCCAACGCGGTTCGGAAGTTGTCGAGCGGATGTTTGAAATCAACGATCGAAGCGGGAAATTCGAGGGTTGGAAAATTGTCAGGCATGAAACAACCTCCTCGACGATCTAAAGTTGCATTTGTACCCCAGCTTGGAAGCCGTCGCCATTGCAAGTCCAATTCGAGCGGAGCAATAGTCCCAGCGAAGTGGAACGACGGAGAGCATCGTGCAGGGAAAAGTCATTGTCGTGACCGGCGCGCTCGGCGCTCTCGGCAAAGTGGTTGCGGAGGTCGCGCAGTCTCGCGGCGCACGGATCGCCGGCATCGATTACGCGCCCTCGCAAATGCCAGCGTCGCCCGAGCGCATCGAGATCGGCGGCGTCGATCTTTCCGACGCGGCGCAGGCGAAGGCGGCGATCGAGGCTGCGGCAAAACATTTCGGCAGGCTTGATGCCCTGATCAACATCGCCGGCGGCTTTGCCTTCGAGACCGTCGGCGACGGCGACATCACGACGTGGCAGCGCATGTATGCGCTCAACGTGCTGACCGCGCTCAACGCCTCGCGCGCGGCGCTGCCGCATCTCGCCGCGTCCAGCGCCGGCCGCATCGTCAACATCGGCGCCATGGGCGCGCTCCAGGCCGGCAATGGCATGGGACCCTATGCGGCGTCGAAAGCCGGCGTGCATCGCCTCACCGAGGCGCTGGCCGGCGAGTGGAAGGGCAAGGTGACGGTGAACGCGGTGCTGCCGTCGATCATCGACACCAAGGCCAACCGCGCCGACATGCCGAAAGCTGACTTCGCCAAATGGGTGACGCCGCAGGAGCTTGCTGAAGTCATCCTGTTCCTCGCCGGCCATGCCGCGAGCGGCATCACCGGCGCGCTGATCCCGGTCAGCGGGCGGGTGTGATCAATCCGGCACCAAGAGCCGCAGATCGCCCTTGAAGCGGATGCTCTGCTTGCCGGCGGACCATCTGTTCCCGATCAAATGGCGGAGAGCCCCGAGTCCGATCCGGGCTAGACTGGCTGGAATTGATTCTCCGATCGGAACACCTGTGGAAACCGCGCTCTACCTGCCCGTCAAACGTTTCCTCGAAGAGCTCGGCTTCACGGTCAAGGGCGAGATCGGCGGCTGCGATCTCGTGGGCCTCAGCGCCGGCGACCCGCCGGTGGTGGTGATCGGCGAGCTCAAGCTCGCCTTCAATCTCGAGCTGATCCTCCAGGCGGTCGACCGCGCGCCGGCGGGCGACGAGGTCTGGATTGCCGCCAAGATGTCGATCCGTGGCAAGGGGCGCGAGAGCGACGCGCGCTATCGCAATCTCTGTCGCCGCCTCGGCTTCGGTATGCTGGGGGTCACCGACCGCGGGCAGGTCGAGGTGCTGGTGAAGCCGCCGACCGCGGCGCCGCGACGCGAGCCGAAAAAGCGTTCGCGGCTCGTTGCCGAGCATCAGCGTCGCCAGGGCGATCCGGTGCTCGGCGGCAGCACCCGCGCGCCGATCATGACGGCCTACCGGCAGCAGGCGCTGGCCTGCGCCTCCGCGCTCGCCGAGGGGCCGCGGCGCGTGCGCGAATTGCGCGAACGGTGTCCCGATGCCGGCAAGATCTTGCTTAACAATGTGTATGGCTGGTTCGAACGCACGGAGCGGGGAATCTACGGGCTCACCGAGGCCGGCCATGCAGCGCTGAAGCGCTGGCCCCAGCAACGGATCGAGGTGAACGCAGGTGCTCCGTCACCGGCATGACACAGGATCGATGCAAGTCGTGAATAGCTGAGATGCCACACCAAATTCATATTGCAATGCAACATAGGCGGCACTAGGTATCCCGGATCGAAACGAGGCCCCCATGAGCGCAGACTGGAATACCAAGTACGGCACGCGGCGCGTGCGTCACGATCCGCCCACCCTGGACGAGGCGATCTTCGCCGCCGTCGGCATCACCGACGACCAGGAGCAGCAGGCCGAGATCGCCGCAGCTCTGATGGGGATGCCGCTCGATGTCGTGCAGGCCGAGGTGAAGAAACTGGCCCGCACCAACAGCCGCATCACCGCCACGCGCGTGATCGCCGGCGAACAAGGCGCACAGCGCTCCGTCGTGGTCGAACGCCGCGTCGTCCGCCGCTTCGGCACCGGCACACGCACCGGCACCTGAGCGCCTCGCCCACGACCCCCAATACAAAAGCGGACCGGTTTTGCCGGTCCGCTTTTTGATTCAGGCGGCGCGATTGCCGTACATGCTGGAGATGATCTTCCAGCAGGTCGAGTTGAAGCTGAGAAGCGCGCGCCCGGCCGTGAACGGCGCGGCTGCGAGTTCGGCCAGCTCGGCTTCCGGCGTCTTGGCCAGATCGATCGTGCCGGTCGATTCGCCGTGGCGGAAGGCGAGATGCGCACCGAACTTCCGGGCAAGCGCCCGCATCGCGTGATTCTCGGCGCCGGTGGTGATGCGCAGGTGCTTGTAGCCCTTCCAGCGCGCTTCCGCGATCAGGCGGCGGAACAGCACGCTGCCGACGCCCTTGCGGCGCGCAGAGGCCTCCACGCTGAACGCGACTTCGGGCAGAGAATCGTGCTCCGGCGGATGCAGCTCGGCCGCACCGCGGACTACGCCGTCGACGATATAGGCGACGATCACGGTGCCGTCCTCGGCACAGCGGGCGGCGTAACGCTCGATGAAGCTGTCGTCGAGAAAACCGTTGAAACGATCATGCCGGCTTTCGGCATCGAGCCTTAGCAGGTGATCGCGCAGCAGCGGCAATTCTTCCTGCTGGATCAGGGTCCGCACATAGCCTGGGGCGGTGCGGACGGTCTCTTCAAGTACCACGTCAAAACTCCTCTTGGTGTCCCTCGAGGAGGCGTTCGAATCCCTAGGACCCCTATGTTGTGCATCGCACCATAATTTTCAAGACGGGAACCTGCCCAAGTTTCGGGCATCGGGAGCGACTATTTCGTTAACAAAATCAAAGCCCCGTAATCATACGAGGACCAGCTGCGTCTGGGTCACCACGGCCACCAGCTTGCCGTCCTCGGTTTCGAGCCGGGTGGTCCAGACCTGGGTGCGTCGGCCTCGGTGAACCGGGGTCGCGGTGGCGATGATCGTGGTTCCCTCCCTGGCGCCGCCGATGAAATTGGTCTTGCTCTCGAGCGTCGTCGTGCCCTTGGCGTCCTCGGGCAGGTTGATCACGGTCGCCGCCGCGCCGACGGAATCGGCCAGCGCCATCACCGCGCCGCCGTGGATGGTGTGGTGGAGGGTGCAGAGATCGGGCCTGACGGTCATCCGTGCCACCACGCGGTCCTTCTCTGCCTCGACGAACTCGACGCCCTTGAGCTCGGCGAACGGCATCTTCATCGCTTTAAGTTTCTCGAGCGGCGTCATCGGATATCCTCCCAATTCGTTGTTGTCTCAGCGTGAATTGCTTCGCGCGGCAAAGCAATGACGTCCGAGGTAATGGCCATGCTGACATCGACGCCCGCATTTGTGCATATGCTGCTCCCATGCGTCACTTCCCTCCCCGCCGCATCGTCTGCCTGACCGAAGAGACGGTCGAAACGCTCTATCTGCTCGGCGAGCAGGACCGCATCGTCGGCGTCTCCGGCTACGCCGTGCGCCCGCCTCAGGTGCGGCGCGAGAAGCCACGGGTGTCGGCCTTCGTCTCCGCAGACATTCCAAAGATCCTGGCGCTGGAACCGGACCTCGTGCTCGCCTTCTCCGATCTCCAGGCCGGTATCGTGGCCGATCTCGTGCGGGCCGGCGTCGATGTCCACGTCTTCAACCAGCGCGACGTTGCGGGAATCCTGGCGATGATCCGGACTCTCGGTGCTCTGGTCGGCGCCGCCAAGCGCGCCGAGGAACTCGCCCAAGGATTCGAACGGCGTCTCGCCGCGATCGCCGCAACGTCCCGCCCCTTGCCGCAGCCAAAGGTCTATTTCGAGGAGTGGGACGATCCGCTGATATCAGGCATCGGCTGGGTGTCCGAGCTGATCGAGATCGCCGGGGCTGAGGATGTCTTTCCAGAGCTGCGGCATCGGCAGGCGGCGAAGGATCGTATCGTCTCGGCGGACGACGTGCGTAAGGCAGCCCCCGACGTGATCCTCGCATCATGGTGCGGCAAGAAAGTCGTGCCTGCCCGCATCCGCGCGCGCGAGGGCTGGAGCGAGATTCCGGCCGTGCGCGACAACCGCATCGTCGAGATCAAGTCACCGATCATCCTGCAGCCGGGACCTGCGGCGCTGACGGATGGACTGGATGCAATCGTGCAGGCGCTGTGGGGAGAACGCTTCTGATCTTTCTTCCGTCATTGCGAGCGCGGCGAAGCAATCGAGAGCGTCTCCGCGGAGGGACTCTGGATTGCTTCGTCGCAAGGGCTCCTCGCAATTGTCGATGTTCAATAATTCGCTGATTGGATCGGGGTGGCCTTGGTAGCGGCGAAGGCCTTGGGAGTTTGTCCTGCCAAGGCCTGATGGGGTCTGTGGTTGTTGTAGTAGACGAGGTACTCGAACAGTTCTTTGGCGAAGTGGTCGAGATGGTCGAAGGTCGCGCCTTCGATGACGTCCTCATCGAGGGTGCGCCAGAAGCGTTCGACTTTGCCATTGGTCTGCGGCCGATATG